>CABYXR010000005.1 GCA_902522955.1 uncultured Pelagibacteraceae bacterium
AAAACCTAGAAATAAATATAAGTATGAACTAGTGGAAAAAATTGTTATTAAACTGCCAAAAAGGTATCAAAGAAAAAGTTTTATGGTGCTTGATGGAAAGTTCGTTTCTTTAGATCCATATGTAGGAACAAAATATCATTTGCTAAGTGATGTGCAGCACTCAAAAATTGAGGTGATAAAAAACTTTTATCCTAAATTTAGAGACTATAGAAAAAAATATTTAAACAAAGGACTTCTCAAATTAAACAAGGTTTCAAATTTTAAAAAATTTATCTTAAATAGCTCAAAATACTTACCATTTTTAAATGAAGCCAAGTACATTGGATCTTTTTTTGTTACTAGGGCAATAGAACTTAATAAAGAAAAGACAGATGAAAGGATTAATTCAATAAAATTTTTTGATAACAAAATTGTAACAATTTTCTCTGGTAAGTGGAATACTGCTGTTGGCTTAGCAAAATTTTTGTTATTGAGTAAAAAGATTTAATATGAAAAAAAAAAATATTGGCATTATAGGACATGGCAAATGGGCGAAAACTATAATTCCAACTTTACAAAAATATTTTAAAATTAAATTTATTCTCAACTCAAAAATAAATTACAAACTAATATGTTTAGACCAACTAGATTGGGTATTTGTTCTTTCAAATAATGACTCCCATTTTGAAATAGTTAAATACTTATTAAATAAAAAAAAAAATATATTTTGCGAGAAACCACTTACTTCAAATTTTAAAGAAGTTAAATATCTTTATTCATTAGCGAATAAAAAAAATTGTAAATTGTACGTTGATGATGTTGAATATTTTAAAAAAAAGAAAATTTTTTTAGAAAAAAAAAATATAATTAAAAGATTGAAAAAAGCACAAAAATCAAGTGTTTCATTATTATTTAGATTTGCCTATCATGATTTTTACTTACTAAAAGATTTCATTAATTTAAAACAAATTAAAAAAATTAGAATAAAAGAAAATAGTACAAATTTAAAAATATCTTTTTTATCAGGAGAAAATTTCTTTAGTTTTATTTACAGTATTAATTCTAACAAAAAACTTCATAAAATAAATAAGGCAGATTTTTTAAATATAAAAAGAAAACCGCTTAATTTAATGTTTGAGGGAATGATCAAAAATAAATTAAATTTTGATAAAAATAAAGAGAGAACTTTATTTTCTAGTAAATTGATATCAATTTTGAAAAAAAAATATAGATAAACTATGAAATATAATGATAAAATTTTAGATCAAATTAATAAAAATCAGTCTTTTTTTGAAGATAACATAAAAGATTTTGACTTAAATAAAATTAAAAAAATAATTTTAGATATTGTTGATAAGCTCTCTTTAAATCCATTAATAACACAAGAGGAGATATTCAATAGTTTAAGTTTAAAAAAAATTGATAATTTAAAAAAAATTAATAAGTTCATTCGAGAAAATGATTTTATACAAGACATTATTACAAAAAAAAGTGTATCAAAAAAATATTGGAATACTATTTTACCTTTTGCAAATATTTCTGAAGAAGTTATTACAAATAAATATAGATATCCCATAAGGATAGCTTTATTCCCGGGTGTATCATGTATGTTTTATTGTGGATTCTGTGGAAGAAATCAAGATGCGAAATATAAAAATTCAGTTGTTACTGATGGCGTTAATCAAATTAAGAAACTGTTAAAAACAACAGATAAAAACTCAAAAATTTCAATTTCCGGTGGACTTGAGCCATTAACTAATCCTAAAATTGGTGAGATAATAAAAGCAGCTAATGACAGTGGCTTTAAAGTTCCTTTAATTACAAATGGTTATTCACTTACCGAAGCTTTTATTAAAAAAAACCCAGAAATTTGGAATTTAGATTCTTTAAGAATCTCTCTCTATGGTTATGACAGTAATTCATACAAAGATATCACTCAAGTAGGGAAAAGTTATGATATCGTAAAAAAAAATCTAATTAATTTTTTAAAGTTAAGAGAACAATTTAATAATAAACTAAAAGTAGGCCTTAACTATATTATTCTACCAGAAAATATGAATAATTTAATTAATGTTTTGGAGTTCATTAAAGAAGTTAACGCAAGCGCTCAATCTCAAGGAGTAAATTTTTTAACTTTAAGAGATGATTACCAAAGTGTAACTGGAAATGACCCTTCACTAGATAGTATTCGAAAGTACAGACTACAACAAGAAATGACAATCAATCAAAGAAAAAAACTACTCGAGATATTGCAAGATTTTAAAAGTAAAGTAAAAACATATACTCCGTACCTACACGTTGATTATGGTTATTCTCTAGAATATTTATCCAATAATATTTTTGATAAAGGATTAGTTAAAGTATCTGGTGGAGAATTAAGAAAGTTTGGATTTACTCAAATGTCAGTTGCAATAGATTTGCATGGCGATGTATTTCTTTTCAGGGAAGCTGGATTTTTGGACAGACCAGGAAACAAAAAGGCAATAATTGGAAGAATTAGTGAGAAAAATTCACTAGAAAAAATTATAAAAAAATTTTTAGAAAAAGATCAACCGATAAATTTTGATGAAGACGACACTAGACTGCTAGACTCTTTTGATCACGTCTTAAATGCTTTAGTAAATCAAAGTGAGTCTAATTATAAGTTTGGAATTTCATTATCTGAATGTCCTATTTCTTTTAAACAATATTCAAGAGAAAAATCAGTAGGAAACAATTGGTATTCAGATGACATTTAAGCTAAATGAAAATTCGCATGTTTTCATAAAAAAAAATAAAAAAAATAAAGATTATTTAGTCTCTGTTGTAATTGGTAAAAAACATTTTAATGACTGGAAAAGATATTGCCTTGAGTCATGGAAAAAATACGCAAAAAAAAATAGTTTAGGTATATTGATAATTAAGAAAGATTTAATTGAAAAAAAAAGTGATTATTGGAAAACACCTACATGGCAAAGACTTTTAGTTGCAGAATACATTAGGGTTAGTTCTCTAAATGTAAAGAACATTTGTGTTCTAGACAGTGATATATTTATTAATGAACTAGCTCCAAATATTTTTAAATTCTCAAATTTAAACAAGATATCAGTTGTGAATTTCTATAAAAACCTGCCGTATAGAAAAAATGATTACACATTAAGAGAAAGAATAGTTTATCTTAGAAGATTATTTTTAGACAAATCATATCCATTAAGAAGTTCAATAACTGCCAGTCCTAAAGAAATATTTAAGAATTATAAACTAAGTAAAAATTTGAATAATTATTTTTGTGCCGGGGTAATGGTTTATAACTCTAACAAGTTTAGAAAATTTTTTAAAGACTCGTACATCAAGTATTGCAAAAAAAAATATAAAAAAATTTTTAAGGGTGTTGAAGTTCCTATAAATTTTGAAATAATGAAAGGTAATAAATCATTTTGGTTAGATTATAAATTTCAGACAAATTGGCTATTTGAATTAGCAGACAAATATTCTTTTTTATATAGAGAGAAAAAAAATTACAAAATGTTAGTAAAATATTGTGCAGAAGAAATTATTTTAAATTCATATTTTTTACACTTTCCAGGAACACTTAAAGATGCAGGTAAAGCTTGGCAAATAAAAAATTTTTTCAAGGACAAGAGACTAATAATATTAAACAAATTTTTTAACTCTAAGAACAAAAAAATAAGACCAAGATTTAAAAAATAGT
Organism: uncultured Pelagibacteraceae bacterium; assembly: GCA_902522955.1. GTDB lineage: Bacteria > Pseudomonadota > Alphaproteobacteria > Pelagibacterales > Pelagibacteraceae > Pelagilacustribacter. Next base: position 3,671 of record CABYXR010000005.1, read on the forward strand.
TTTAATTAATGAAGAAAAAAATCATTTTTGTCCAATTTGTAAAATTTTTAGATTTTCATCATGAATTATTTGAGGTCAAATATTTAAGAAAAGACTTTATAGTAGAGGTACATGACTTATCGTTTTTGTTTAACAATAAGTCTCACAAAAATTACGATTATCTTAGGCAAAAAAGTAAAGTAATTAAATTTTATAATCTTTTAAATTGGTTTAAATTGGTTTCAAAGGATCTAAAAAAATATAAAAACAATCTTTATTTATTTTATACGGGCAATCCACTTAACTTTAGTTTTTTATTTTTTCATTTTCTTTTATTACTAAAAAAAATAAATATTGTTCTTGTAAAGCAAAATACATTGCCAAATTTAGATATAACTAAAGACTATAGTTTAAAAGAAAATTTAATTTTTAAATGCCATAGATTATTTAATAGAAAGAAACATGTCCTTTATGAGAATAAGTTTAAAATCATAAATTTTTTTTTAGGATTAATGTCACTATTTTTCCCACCAAAAATTATTTTCACCAACGGTAAAATTGATAAAAAAAGATTTGAAAAAAAATTTCCTAGATCTCAAATAATAAGCCTTAATAGTTGGGATGCTTCAAAAGTTTTTTTAAACAATACAAAAAAAATTTTTTCAAGAAAAAAGTATGGTGTTTACTTAACACCTTTCTCAATAAAATCTGCGAGTGACTCAAATACCTATGGATATGAAAAGTTAGAGAATGCCAAAAAAGTTTTTTATGATGTTAATAAAGGTTTAAGCGAGATAGAGCAGAAATATAAAAAAAAGATATTAATTGGATTACATCCTAGAGGAGAGGATAAGATTAGTAAATTAAAAGAGTTAGGAAACAGGCAGACATTTAAGTATAAAACTTTAGAATTAATTAAAAATTCAAATTTTGTAATTACCCATATGTCAATTGCCATCTCCTATGCAATACTTTTTAATAAACCATTAGTTTTTATAAATACTAAGGAACATAAAAAAAATTTATTTTACATGAGATATAATAAGCATATGGCGAATTTTTTTTCTTGTGAATCAGTCAATATCGAAAATATTTCTAATATTTCGATCCCAGATAAAATCTCTCGTTCTATGAAATCTAGATATGATTATTTCAAAAACACTTATTTATTATCCAATGATTATAAAAAATTGCCAAATTATAAAATCATAAAAAAAACGATTTAATGAAAATTAAAAATAAGAATATTTTGATAATTGGTGGCACGGGCTTTTTGGGATATCATTTTGCAAAAAAATGCGTTGAAAAAAAATTTTTTGTTACAAGTATTTCCATTAGTAAACCAAAAAAAGAAAGGAGATTAAAATCAGTAAATTACGTATATTTCGATATCTCCAAAAAAAAATTTTTTAATAAAATAAAAAAAAATAAGTTTGACTATGTTGTAAATTTTGGAGGGCATGTAGATCATTTAAATAAGGTTAAGACTTACAATAGTCATTTTATTGGTGTAAAGAATCTTGTAAATTTCTTTTTAAAAAAAAATGATTTAAAAAAGTTTATTCAAATAGGAAGTTCAGCAGAATACGGTAAAATTAAATCACCACAAAAAGAAAGTGCAAAATGTCTACCTAAATTGATCTACGGTAAATCTAAATTTTTGGCTACTAAATTTTTATTGAAATTAAACAAGAACAAAAAATTTCCAGTTGTAATATTAAGATTTTATCAAGTTTACGGACCCAGACAGTCATTTAACAGGCTTATACCGATAGTTATTAATTCCTCTTTAAAAAATAAAAATTTTCCATGTTCTTCAGGATCACAAAAAAGAGATTTTTTGCACGTAAACGATGCTATTAAAGCCATAATGTTAACAATTACGAGTGAGAAAGTCATAGGCAAAATAATCAATATTGGATATGGAAAAAGTATAGAGGTAAAAAAAGTTATCAATTACATAGTAAAAATAATTAGAATGGGTAAGCCAGAATATGGAGTAATCAAACTTAGAAAAGATGAAGCTAAAGTAATCTTTCCAGATATATCTAGGGCAAAAAACCTGATAAAATGGAATCCAAAAATTAAATTTTTTGATGGTCTTAAAAGAACAATTAATTATTATAAATCATGATTATAGATAAAAATATTTATAGAAAAGAAAAAATCACAAAAGACAGTATTCAGTTTATAACTAAAAAGGGTGAAAACTTTCCATTAATGTCTGTAGTTGAAATAAGTAATTCAGGTATGTGCAATAGGAAATGTTCTTTTTGCCCCAGAAGCGATCCAAATTATCCTGATATAAATGAATTTATTTCTGAAGAACTTCACTATAAAATTTTTAAAGAGTTAAGCGATTTAAAATATAAAGGAATGATAATTTACTCTGGTTACGTAGAACCCTTATTAGATAAAAAAATTTACAAATGTATTTCAGAAGCAAGAAAACTTTTACCAGATGCAAAGATTGAAATAATTACAAATGGAGATGTTTTAAATGTTGATAGAATTAAAAAATTATTCAAGGCCGGATTGTCTACCTTGTTGGTAAGTGTTTATGATGGCCCTGAAGATGAAAAAAGATTTTTTGATATGTGTGAAAAAGCAGAATTAAAAAAAAATCAATATGTAATTAGAAATAGATATATGCCGGAAACTCTAGATTTTGGATTAAATATTAGCAATCGTGGAGGAAATTTAGAAAACTCAGAGCATAAAAGACCAGCTTTAATAAATCCTTTAAATGCTAAATGTAATTACCCAGCTTACACCTTTTTTATTGATTACAATGGCGATGTTCAAATGTGTTCACATGACTGGGCTAAAAAATTTATTGCTGGAAATATTAAATCTAAAAAAATTATCGATATATGGCTTGATAAAAAATTTCAAGTAGCAAGAAAAAAACTATTACGATCTGATAGAAACTTGAATCCTTGCAACAAATGCGATGTCTCAGGTGAACTAATAGGGTCTCTACACTCTAAGGAATGGTTAAAAATAATTTAATTAAAAAAAATTGGTTATCTAGTATCAATCGATTGAAATCTGATTCAGTTGAAAGAGACAAATTTTTACGACTAGATAAGAATGAAAGAGTAATTAGCTTTGAAAAAAAGTTTATTAATTATCTTAAAAAAAAAATAAATACTTTTAATATTTCATCTTACCCAGATATAGAAAAAACAAAAAAACTTTTATCAAAAAAGCTTAAGGTATCAGATAAAATGATCTATATTTCAGCTGGATCAGATCTCTCACTTAAAACTTGCTTTGAACTTTTTACTAAACCGAAAGACAAAATTATTATATTGGAACCAACTTTTGGAATGGTAAATGTTTACAGTAAAATTTATAATTTAAATACAATTAAGGTAACATATAATAAAAATTTAGAATTGAACTTTAAAAAATTGTTTAAGAGTATATCAAAATCTGTTTCCCTTATGATTTTGGCCAATCCAAATAGTCCAACAGGAACAATTATTGATAAAAAAGTTATGATGAAAATTTTGACAAAATGTAAAAAAAATAAAGTACCAGTAGTTATCGATGAAGCTTATGAAGGTTTTTACAAATATTCATATATAAATCTTATCAAAAAATTTAATAATTTAATAATCACTAGAACATTTTCAAAATCCTTTGGTTTAGCTGGTTTAAGAGCCGGATACGCTGTTTCTAACCCTAATATCTCACAATTGTTAAATAAATTTAAACCTATGTATGAAATTAATTCTTTGGTTTGTTTATCCATAGAATTTTTGATTAAAAACTACTCAATTGTGACTAAACATATCAAGGAGGTTGGTCTTTCAAAAAAATATATGAAAGAAGAGCTCAAAAAAAATCAAATTGAGTTCTTAGATACCCATGCAAATTTTTTTCATATTAAAATTAGAAATAGAAAGAGTTTTGAAAAAGTTTTAAAAAAGAATGGCATATTAGTGAGAAAAGGACCTGGCGTTAAAGGCTTAGAAAATTTTCTTAGATTTTCTTTAGGTTCGAGATCACAAATGAAGAAAGTTATTAATTTAGTTAAAAAAAATAATTAATGTCGAATATAAATTATCTTCAAAAAAATTTTATAGATAATTGTTTTTCCTATCTTAGAGACTGTAAAAAAAAAAATATAAATATTGCTATAAGCCCACTTTGCTTTTTTACAGTTTGGGCAAAAACTCCTGGGCAATTTATAATAAGTAGATTTTTAAAAAAAACACTATTTTCTAATATAGCTTTCACTATTAAAAACATCTTATCTTTATCTTACAATCATGATCTAGAGTTATTTTCCAAACAAAAGGATATAAAAATAAATCAAAAAAAAATAATTGTTTCTTATTCTTCAAAAGCAAATTTTGATAAAAATGGTAATTTTTACGATGTATATTTTAATATTGGTAGTAAGAAAAAAAAAAATTTTTTATGGTTTCTTATATCTCTTGATAATTACGCGCCGGATAATTTAAAAAAAAATATTTTTATAGTGAAAAAAAGGAATACTGGTAGTGTAAGTTTTTTATATCTTGTAAAAAAGATAATAAATTTGTTCACGAGATATAATTTTTCTTTTTCAAAAATTAAACATAATTGCTGGTATGAGTCTGATTTTGCCCATGAGACGACTTATATATTTAAAAATTTTATTAAAAAAAAGAATTTCGAAAAGGTATTAATTAATTATGAGAGCACACCCTGGCAAAACTCAATTCTTTCAGAGGCAAAAAGAGGCAATAATATTAAAACCTATGGTTATTTACATTGTGCTCCTTGGCCAGTTCAAACTGACTTGATAAATAGAAATATATTTTTAGATAAACTATATGTTTCTAGCAGTGATCAAAAAAAAAATCTTTGTAAAAACTTAGGTTGGAAACAAAAAAAAGTTTCTGTGATTCCATCACTTAGATTTTCTAAATTTGAAAAAAGAGTTTTTAATGGATATATTTTTCCTCCTTATAATTTAAATAAAAAAAATGATTATTTAATTAGATTAGAAAAATTTTTTAAAGATTGTTCCAATAAAAGTTTAAATAAGTTAAGAGTAAGAATTCACCCATTAAATCAGTCAAGTCATACTCATTTAAAATTTAAGAACGATGTTAATAAATTGATTAAAAAGTATAAAAATAAATTTTCTAAAAATAACAAAAATATTTCTTTGTTTTTTGGTTCTGCCACTGGAGTTTGTGTACAAGCTTTAGAAGAGGGAACCAAAATTTTTCATTTTCCTAACGACAATCCTCTTGATGTATTTTCAAGCAGTATATGGGAAAATATAAATGTAAAAAAAATTAATAATAATACTTATCTTTATAATTTAAAAAAATACAACAGAACCTTCTTTATAAATAAAGAGAAAAATAAATTTTCGAAATATATTAATTTTTAGACGAAAAATGCTAAAAAATTTGATGTTTTGCTTTACTGTTCAATTTTTGAACATTATAACCGTTTAAAATGATACTTAAAAATAAAAATATTTTTATCACTGGAGCTGGAAAAGGTATTGGAGAAAGAACAGTGAAGGATATGATTAATGCTGGTGCCTATGTTTATACTTTAATTAAAGATAAAAGAGATAATATAAAATTTAAAAACCAAAATAATTTAAAAATATATAATGGAAATGTTCTCAATTTAAAATTAATTAATCGTATTATCAGCGACTCTAGAAAAAATAAAAGACCTATTAATGGTATAGTTAATAATGCTGGAGTTAGATTAAGAAAAGAATTCATAAAAATTAATAATAAAGATTTACGAAAAGTTTTAGATGTAAATTTTTTTAGTATATTTTATATTTTGCAAAATTTTTCCAAATTCTGGATAAAATATAGAATTCAAGGAACGGTTGTTAATTTGTCTTCAATAGTTGGAAAATCTGGTTTTAAAGAATTATCTGCATATGCAGCATCTAAGGGAGCAGTAACTTCATTAACAAAATCTTTTGCCACTGAAATGGCAAGGTATGGTATAAGGGCTAATTGTGTAAGTCCAGGTTTTACAAAAACATCTTTTTACACAAAATTTAAAAAAAATAAGAAGCTCTACAATTGGACTCTGAGCAGGATACCAACTAGAAGATGGGGTGAACCAAAAGAAGTTTCTAACTTAATTTGTTTTTTGCTTTCAAATAATTCAAATTACATAAATGGTGAAGATATAAGTATTGATGGTGGATGGTTAAGTTCATGAAAAATAAAGTGTTAGGCCTTATTCCCACAAGATTAGGGTCCACGAGATTGCCCGCGAAACCTCTGCTTTCTATTAACGGATGTCCACTGATTGTCCATGTTTACAGACGAGCTAGACTTTCGAAAATTTTAAATGACGTAATAGTTTGTTGTGATGATAAAAAAATTTTAGATGTAGCAAAAATGTATAATGTGAAATGTATTTTGACTTCAAAAAAACACAAAAACGGCACTGAAAGGATTTACGAGGGATATAAAAAAATAAAAAAAAAATACAACTTTATTGTAGACATTCAAGGCGACGAACCTTTGATAAATCCTAAACATATAGATCAAGTTATTAAATTTCATCTTAAAAATAAAAAAACAGATATCATTCTACCAACTCTTAAGACTAAGATTACAAATAATACAAATTTAATTAAGGTTGTCACCAATAATTTTGATGAAGTACTTTATTTATCTAGATCAAATATTCCTTTAGAATTTAAAAAAAAAAATAAATTCATTAAAAAACATCTATCTATAATTTCTTTTAAACCAGATGCTCTTAAAAAATTTTATTATACTAAAAAAGGTAATCTTGAGTCGATTGAAGATATTGAGTTATTAAGAGCGCTTGAAGCGGGACTTAAAATAAAAACTTTAAATTTGAAAGGAGAAAGTTTTTCTATTGATGTCAAAAAAGATTTCCTAAAAGCAAAGGAAATATTAAAATCTGATAAACTCTTTAAAAGGTATTTTTAACTTATGAAAATTACTTATAAAATTAATAATATCCTTCATGGTATTAAATTTTGTACAGATAAAGAGTCGCCAGATATTGTTAGAGAGCTCAAAAAACATTACTCAGATCATAATCTTTTAGTTGTTTTAGATAAAAAATTAAAAAATAATTTTAAAAAATATTTGATTAAAGATTTGAAAAAATCTGGAAAAAAAATCTCACTTATCACTGTAGAGGCTAATAAAAAAAACAAAAATGAAAAAATGTTATTCAAAATTTTGGATGAATTAATTACAAGGGGATTTACAAAAAAATCGGTGATAATTTCTTGTGGAGGGGGTGTAGTCGGAGACGTTTGTGCATTAGCAAGCAGTCTTTATTTAAGAGGATTAATTTACTACCATATACCAACAACTATGACGGCTATCGTTGATAGTTGTATAGGTGGTAAAACAGGCATTAATTATAAAAACATTATTAATTCTGTTGGAAATTATTATCACCCCAGAACAGTTTTTGTTTCAAAGAATGTCATTAATTTAATACCTGATAGAGAATTTTTTTCAGGTCTTCCAGAAATAATGAAATCTGGACTTATTAATGATTTTAAAATTCTAACAATGTTAAATAACGGTATGTCTAAGTGTTTATCGAGAAATTATAAATACCTTTCAAAACTAATATTTTTAACTTTAAAAACTAAAATTAAATTTTTTAAAGACGACGTCTATGAAAATTCATCAAGATTAAATTTAAATTTTGGTCACACTTTTGCTCATGCAATTGAGATGGCTTTAAAATCTAAAACTAGTGACATTATAAGACACGGAGAAGCAGTAGGTATAGGAATGTTATGTGAAATATATTATGTTGAAGGAAAAGGAAAAAATTTTATTTTTTTAGAGTCTTTATTAAAAAAATATAAGCTTCCTACTAATATCAATAGCTTCATCAAGAAAAAAAATCAAAAATCAATTTCTAGAAAAATCTATAATAACATTTTTTTAGATAAAAAGAGAATTAATAAATTTCCAAGAATTATCAAATTAAAAAAAATTGGTAAATCGAATATTTTTGAAATGAAAAATAATCGTAAAATTATAGATACAATTAAAAATGTAATTGTAAGGTAATAATATGATGAAAAAAATTTCTTATTTACTATATAAGATTATAAAAATATTTGATGATTTAGTTTTTTTTATTTTTAAAAAAAAATTTTTAATTCATTTTAGTGATTTTTTTAATGAGGATTTCTACCAAAACGTTGAAATAAATAAAAAAAAAACTATTTTTTTTTCTCCTAATAAAGTTATTAATTGGAGAGTTAATACTTTATTCTCAAAAGAACCAGAGACCATAGAATGGATAGATAATTTCGATACAAGTAATAATAATATTTTTTGGGATATAGGAGCTAATATTGGATTATACTCTATTTACGCGGTCCAAAAACATGAAAATTTAAAAGTAATTAGCTTTGAGCCTTCCACAAGTAATTTAAGAGTTTTAAGTAGAAATATTTCAATTAATAATCTAAATAGTAAAATTATAATTAATCAAATTCCTTTAACTGATAAAAAAAATGTTCATATTTCTATGTTTGAACCTGAATTTACAGAAGGATGGGCTATGAATTCTTACGGATTTCCTACTGACTATGAAGGTAAAAATTTTCAGCCTAAACAAAAATATAATTTGTTCGGAACAAATATAAATTTTCTTCTAGATAACAAAATTCTAGACATTCCCAATTATATAAAAATTGATGTTGACGGCATTGAACATAAAATTTTAAAAGGGGCGGATAAGTATCTTAAAAATAAAAACATCAGAAGTATCTCAATAGAGATTAACGAGAACTACAGCTCTCAATTTAATGAGATATTAAAAACTTTGTCAGATTGTGATTTTCATATTAAACATAAAAAGCATGCATCAATTTATGATAAAAATGAAAAGTTTTCTAAATTATTTAATTATGTTTTTGAAAAAAAATGAATATTAAATTAATAGATAACTTTTTAAATGAACACGATCTTAAAGAGATCCAGTCATTAAATTTAACTTCGGTAAAAAAAAATGAAGTTAAAGTTTATCATAATTCAATTGATAAGAATAATAACGTAAAATCAGAGTGTATAAATTCTGACACTATAATAAGACTACATAGAAATTATCACAAAAAAGCTATTAATGTTTTGAGGGAGTTAAATCAAGCAAAAATAGATCTATATGAATACTCTGAATTTCACATAATTGAAACGGGAGCTAATTGTCAGTTTCCCATTCATGATGATACTCCAAATAAATTATTAAGCGGTGTTATTTATATAAATCCAGAGTCAAATTCAGGAACGAAATTTTACAAAACTAAAAAAGGTGAAGGGGAAAAGACTGTTGAATGGAAAATAAACAGAGGAGTTTTTTTTTCAAGAAAAGAAAGAGAAACTTGGCATTCCTACAGAGGTGATGGAAATTCAAATAGAATAGCTTTAGTTTATAATTTAATGACTACAAGAATAAAAGAAGTATTTGAAATTGAAAAAAAAAGCTATTTGATCGGAAATTTTCGATACAAAATTAATCCTTATATTTATAAATTTTTTAAATTTACTATATGATTTTTTTTAAAAGATTTAAAAATAAAAAAGTTTTAGTTACAGGCCATACCGGTTTCAAAGGCTCATGGCTGACTATTTGGCTAAAAATACTTGGTGCTAAAGTACTTGGAATATCCAATGGAGTTTTAACAAATCCATCAATTTTTAAAATTACAAAGCTTGAGAAAAAAATTGATAGTAGAAAAGTTGATATAAGAAATTTAAAAAAACTAAAAAAAATTTTTTTATCATTCAAACCTGATTTTGTATTTCATTTAGCGGCACAATCTTTAGTGCAAAAATCGTACAAAAACCCTTTAGAAACTTTTGAAACAAATTCTTTAGGTACTTTAAATATTTTAGAAGCTCTAAGAGGAATTAAAAAAAAATGCACTGTAATATTAATTACTAGTGATAAAAGTTATAAAAATCTCGAGCTTAAAAGAGGATACAGAGAAAACGATATATTAGGGGGACTTGATCCCTATAGCGCTTCAAAAGGATCCGCTGAATTAATAATTCAATCTTATATCAATTCCTATTACAAAAAAAAAAACAAGATTTTAATTGGTGTAGCTAGAGCTGGAAATGTTATAGGAGGGGGTGACTGGTCTACAAACCGATTGGTACCAGATTGTGTAAAATCTTGGTCAAAAAAACAAACAGTTCTTTTGAGGAATCCTTCATCAACTAGACCTTGGCAACATGTTCTTGAAGCAGTAGGAGGTTATTTACTGTTCGCGATGAAATTAAGTAAAAATCCTAAATTACATGGAGAAGTGTTTAATTTTGGACCAAATAATAAGAATAACTTTAGCGTAATAAACTTAGTAAAAATCATGAAAGCAAATTGGAAAAATGTTGCTTGGAAGGTAGATAAAAACAGGTCAAAATTATATGAGTCTAAATTACTTAAGCTAAATTGTCTTAAGGCTAAAAAGATCCTTAATTGGAAAAGTGTTTTAAATTTTAAGGAAACAGCAAATATGACAATAAATTGGTATAGAAAATATTATAATTCTTCAGAACAAATTTTAGATTATACAAAAAAACAAATTCTTAAATATGAAAAAATAATGCAAAATAAATTATGAAAGTAGTAATTTTAGCAGGAGGTCAAGGCACAAGGATTTCAGAATATTCAAAAAGTATTCCTAAACCAATGATCGAAGTTAACGGAAAACCAATAATTACGAGAATAATGAGTCATTTTGCTAAGGCGGGGTTTAAAAAATTTTATATAGCTTTGGGGTATAAGGGAGCAGTTTTAAGAAAATATTTTAAAAAAAATAAAAAAGATTGGAGTGTGAAATTAATTGATACTGGCACAAAAACCATGACTGGAGGAAGACTCAAAAGATTGCAAAAATATTTTAAAAATGAAACTTTTTTTATGACCTATGGAGATGGTTTATCTGATATTGATTTAAAAAAATTAGTAAAATTTCACAAAAAAAATAATAAATTAGTCACTCTAACTGCAGTTAGACCTCCTGCTAGATTTGGACATTTAAAAATTAAAGGAAATTCTGTTAAATATTTTAAAGAAAAATCTAGTTTAGATGAAGGTTGGATTAATGGCGGTTTTTTTGTAATGAATTCAAAATTTTTAAAATCTATTAAAAATGACAACACTTATCTTGAACGAGATCCACTCGAAAACTTAGCAAAAAAAAAACAACTTTCTGCTTATAAATATGATGGCTTCTGGCATTGTATGGATACGGTTCGAGATAAAAAAAGTTTAGATCAAATTTTAAAAAAAAAAAAATTTAAAAAAATCTTTGATTAAGAAAAATAGCTCAACACCTCTAGTAAGTATAATTATGAATTGTCATAATGGAGAAAAATACTTGCACGAAAGCATTAAAAGCATTATGTCTCAAATTTACAAAAATTGGGAATTAATTTTTTTTGATAATCAATCTAAAGATTCTACCACAAAAATTCTTAAAAAATTTAATGATAAAAGAATAAAATATTTCAAATCAAAAAAATTCCTTAATTTATACGAAGCAAGAAATTTAGCTATTTCAAAGGCTAAGGGAAAATATATTTGTTTTTGTGATTATGACGATTGGTGGAAAAAAGATAAACTTAAGAAACAAATTAATTACGTAAAAAAAAATAAAAAAGCTTATTTTGTTTTTTCAAATCTACATATCTATAATGAAAAAACAAAGAAATCATTTTTATACTTTAAAAAAATGCCGAGTGGTAAAATAACTCAAACATTACTAGATGAGTATAGGCTAGGAATTTTGTCAGTTTTTATGCATAAAAAACTTTTTCAAAAAAACAAATTTAATAAGAGATATAATATTATAGGAGACTTCGACTTTTTTTTAAAACTCAGTTTAAAAGAAAAATTTTATTGTATACCGGAACCCTTAGCTTTTTATCGACATCATGATACAAATTTCTCTAAAAAAACTAATCTTTTCGCAAATGAAATGGATCATTGGATAAAGAAAAATTCTTACAAGTTTAAAAAATTGAACTATTCATTAAAAAGATTTAAATTTAATTATTATAAATTAAAATTAAAACAATTAATTGGTTGGGGACTATAGCTCATCGGTAGAGCACTTCGTTGACATCGAAGGGGTAGCAAGTTCGATTCTTGCTAGTCCCACCATCTAATGAAAAAAATTTTTCTTAATAAATATTAAGAATATTATGAATGAAAATACTATTAAATCTTTAAAATACATTTATTTATTTTCCCTACTACAATTATATCTAATAGGTTTTTTTTTAAGAGAAAACATAGCTGGTGGTGCTGAAAAAGATTTTGTTACGTTTACTTGGCCTCTTATTGTATCTTTTAAAGAAAATTTTTTAACAACTTTAAAAAATTATTATTCATTTGGAGAGGGTAGCACTCCATTATTCCATATTTTAAATGCCTACCTCAATCCTTTCACTTTTAGTCAATTTTCTTTTCAAGGTTCAATAACTCTATTATCACTTCTAAATGTAATTTTTTTTTCAGATATCATAGCTGAAAAATTTAAGTTTTCAAAATTAGACTCGTTCGTATACTCAAGCATATTTTTGATTTTACCATTTTTTAGATCTTCTGCTTATTGGGGATTAACAGAGAATTTAGGTTGGCTTTTTTTAATTTTATCTTTAAAGTTTTACTTAAAAGTTGAAAGTATAAAAATCAAAAACAAGATTAAATTTGTATTTCTAACTTGCTTTTTCTCCAGTTTAGCACTTTATACTAGACCTTACTTAATTTTTTTTCCTATCTTTTTAGTTATTTATTCAGTAGTTGATAAAAAATATTCAATATTAAAATTTTTAATTTTTTTCTATACGTTGTTATCTATTCCCGGACTTTACTTATTATATATTTGGGTAGGAACAATTTATATTGGTCAAGGTGAACAACAAATAAATTTTATATATCAATATCATCACCCGAGATTTATTTTACAGAATTTAATTATTGTTTCGACAATTTTGTTATTTTATTTAATACCTATGGTGATTAGATCACTTGAAAATAAAAATTATTTTTCAAAAAAAAGATTTTTAATTTTTGGATTTTTTCTAATTATCATTTTGATATTAAATTATTTCGACATTTTTCAATATATCAAAGAAATTAGTTTAGGCGGAGGGGTGTTTCATAAAATCAACAAGACAGTCTTTGGTAAAAATATATACTTTTTTTTATTTCTATCAGCTGTTGGGTTTTTAATAATTTCTGATTATTTTATTATTTCAAAAAAAAATAAAGTTTTATTATTTAGTCTACTAGTTTTTTGCCAACCAAAATATGTATTACAAGAATATTTTGAACCATTAATTATAATATTATTTTTTTCTTTATTTGATCTTAAAAAAGAAAATAAAAAAATGTTAGGGGAAAATAAAACAATGTTTATTTTTATAATCTATTTCCTAATTTATTTGACTGGCGGGTATCTATATAGGTACTAGTTTATTTTAATTTATTATTCTTGGTGTTGGCAAAGGAATTATAAATTTTCCTTTAAAACCTTTTTTTCTAAGTTTTTTTATCAATTGTTTAGAAATATGCCACGAAAGTATCAGTAAATAATCTGGTTTTAATTTTTTAAGATACTTTTCACTGATAATTGGAATGTTTGTGCCGGGCATGTATTTTCCAATTTTATAAGATCCATTAATTTCTAAAATACATTTTAGAATATCTTCATTTAAACCTACGTAATTTACAAGTGTTGCAGCTCTAGAGGGAGCTCCAACACCAAAAATCACCTTTTTATTTAATCTTATTCTTTTAAGAAGATTATAAAGATTAACTTTTGACTCAATTACATTCTTTTTAAAATTATCAAAATTTTTTGTAGTAAGAAAATTTTTTTCCTGAAGTAAAATTTTTGAAACAGATTTATCGACTTTAAATTGCTTATTTTTTGACACATATACTCTAATAGATCCACCATGAGTATTAATTTTTTTTGCATAAAAAATTTTTAATTTATACTTTTTAAATAGATAATATAAACTTGTAAGCGAGTAATATCTCATGTGTTCATGATATATTGTGTCGTATTGAACTGTTTGAATTAAAGAAATTAAATAATGTGATTCTGTGATAAAAACTCCTTTTGCATCCAGAACTTTGATTATATTTTTCATTAAGGAGTCGATATTTTCTATATGCGCGAAAACATTTGTAGCAGTTATTAACTGACACTTTCCAAACTTATTTAAAATTATCTTAACTGCTTTTGAGTCAAAGTATCTTAACAAGGTATATATGCCCCTTTTGATTGCAATTTTTCCTATAGTCTCGGGTGTAACACCTAAAACCCGATAATTATTTTTAAAGTTATTAAGTAAGTTTCCATCATTCGAACCAATATCAACTATAAGATCTCCTTTTTTTAATAAATTAAGTTTTTTGCACTCAACATATAAATCTTTGAAATTTTCTCTTAAAACTTCAGTTGTGCTACTTGTGTAAGGATAGTTTTTTGGAAAAATTATTTCTTTTTTAACAATGGTACTTAATTGCATTAATTTTGAACTTTTAGAGTACATAAGTTCTGCTGGAAAAAAAATTTCCTCAGTTTTTGACTTATTTATAGGATGATAATTATTTACTGGTGGTAAATAACCTAGTGATAAAATTCTTACCAAGTCCTTTTTTTTTGAAAATTGACATTTAGTAATTGTTGTTGATAAATTTCTCATACTTATTTAAGAATAGCTTTTTTATATACGTTATTCAATTTTATTAAATTTCTTTTCTTTAATTTAATATTTTTTGTTTCTAAATTTGAAAAAAAATAACCATTTTTTATTTTTTTAGTTATTAGTGAGAATGCACCTGCTGATGAAAAATCCCCCATTTCTGTTCCAGGAAGAATTACACTAAAAGTGCCGACAATAACTGATTTACCTATTTTTATTTTTTTATTATGTATCTTACAAAATTGTTTCTGTTTATTTTCGTTTAAAGTTCCCCCCGAGACACCCGGTAAAAAATAATCGTCAGATTTTGTAAATAATTGACAAAAATTTGACAACGTTGAGAAGTTATCTAAAAAAATTCCTTTTTCACCCCCAGAAAGCGTACATCCTCTAGCGATATGAACATTTGATTTTATATTAATTTTTCCTTTAAGGACAACATCATCGTCTATTCGTACGTTATCTCCAAGAGTACAATCCAAATTGTACCCCCTTATTAAATTTGATATTTTGCAGTTTTCTCCTATTTTTTTAAAACCTATCTTTTTAAGTTGTTTTTTATTTAGATATAATGGCATTTAAAAAATTATCTTTTATTTTCTTTTAATATATAAAGTTAATTAAGTACAATATTTATTTTGTTTATGGATACAAATAAATCAATTTCTATAATTGGGGGCGCAGGTCATGTCGGATTACCACTTGGTTTAGCTTTTGCGAGTAAAAATTTTAATGTCAATTTGATTGATATAAATACTAAAAGTTTGAGTTTGATAAAAACTGGGAAGATGCCTTTTTACGAGGTAGGAGCAAAAAAAGTATTAAAAAATTGTTTGAAAAAAAAAAAATTGAGTTTTTCAAAAAATATTAAAACTATTGAAAAAAGTAAATTTATTATAATTTGCATCGGAACTCCAATAAACCAAAATCTTAAACCTCAAACAAAAAAATTTTTTAGTTTTTTTAAAAATTTATCAAAATTTGTTAACAAAAAACAAATTATTGTTATAAGAAGCTCTGTTTATCCAGGAGTTGTAGATAAAATCTTTAAACAGTATAAAGAAATAAATCAAAATATTTCATATTGTCCAGAAAGAATAGTGCAAAGTAAAGCTTTAGTAGAGCTTAAAAAACTTCCTCAAATTGTTTCGGCAAAAAACATTAAATCTCTTTTAGAATCTAAAAAACTTTTTTCTAAAATTTGTAAAAAAATTTTGATAGCTGAAGTAAAAGAAGCAGAAATGTGTAAATTATTTTCTAATGCAAATAGATATATAAATTTTTCAATTGCAAATCAATTTTATTCTATATGTAAAAAACACAATATGAATTACTCAAAAGTTAGAGAAATTATGATGCACGGTTATGAGAGGAATTTTAATTTATTGAAAGCTGGCTTTACAGCGGGACCATGTTTATTAAAAGATACTATGCAATTGAATTCTTTTTTTAAAAATAACTTTAAGATTGGTCATTCTGCAATGCAAGTAAACGAAGGTATGATAAATATAGTAATAGATGAGATTAAAAAAATTAAAAACTACAACAAGAAAAAATACGGAATTCTTGGAATTGCCTTTAAAGCTGAGACAGACGACACGAGAGACTCTTTATCTTTAAAGCTTTATAGCAAACTTAAAAAAATGAAATTGAAAATTAACTTTTCTGATGAATATTATAAAGATAAGATGAATTTAAATAAAAACGAATTAGTAAAAAAATCAAATGTTTTAATAATAGGAGCACCTCATAAAGCATACTCAAGATTGAAAATTCCAAAAAATAAAATATTGATTGATATTTGGGATTAAAATATGAAAAACATTGAATTTTCAAAACCAATAATTAACACTAAAGAAGTTTTAAGATATACTAAAAAAATTCTTTTAAACAATTTTCCGAATGAAGGTGAAGCTACAAAATTATTTCAGAAAAAGATTAAAAAGGTTTTAAAGTCAAGGTATGTAGTAACAACAACTAGTGGCACATCTGCAATATTTCTAGCTTTAAAATCAATAAACGTTCAAAATAATGACGAAGTTATTGTTCCTAATATAACTTTTCCGGCTACAGCCAATGCAGTGAGAATGGCAGGGGCCAAATTAGTTTTAGTTGATATAAATCCTAAAAATCTTTTAATTAATATCGATAGCTTAAAAAAAAAGATAAGTAAGAATACCAAAGCAGTAATACCTGTGCATGTTTCTGGTCGTGGAGGAAATATTAAAGAGATAATTAAAATATGTAAAAGAAAAAAAATTAAAGTAATCGAGGACGCAGCCGAGGCATTTGGTTCAAAACATAAAAAAATTTTTTTAGGGAATTTTGGTGATTTTGGTTGTTTTTCATTTGCACCAAATAAAATTATTACAACCGGGCAAGGAGGTGTGGTTGTAACTGGCAGTAAAACTAACTATCAAAAAATGCTTAAAATTAAAGATCAAGGGAGAGCAGGCCAAATCACTGGAGGTGCAGATAAGCATGTTATTGATGGATTTAATCTAAAATTTACAAATCTACAGGCAGCTTTAGGGATTTCCCAACTAAACACGTTTAATAAAAGGATAAAAAAACTAAATGAAATTCACAATTATTATAAAAAAAATTTGATTAAAAATAAAAAATTTAAACTTTTCAATTTTAACCAGAAACATGGAGAACTTCCTTTGTGGTCAGATATATATTGTTTAGACAGAAATAAACTTTATGATTATCTAAAAAAGAGAAAGGTCATTTGTAGATTATTTTGGTTACCTTTAAATACTTTAAAACCTTATAAAAAATCTAATAAACATTTTAGAAATTCACATAAATTACTAAATAAATTAATGTGGTTACCCTCGTCTCTTGCTTTAAAAACAAAAGATCAAAAAAAAATTTGTGATCTTATAAATAACTTTTACAGTAAATGAAAAAAGAAATATCTATTATTTTACCAATACACAACGAAAAAGACAGCTTACCAATTATGATTAGATTGTTAAATTCATCTATAAAATTTACAAAAGAAATTATAATTGTTTATGATACGGAGAAAGAAAATGCTTTAAATGTAGCAAAAGAACTTAGTGATGAATTTGAAAATGTTAAATTAATTCATAATACAAAGGCTAGAGGTGTTAAACATGCTGTAGATGTTGGAATACAAAACGCTAAATATGATGTTGTAATGATTTTTGCTGTAGATGAGATTTTCCCTGTTATAGCTATAGATAAAATGTTGACCCATCTTATCGAAAATGATTTAGATTTTATAAGCGGAACTAGATATAGTAAAGGTGGAATTAGATTAGGCGGATCCTTTTTAGGAGCTATTTTTTCAAGAACTGCTAATAAACTTTTTAATTTATTTACTAATATACCTTTGACTGACTGCACGACTGGAATAAAGATGATGAAAAAAAAAGTGTGGAATGAAATTCAGCTGGAGTCAAAACCAATCGGATGGGCCTATGCTTTTGAGCTAACTATAAAAGTTTATCTAGGAAATTACAAAGTCGATGAATTTCCTTTAAAATCCGTTGACAGACTGTTTGGTGGATCATCTACATTTAAATTTGGACCTTGGTTAATTGAATATATGAAGTGGTTTATCTGGGGAGTAAAAAATGTCAAAAAAAAGAAATAATAAACATTATTTGATTACTGGTGGACTTGGATTTATTGGGTCAGCAATATCAAACTTATTACTTGAAAGGGGAGCAAGAGTAACGATATTTGACAATCTATCACGAGGAAAAAAGAAAAGAGTAAAATTTAAACATTCGAGACTTAAAATTATAAATGGAGATATTAGAAATATAAGTCATGTAAGAAAGTCCCTAAAAAGTATTAATGCAGTCGTACACCTCGCTTACATCAATGGTACAAAATATTTTTACAATAAGCCAACTGAAATTCTCGACGTTGCTGTTAAAGGTATTACAAATGTAATAGACGGCTGTATAGAAAATAAAATAAAGGAGCTTTACCTCGCATCAAGTTCTGAGGTTTACCAAACACCTAGTAAAATTCCTACAGATGAAAATGAGTCTTTAAAAATACCAGATGTTTTTAATCCAAGATATTCATACGGAGGTGGAAAAATTTTAACAGAAATCATGGGTTTAAACTTTGGAAAAAAATACTTTAAAAAGTTAATAATATTTAGACCACATAATGTTTATGGGCCAGATATGGGTAATGAGCACGTTATTCCAGAATTTATCAATAGAATTAAGAAAATTAAAAATAAAAATTTTAAGATCCAAGGCACTGGAAACGAAACCAGATCATTCATATATATCGATGATTTTTTAAATGCGTTTAATTTACTTTTAAAAAAAGGAAAACATTTAAATATTTATAATATTGGTACTTCAGAGAAAGTATCTATAAAAGAATTAGCAAAATTAATTTCAAATATCTCCAAAAAAAAAATATCAATACAAAGAGCACCACTTAAAGAAGGAGGAACTAAAAAAAGGTTACCAAATATAAGGAAAATTAAACAAATTGGGTTTATTCAGAAAATTAAGCTAAAAGAAGGTTTGAAGAAAACATTTGAGTCTTATTAAAAGATGAAGAAAATACTTTATAGCATACCTATATTAGTTTTTTTTTCAATACTTTACCTTACAATTTATCATTATGAAATAATACAAATATTTTTATTTAATATTTTTAGTTATTTAGTAGAAATTCATTATCAAAATTTTTTACTATTTCTTATTTTATTATTTATATTTAATTTTATTTTTTTTTTATCACCAATACCTACTCTTCCAATTATTATATTTAATGGTTTTTTACTTAAAGATTTAGGTTTCTTATTTACTTATTTAATAATTATTTTATGTTCACTGATACTTTTTTATTGTGCAAGATATATTAAGATTTTTCAAAAAATTAAGTATTTTAAAAAAATAATAATTAAAATTAATGACAATATCAACACCGATTTAAATTTTTTTGTAATTGCTACTAGTAGATACGTACTACCTTATTTTGTACATAACGTATTTTTTGGGTCGATTTTAAAAAATGCAAAGACATTCCTAATTGCTATTATAATAACAGAAATACCTATTATTTTTGTTCTAAATAAATTTGGAAAATATATTAATGATTTTAATAATATTAAGAATTTTACAATAGAAAATGTTTTGAAAACTGAATATATCCTTTTCTTTGTACTATTTCTCTGTATTTTAGTAGTTATAAAAAGATTTTCGTTGTATTTAAAAAGTAGAATAAAATAACTTAATAAAAAATGTGTGGAATATTCGGTCTACATCTTAAAAATTTAAAGTTTCTTAAAAGAGAGGAAATTAAAAAAGATATAAAACTTATTTCCCACTTAAGCCGAACCAGAGGACAAGATACTTATGGAATATCTATTTTTAATGATAAAACTGAAAAGATTTTTAAACAAAATGTAGATCCTTCAAAAATATTTAATAGAGAAGATTATAAAAAATTTATTTCACAAGCTCTTGAAAATCTAAATATAAATAATCCACTTTCAATTAATGGGCAAACTAGACTAGTTACTAATGGGACAAAATTCTTAGCAAAAAATAATCAACCATTGATTACAAAAAACATTATAGGAGTGCATAATGGAATAATCGTAAACCAAGAATTTCAGAATAATTCTGAACGAAAAATTAATTATGAAGGATATAATGTAAAAAGTGACTCTCTTATATTTTATGAGGAATTAAATGAAATTTACGAGAAAGATCCAGTAAATTTTATATCAAATTTCACGAATTTTATGAAAAAAATTGATGGAAATTATTCAATTCATTTCAGAATTCCAGAATTAAAAATCAATCTCTTATCATCTAACTGCGGATCTTTATACTATGTCTCTGATGAAAATTATATCATTTACGCATCTGAGAAAGAGATACTTAAAAAATTTCAAACAAAAAGTAGTTCAAATCTTTTTAGTAATAACAGAACAATAAAAAAAATAGTTAACAAAACTATAATTTATAATGAAAACCTAGAAATTTTAAATAGTGAAGAAATATTAAGTAAAAAGATTTTTTCAGTCAAAAATCAATATAAAATTTTTGATAACATCACTGAAACAAATCTCAAAAGAGAAAACCTTAAAAGATGTAAAAAATGTATTTTACCCTCAACTTATCCTTTCATCGAATTTGATAAAGATGGAGTATCAAATTATTACAAAGATTATAAAAAGCAGATTTTTTTAGGTGACGATAAACTTTTTGAAGAGTTAGAAAAATATAGGTCGAAAAATGGAAAACCTGACTGCGTAGTAGGATTAAGTGGTGGGAGAGATAGTAGTTTTGGCCTTCATCTTTTAAAAACAAAATTTAAAATGAATCCAATTGCATTTACATATGATTGGGGTTTAACCACTGATACTTCAAGGGTAAATCAAGCAAAACTTTGCGGCAAATTAGGAGTAGAACATATAATTAGGGCAGCTAATATTAAACAAAAAAGAAATTATGTTAGAAATAACATTATGGCTTGGTTGAAAAGACCACATTTAGGAATGTTGCCAGTAGTACAAGCTGGCGACAAACCATTCATGGATTATGGAGATATTTTAGCTAAAGAAAATGATATCAAACTTGTTATTCAATTTACTGGATATCAATTGGAGCAAAGAGAATTTTTTTTAGGTTTTGCAGGTATAAATCAAAAGTTAACAAACAATCAAAGAATGTCATCTTACAGTTTGCTCAACAAATTAAAGATGTTTTATTTTTACTCTTCTCAAAGTTTGATAAATCCATCTTATCTAAACATGGCTTTATTAGATAATTTTAAAGGGTTCGTCTCAAGTTTTGTTAGAAAGGAGAGATCGGTTCATTTTTATAATTACGTTAAATGGGATGAAAAAACAATTATCGACACACTTCAAAAAGAATACAACTGGTCAAATGATTTAGCATATGGAAAAAATCAATGGCGAATGGGAGATGGCCAAACAACATTTAATAATTTTATTTATTACAACTTAGCTGGATTTTCTGAATTTGATAATTTCAGGTCTAATCAAATTTGCGAGGGCTTATTAGATAGAAATTCTGCTCTAGAACTTGCAAAAAAGGATAATTCTTTTAAATACGATGTTTTAAAAAATTTTAGTGATATTATAGGTTTTAACCTGGACGATGTTCTATCTAAAATTACATCTATTCAAAAATTATATTAAGTTAATTTTTTTTATATTTTAGTAAAACAAGCGTCAATTCATAAATAATTTCAATATTCTTTATCACCGAAAAAATTTTTATTGATGATTTTTTGTCAATTGTATATTTTACTGGCACAGAAAAAAATTTTTTGTCATGTAATTTGTAGTAATGCATTAATTCTAAGTCTAGAAAAAATTTTTTTGATATAAATTTTAATTTTTCAAAATTTTCTAGTTTTTTAAATCCTTTCAGACCGGATTGAGTATCGGTTTCAACTGTATTAAATTTTAAAATTATCTTAATTATGAAACTAACAAAAAAACCTATAAGATATCTTGAAAATTGATAAAAATTAAGTTTCTTGTTTTTAATTAAACTTTTTCTATGTCTTCGATTCACAAACACAAAGTCATAATTTTGATTTAATCTTTTTATTATTTTTTCAAATGAATCTAAATACGGCAGATCACTATCTATAAGAACTATTTTTTTGTATTTAGAGAACTTTAGTCCTTTTCTTACCGAGAATGATTTTCCAAGATTATGAATATTGTTGAGAATTCTGATCTTTTTATATTTCTTTCTTAATCTTTTTAAAATTTTACTTGTATTATCTTTGCTACCATCATTTACAATAATAATTTCGTAATTTACTTTAATTTTTTTTACTTTTTTAATTAAATGAATTACATTTTTTTCTATGTTTAATTCATCATTAAATGTTGGAATTATGATTGAAAAAGCATTCATTTTTTATCTAAACTCAATACTCTTTAAAAGTACACCAAGTTTTCTAGCATCAGGACTTTCAAAAATATCATAAGGGGAAATTAAACCTTTATTTTTAAATTCTATAATAATATCTTTTCTTGTAGTTTCGGGATTTATCACAAATTTAATTTTTTGACTCTTTTTATTTTCAAAAAAATTAATTTGTTTTTTTAAATTTTTGTTTATAAGTATTTCTAACGATTGGTCTTTTTTTTTATTAGAAATGTACGGTTGTATATCTAAAATAAAATCAATTTTTTTTTCTGAGTTTGGTAGTTTGAATAGAAGAAAAGATCTTTCGCCCTCTGTCCAAATTCCCTTTTCACCAAAATTGTGCGTCCAGCCAAATCCTTGAAAATTTTTTTTAAACATTAATTCATATTTTTTATTTAATATAGCCGTATCTGTATTAATCTTGTTTAAATTATTTTTATCTTTTTCAGTCATAATAGATTTTTTATCAGGTAGCATTATCCAAAAATTGTCTCTTTTAAAAAAACCTACATCCTTATTTTCAAATATTTTTTTGAGTTGCACTAAATGACCTATATTATCAATTATATAAGCAGTGTTATTATCTAATTCATTTTGATTAATCTTATTTATTAAATTATATCTCACTTCAGCCGCCTTCTTTCTATCCATAGAAGCGTTTAAAATGATATCTGTTTCAATATTCTTAAGGTTACCTAAAATTTTACTTAGCTTAATAAAAATTGGTCCATAATTATTATATAAATAAGTTGTTCTAATTTTATCATAATTATTTTCAATTACTCCCCAAATTGGATCGAGTTTTTGATAATTATTTGTTTTATTGTTAGCTAGTGAATTATTGTAAAGTCCTAAGGTGATATCAAAGATCTGAATAACCAAACAAATTAAAATGACAGAAAAATTAAATTTTTTTAAATTTTTGAAAACATAAATTAATGCATATAAAATTAATATATATACTACTGGCCAAGCAAATCTTCCTGTCGAACTGAAAATACTTAATAAACCAAATAAATAATCTGGTAAATTTAAACTAAAAATTTTATTTCCATAGACAGAAAAATTAGTAGTTAACGACCAAAGAAAAAAAATGACAATATATAAGTTTGCAATTCTCAAAAAAGGAAAGTTATTTTTTTTAGATTTATTTTTTTCCCGATTCTTTAAAAAGAGAATAAAAGCAAAAGAAATTAAAATTATATTACCTAAACCTAAATATATAAAACCTTCTAAATGAGTTATATTGATATCATTTAAAAAATAAGACCAACTAGAAGTGGATGGTATTTTGGGGTCTAAAAAGCTAAAAAGATCCATCTTAAATTCGCCGTAACCAGAAGAAACTGAATTAACTGGGGAAGACTCAAAATAGCCAATTACATACATTAATACTAAAGCAAATAATATTTTGAGCAACAATCCGAAAAAAATTTTTATATTTTTTCTCTTCAAATAAATTTCTAATAGAGAGCATCCATAAATGATAAATATCATCACAGTAAAATATAAATGAATCAGTAAACTTAGTGCTATAAGAACAAACCAATGAAAATTTTTATTTTTCTCTTCAATAAAATAAACAGTGTAAAATGAGTATAATATGAGCCAGTGAGCTCCTAATGAAAAATGATGAGATAATCTAAAAAATAAAAATGGAACCAATAAAAGTAAAAAACTCGCAAAAAGTGAAAAGTTTTTATTTAATGTAGTTTTCTCTAATAGGATATAAGAAAAGTAAAGCTGTAAAAAAAGACATATAAAAATCCAAAGCGAATAATATTGAAATTTATCAGGTAAAAATGGATTTAAAATTTTAAAAAAAATTGCGAATAGAGGAATATTGTCCGTAAATACTATTGAGTTAGATATCTCTAATCCATAGGACGGGTTTTTTCCAATAGGAAAATGCCATTTATCATGTTGGAAATATTGCCAACTTAATTGAGCGTTAGTTAAATCTCCGTGGCCATAAAGCCAATCTACTCGACTAAGCCATAAATTATTTTGACCTACAAAAAAAATTGTTAAGATGAGAGAAACAACTACTAATATTATAACATTTATATTTCTATGGTATTTATTTTTTTCCATTAACTTTTTTATCGTAATTTACCATTGCAATGGAAATCCATAATATTGTTCCTGTCCAAGTACTAAACAAACTTCCAGTTGATTTTATTGGGAAAACTTCAATTAAGAAATTCAACATTATTAGTGAAAAAATAATTTTATCAATGTAATTTAATTTTCCATATTTAAAAGATTTAAATTTTGTAAATAAAATTATAAATACAAAAATTGATAATAATATAAATCCAATTATTCCTGTATCATGTAAAACTTCAAGATGATAATTATGGGGGTGGGTTGAACAAGTTACTCTTATGTCATTTTTTAAATCTGGACACTTGTATCTAAAGGATTTTAAACCACCTCCAAGCAACATATCATTTTTAAATGATTCAAATACAGCATAATAAATTCGTCCATGATTTGCTGAGTAAAATTTATTTTTTTGAGTATCTTTATTTAATGCATCTATTGATCTAGACACTTTACTTTTAAAATCGTCATATCTAATATTTAAACTATCATTAGAATTATAAAGGTATAAAAAAACAGGAATAATAAAAATGAAAAAAACTAATAATTCTTTTCTAAAATTTTTATAAAATAAAAATATAAAAACAATTATTGACATTAAAATTAAAAAGGACATTCTGTTACTTGCGACGAATGCACCTAGAGTAGCAATCAAAAAGAAAAGAATTTCGTTATATTTTATTTTTGAACTTCTCAAATATTTTATCAAAAAAACCCCAATTAAAGAAAAAATAAAAAGTTTTTGAATGAATGCGCCCGCTATTGCCTCTGACCCAAAAATACCTGCAATTCTTCCATCATGCGGCTCAAATCCTAAAATATTTTTCCCAGAAAAAAATTGTAGTATTACATCTAGAGAAACAAATAATACCAATATTAAACAAATTTTAAAAAATATTTCTAAATTTAATTTTTTGTTAGTAATTAAAGTTTCAATAAAAATATAAATAAAAAAAAATTTTATTAACAAAATAGATTTAATTAAATTTTCAACACCTATCACTTTAATATTTAAAAGTGATGATAAAATTACTAAAAAAAAGAAAGATAACAGTAATTTATTAGCAAGATTGAACTTAACAGAAATCTTATTTTTAACTAAGAAAAAATAAGTCAAAATTATAAATATTAAAATATTAACATTTACTACTAAACTACCTATTAATAAGGAAACAGGTAAGAAATAGAATGATAATTGGACAAGATTTAGAGAATTATTTTTCCAAAACATAACTATAATTAATTTACATTAAAAGATTTGCAATATCTATTTGTATTGTTTTAAGGGAAATTTATAGCTTTTTTTAATCAGTTTACATTTGTCCTCAAAAATACTATAAAACTTTCGCCTGGTAATTATTGCGAAGGGGCCACACCCGATCCCATCCCGAACTCGGAAGTTAAGTCCTTCAGCGCCGATGGTACTATATCTTAAGATACGGGAGAGTAGGACGTTGCCAGGCTATATAATTATGAAAATAGCAAGCTCACTTAAATCACTTAAAAAAAGAGATCTAAACTCAAAATTAGTAAAGCGTAAAGGGAAGCTTTATGTAATTAATAAAAAAAATCCTAAATTTAAAGCACGCCAAGGTTAGCTATGAGTGACCAAGATTACAAAGAAACTTGGAAAGGATTCACTAAGTTTGTTTTATGGGGAACAATAGTAGTTATTGCGATCTTAGTAATACTTGCTTTTACCTTACTTTAATCTAAAAATATTTTAAAAATGATAGTAGGTTCAACTAAAGAAGATTTAACACTAGAAAAAAGAGTTTCTTTGACACCTGAAACTGCAAAAAATATTTTAGGATTGGGTTTAAATATGTGCATTGAAAAAGACTATGCAAGTCACTTAGGCATTCAAGATGATGAGTATACAAAACTTGGTGTCGAGATTAAATCTTCATCTAATGAGGTTTTAAATTCTAGTAATTTAATTATTAAGGTTAATTGTCCGTCTGAAAATGAAATTAATAATTTGAAAGAAAATACAATTTTAATTGGAATGTTAAATCCATCAAAAAATAAAAATCAAATTGAAAAAATTATTAACAAAAGAATAAAAATTTTTTCTCTTGAACAATTGCCTCGTATAACAAGGGCTCAATCGATGGATGTATTATCTTCCCAATCAAATTTAGCTGGTTATAGAGCAGTAGTCGATTGTGTCGCTGAATTTGAAAAAGCTATACCAATGATGATGACAGCCGCAGGAACTGTCCCAGCTGCTAAAGTACTAGTAATCGGAGCAGGAGTAGCTGGTTTACAAGCTATTGCTACTGCAAAAAGATTAGGAGCAATCGTTTCAGCAACAGATGTAAGAGCAGCATCAAAAGAGCAAGTAGAAAGTTTAGGTGGAAAATTTTTGACCGTTGAACAAACCGAAGATATGGAAACTGCTGGTGGATATGCAAAAGAAACCTCAGACGATTATAAAAAAAAACAAGCTGAAATGATGCAAGGGGCATTAAAAAAAAATGATATTGTTATATGTACAGCATTGATACCTGGAAAACCTGCGCCAAGGATTTTAACTGAGGATTTAGTAAAATTGATGAAACCTGGATCTATAGTTTATGATTTAGCGGCAGAGCAAGGGGGAAATTCTGCATTTTCAGAAGCAGGAAAAATTAATACAATTAATGGAATTAAAGTAATAGGTGTTAAAAGTTTAATGAACAGTCTGCCACTTACTGCTTCGAGCTTATATGCTAAAAACTTATTTAGTTTTATACGGAATTTATATAGTAAAGAAAAAAAAGATTTTAATATAAATTTAGAAGATGAAATTATAGAAAAATCACTCATCAAAGAAATTTAATTATGGAAATAGATCCGTTTATATTTAGATTAAGTATATTTATTTTGTCAATCTTCATTGGCTATTATGTTGTTTGGAGTGTTACTCCATCTCTTCACACCCCTTTAATGTCAGTTACTAATGCTATTTCATCAGTTATCATTGTTGGTGCTATAATAGCAGCCTTAGCAGGATCTTCTGAAACTGTTTTTGATATATCAAGTATATTTGGTTTTATCGCTATTGTTTTAGCAGCTGTAAATATTTTTGGAGGATTTTTAGTCACTCAAAGAATGCTTCAAATGTACAAAAAGAAGAAAGATAAAAACAAATGATATCTCCAAATTTGTCAGCAATTTTTTATTTAGTCTCAGGGATATTATTCATCCTTGCACTTAGAGGATTATCATCTCCAGACACATCCAGACAAGGAAATTATTTTGGAATTGCAGGAATGATAATAGCAATTGTAGTAACATTTTTATCAATTGGAAATTTTTCTAATTCATTAGTTTATGTAATAATTGTTCTAATTATTGGTGGAGCAATTGGAGCTTTTATAGCATTTAAAATTCCGATGACCGCTATGCCTGAGTTAGTAGCAGGTTTTCATAGTTTAGTTGGTTTAGCTGCTGTTTTTGTTGCAATAGCAGCTTTTTTAAACCCTGAAGCTTTTAATTTAGGATTTGTTGGCCAAATTAAACTGGCTAGTCTTATAGAAATGTCCATTGGTGCAGCGGTGGGTGCTATAACTTTTTCTGGCTCTATAATAGCTTTTTTAAAATTAAGAGGGATAATGTCTGGCTCTCCAATTATATTTGGAGGACAACATTTTTTAAATTTAATACTCGGAGTAGGAATTTTTGTTTCAATTTTTTTTCTATGCAAAACTCAAGAGTCAAATATTTTTTGGACAGTAGTAATGATATCTTTTCTAGTTGGCGTGTTATTAATCATACCTATTGGCGGCGCAGATATGCCAGTAGTAATTTCAATGCTTAATTCTTACTCTGGATGGGCAGCTGCAGGAATAGGTTTTACTTTGGAAAATACTGCCTTAATCATTACCGGTGCATTAGTTGGATCCTCAGGAGCAATACTTTCTTATATAATGTGCAAAGCTATGAACAGATCTTTCTTTAGCGTCATACTTGGTGGTTTTGGAGCAGATAATTCTGCTAATGACAAAAATGAAAAGAGAGATCAAAAACCTGTAAAAAGTGGAAATGCTGAGGATGCAGCTTTCTTAATGAAAAATGCCTCATCGGTGATAATAGTTCCTGGTTATGGTATGGCAGTAGCACAAGCTCAACACGCTTTAAGAGAAATGGTAGATAAATTAAAAAAAAACGACATTAAAGTAACATATGCGATACATCCAGTTGCAGGAAGAATGCCAGGACATATGAACGTCTTGCTAGCTGAGGCTAACGTTCCTTACGATGAAGTTTTTGAATTAGAGGATATAAATAATGATTTTGCCAATTCTGATGTTGCATTTGTAATTGGCGCTAATGATGTAACAAATCCTGTTGCTAAAACAGACCCTAAAAGTCCGATATTTGGTATGCCCGTGCTTGATGTTGAAAAATGCAAATCGGTTTTATTTGTAAAGAGAAGTTTATCGCCTGGTTATGCTGGAATAGATAATGAATTATTTTATAAAGATAATACTTTAATGCTGTTTGCTGATGCTAAAAAAATGACTGAGGACATAGTCAAAAATCTTGATTAATGAAAATAAAAATATTTTGCGATATAGCTGATTATAAAACTATTAAATTTTTTAATAAAAAATCTTTCGTTGACGGTTTTACTACAAATCCAAGCTTAATGAGACTGGCTGGGGCCAAAAATTATAAAAAGTATTCTATCAAAATTTTAAAAATTTGTAGAAAAAAACCAATTTCTTTTGAGGTATTTGCTGACAATTCTAAAGACATGCTTAAACAAGCTTATGAAATTAATTCTTGGAGTAAAAACGTATATGTTAAAATTCCTGTTGTTAACTCTAAAGGAATTTTTTCAGGTTCAGTCATTAAAGAATTAAGCAACAAAGGGATAAAACTAAATATAACTGCAGT
This sequence comes from uncultured Pelagibacteraceae bacterium, assembly GCA_902522955.1. GTDB lineage: Bacteria > Pseudomonadota > Alphaproteobacteria > Pelagibacterales > Pelagibacteraceae > Pelagilacustribacter. Next base: position 33,303 of record CABYXR010000005.1, read on the forward strand.
TTATACATTTGATCAAGTTAAAAGAGTCTACAAAAAATTAAACAAAAAAACTAAATCTATTATTTCTATATTTGCTGGAAGAATGGCGGACAAAGGAAAAGACCCAATCCCAATTTTCAAAAAAAGTATTTTGCTTACAAAAAAAAATAAAAATATTGAAATTCTTTGGGCTAGCACCAGAGAAGCTTATAATTATACTCAGGCCAAACAAATAAATTGCAATATTATTACTATGCCGCCTAAAGTATTAAATCAAATTAATAGTTTCGGAAAAAGTTTTAGATCAATGACACTTGATACGGTAAATGGTTTTCTAACAGATAGTAAAAAATCAAAGTTTAGCCTCTAAGATGCTTTAGCTTTAGCTCTAGATAGTCTTTTTCTTTCGTGAGGATCTAAAATTAGTTTTCTTAGTCTGCAAGATTTTGGTGTAATTTCTAAAGCTTCATCAGTATTTAATAAGCTTAGTTGTTCGGCAATAGCCATTTTTCTGACTGGAGTTAATACCACATTTTCATCGGTATTCTGCGTTCTCATATTAGTTAGTTTCTTTCCTTTTAAAACATTAATTTCAAGATCTCCGGCCTTAGAAGAAATACCCACAATCATACCTTCATAAACAGGATCTTTATGAGTTACTAGCATCTCCCCTCTAGCTTGCAAATTGAAAATTGCAAATGCAACTGCCTTTCCAGTCTCCATGGATATAAGAGCACCGTTTCTCCTTCCTTCCATATCACCAGTGTAATCTCCAAAGGAATGAAAGGTTCTATTTATGACTCCAGTTCCTTTTGTTAAAGTTAAAAATCTACTTGTGTAACCCATTAAACCTCTTGTTGGTGCATGAAAAATCAATCTTTTTTTATTTTTACCCGTATCTTTTAGGTCAATAAGTTTACCTTTTCTTCTATTCATTGAGTCAATAATTTTTGAGGAATATTCTTCATCCAAATCCATAGTGATTTCCTCAATTGGCTCCTGTTTTTTCCCATTATTATCTTGCTTGATCAAAACTTTTGGAGGACTGACAGTCATTTCAAATCCTTCTCGCCTCATTTGAGTTAAAAGAATTTCCAACATTAATTCACCTCGACCACTAATAATAAAAGCATCCTTATTTTTATTTTCCTCAAAATTTATTCCAACATTATTTTCAGCCTCTAAAATTAAACGTTCACGAATTTGTGTACTTGTTAATTTTTTCCCTTCTGTTCCAGCTAAAGGAGAACTATTTACTGTAATTTTGATCGACATAGTTGGGGGATCAATAGGAGTTGCATTTATTGGTTCATTTAATTCTAAATCACAAATTGTATCTGCTACATTGGCCTTTTCTAAACCGGCAATTATAACTATATCTCCAGCTTCTCCAGTAGTAATTGGAACTCTTTTAGTGCCTTCATATCTAAATATTTTTGTAAGTCTTCCTTCATCAACTTTCTCACCATTTAAATTTATTGCTTTAATTTGCTGATTAGCTTTTGCAGTCCCTTGAGCTATTTTACCAACCAAACTTCTTCCTAAAAAACTATCTGCATAAAGTAAAGTGGACAGCATGGCAAAAGGCTTGGCTTTGTCCAAGCTAGTTGGTTTAACATGCGTCATGATCAAATCTAGCAAAGGATTTAAATTTTCCCTTTGACCATCAATATCTTTCGTGGCCCATCCCGACCTTCCACTAGCATATAAAACTGGAAAATCTAATTGTTCTTCATTTGCATCTAAACTTACGAAAAGATCAAATGTTTCATCTAAAACTACGTTTGCTCTTTGATCAGTTTTATCTAATTTATTAATAATAACTATTGGCCTTAGACCCTGCTTTAAAGCTTTAGCCAATACAAATTTTGTTTGAGGCATTACTCCCTCTACTGAGTCAATTAATAGCAACGCACCATCAGCCATATGTAAAACTCTTTCAACTTCTGCAGCAAAGTCTCTGTGTCCAGGAGTATCAATAATATTTATTCTTGAGTTTTTCCAATTAATAGAAGTTGGTTTTGCTAAAATCGTAATACCCCTCTCTTTTTCTAATTCACCCGAGTCCAAAATACGTTCTTCAATATTTTCATTATCTCTGAATGAACCGCTTTGCTTCATTAAACTATCAATTAGAGTTGTTTTTCCGTGATCTACATGTGCGATGATTGTGATGTTTCTAATTTCTTTTGTCATTTTGGTTGCGGGGGAAGGATTTGAACCTTCGACCTTCAGGTTATGAGCCTGACGAGCTACCAGACTGCTCCACCCCGCGTTGAGTTATAATTTCTTTATATTTATAGCTTGGAGTTTATTTTTTTCTTCTTTTATATCGTATTTTAATTTTTGCTCTTCTTTTAATACTCTTAATTTCGAATTTTCTAACTCAGAAACGTGTAAAAATATATCTTTATTTGTTTCATCGTCAGTAATAAATCCATATCCTTTTTTTGAATTAAACCATTTTACTTTACCAGACGGCATTATTGTTCCTCTCATATTTATTATTAGTACCTGTTCTTTAATTTTTGGAGTTTTTTAATTCTCTTAATGTTTTCAGTTTGAACTCTTTTTTTTCTTTCTGACGGTTTTTCATAAGTGCTTTTCATTTTCATTACTTTAAAAAAACCTTCTTTTTGAAGCTTTCTTTTTAAAACTCGTATAGCTTGCTCAACATTGTTATCTTTGACGTCTATTTTAATAAAAACCTCCTGTTAATTTTTAGTTTGTTATCATTTGCCACATTAATTGTCTATACTGAAGCCGCTTGAGCTTTCTTTTCTTCTCTTATCTTAGCTTTTCTCTCCCTTTCGATTCTTCTTTTTGCTTTATCTAGACTTTTTTGAAATGCCTCTTGGGTGCATAGAGCTAAAATTACTGGATCTCTCGGTTTAAGATTAGAAAAATTCCAGTAACTTCTTTTTCTGATTAAAGAAACTGTTCCTTTTGTACTTCCAACTAATTTAGAAATTTGTCCATCGGTGAGTTCCGAAGCATTTTTACATAACCATAAGATAGCGTCAGGTCTATCTTGTCTTTTAGACAAAGGTGTATATTTTGGTTTTTTTCTCTCTTTAACTTCAACTTCATCTACTTTTTTTAATAAATTTAATTTTTTTTCAGGATTAGAAGAACACGTTTCTATTTCTTCTCTAGATAATTGTCCGGCCAATATAGGGTTATAAGCTTTAATTCCCTTTGCAACATCTCCATCAGCAATACCTTTAACTTCAAGTTCGTGCAAATTACAAAATTCAGCTATTTGTTTAAACGTTAAAGTAGTATTTTCAACTAGCCAAACAGCAGTAGCTTTCGGCATAAAGGGTGCTTCAGACATATCTATTTTTTTGTTCTCAAGTTGCTAAATTTTTTATTATACTTACTTACTCTCCCTTTATCGAGAATTTTCTGCGCCCCACCTGTCCATGCAAAATGTGATTTTGGATCGATATCTAATTTGAGCACATCATTTTCTTTACCCCAAGTTGACTTGGTTTCAAATTCACTTCCATCAGTCATTACGACTTTAATTTTGTGATAATTAGGATGTATCTTTTTTTTCATGTTGCGAGTTTTATATTATTAAATGTTCTTACTCAATATTTTTTTTTACGATTAGGTCTTTTAATTCTTTATGAATATTTGTATTTGAAGCTAAAACGTTCCTTTTTAAAGGAGCTTTATCATCTGGTTCAAAAAAATCTACAAAACCACCAGCTTCTTTCAAAATTATAGTTCCAGCAGCAATATCCCAATAATTTATTTCTCTTTGCCAATAACCATCAAATCTTCCGCATGCCACATATGATATATCTAAAGCTGCACTTCCAAACCTTCTAATATTTGGTACAATTTTTGAAATTTTTTCGAACTCGGAAAAAATTTTCTCTTTTATCTTGCTTGAATATTTTGGACCTCCAGTTACTAGCAAGGCATCTTTAAATATTTTCTTATTCGATACTCTTATTCTTGAGTTATTTAAATATGCTCCATTACCTTTTTCAGCACAGAAAAATTCATTTTTAATTGGATCAAACACTACTCCACACTTAATCTCTCCGTTTTCTTCATATCCTACAGAAATAGCGAATTGGGGAACACCATTTAAAAAGTTTACAGTCCCATCAATCGGATCAATAATCCATCTGTTGCTTGTATTAGATTTATTTATTATTCCTGACTCTTCCGTAATTATCCCGTAATCTGGATGAGCTTTTTGTAATTCTTCAATAATAATTTTTTCAGTTCTTTTGTCTGATGAAGTAACAAAATCACCTGGTCCCTTAGTTGAAACTTGCAGGTTTTCTATTTCCCCAAAATCTCTTATTAAAGATCTGGAGGCTTTCATACAAGCTTTAGAAATTATATTTATTTTAGGAGAATTTAATCTCATTAGTGTACTCGCTTTACATACTCTAATGTACGAGTGTCTAAAATAATTTTTTCACCACTTTCAATAAATGGAGGTACATCAATTTTTATTCCACAATCTAATAGCGCAGGTTTATAGGATGAAGACGCTGTCTGATTTTTAATAGCTGCATCTGTACTTTCAATTACACACTCTATATTATTTGGCAGTTCTATAGAAATAGCTCTTTCCTCCATAAAAGAAATAGTAACTTCTAAATTTTCTTTAAGTAATTTATGCTTTTCTCCAGTTACTGATTTTGGGATTTCAATCTGTTCATAACTTTTGTTGTCCATGAAATGACAATTTTCACCATCTATATACAAAAAATTAAATTTTTTTTCATCAACCTCAGCTTTTTCAACTGTCTCACTTGATCTAAACCTTTCATTCAATTTAGTTCCCTTGATTACACTTTTCAACTCTACTTGATTGAAAGCTCCTCCCTTACCCGGCTTGACATGTTGAGTCTTTAAAACATTCCAGTAATCATTTTTATGCTCAATTATCATTCCTGGTTTTATCTCTATTGCAGTAATTTTCATTTAAATTCCTTTATAGCTATTTCTGGTTTTAATTTTGGGTTATCCCAAATAAAACTTGATATTGCAATATATTTAGCTCCCGATTTAATGAATTTTTTGTAATTTGAATTATTAATTCCACCAATTGCTACTATTGGTTTTTTAACATTTTTTTTTGCCCATTTTAAAATATTTAAATTTGCTCTTTTTGCGTTTGGTTTAAGTTTTGATTTATTGAAAGAGCCGAACGCTAAATAATCAGCTTTATTTCGTAAGGCATTTTTGGCTAATAATTTTGAATTATGACAAGTTACTCCAATAATCATCTTTTTAAGATATTTTCTAGATTTCATTATTGGGCTATCGTTTTGACCCAAATGACATCCATCAGCATTTACAATTTTTGAAATATTTGGATGATCATTGATTATAAGCTTAACCCTATACTTTTTTGTAATTTTTCTTATTTCTTTAGCAATTTTTATAATTTTTGCTTTTTTTACATTCTTTAATCTAAGTTGAAAAAACTTTACATTTTTGGCTTTAAATACTTTTTTTAAATCATCATAAAAATTATTATTAATTTTTTCAGGAGAGATTAAATAAACTAATTTTTTCAATTGTATTAAGCCGCAGCTTCTTTTTCTAAATCTTCAGACCACTCTCCTTTAGAAGAAAGTCCATTCATTTTGGCCCTGTGATCAAAAGCTTTTTGAATTTCATTTTGATTATTTTGATTTTTACCGAATGCTTTCAATGCACTTGCCTGCAAACCTCTGCCATAGGAGAAAGTAATTAAAAAATCTGTATCATTAATCTTGTTTATTTCATTTAAATTTTTACTTGCTTCAATTTCAGACTGTCCCCCTGACAAAAATGCAATGCCAGTTACCTCGCTTGGAACATTTTTTTTAAGACAGTCCAATGTTTTTTTTGCGATTTCTTCTGAACTAGATTTTTTTGATGATTCTGAACCAGGTATAATCATATTTGGTTTTAAAACTGTTCCTTTCAAATCAACTCTGTGGTTTTCAAGTTCGTTATAACATTCATTTAATACATTAGTTGTAACTTGGTAACATTTATTAATATCATGGGATCCATCCATTAATACTTCAGGTTCCACTATTGGAACCATTCTAGCTTCTTGTACAAGAGCAGCGTATCTAGCAAGGGCGTGAGCATTTGATTTTATTGATTGAGAAGATGGAAATTTATCTCCAATTTTATAAACAGCTCTCCATTTTGTAAATCTTGCTCCTAATTCGTAGTATTCTTTCAATCTCTCTCTTAGTCCATCTAGACCTTCTGTTATTGTCTCGTCCAGAGATCCTGCTAATGGCTTAGCACCTTTATCAACTTTAATTCCTGGTAAAGCTTTATTCTTTGAAATTAGTTCTGGAATACTCGGTCCAATTGTAGTTTTTTGTTTTATAGTTTCGTCAAAAAGAATAACTCCACCAATGTAGTTTTTCATAGCTTCAGAGTTAAATAATGTTTGTCGAAAAATTAATCTATTTTTTTCAGTATTTTCTACATTTATACTTTTAAATCTTTTAGCAATCGTCCCGGTGCTTTCATCTGCAGCTAGAATTCCTTTTCCTTTAGCGCACATTTTTCTTGCAATTTCTTCTAAAGTCATAAATGTTATTTATTTTAAAACATCAAGCCCGGGCAAGTCTTTTCCTTCAAGAAATTCTAAAAACGCGCCACCTGCTGTTGATAAGTGCGTAAAAACAAATTTATCTTTACTCTTATTAATAGCAGATATGGTATCTCCACCACCTATTATTGATATAAGAGATTTTTTATTTGTGCTTTCAGAAATCTTATTAGCAATAGCCAGGGTTCCATGTGAGAAATTCTTATTTTCTATGTATCCTGCGGGCCCGTTCCACAAAACTGTTTTAGATTGATCTATAATACTATGAATATTTTTTATTGTTTTAGGTCCAATATCCAAGATCATTTCATCTTTATCAATTGAGTCAGTTATTTTTATTTTTCCAGTACTTTTAAAATCATTTGAAACACTACAATCCTCAGGAATTAAGATATTACAGTTATATTTTTTAGCCTCAACATATATCTGGCTGATTGTCTCTTTTGTTCCTTTTTCTATAAGAGATTTTCCAATGACAAAACCTTTAAAGATTAAAAAGTTATTAGCCATAGCTCCCACAATAACAATGTTGTTTACGTTTTTAACTAAATTATTAATTACATTTATTTTTGTAGAAATTTTTGATCCTCCTATAATACAAGTTACTGGTTTTTTTTTATTTTTTATAATTGAATTTATCGCTTCAATTTCTTTTTTGAGTAATGGTCCGGCATAACACTCATTTATATATTTTGTAATTTTATGAATGGAAGCTTGCTTTCTGTGAGAACATGAAAAGGCGTCATTAATGTACATATCACCTATCGAAGCAAGTTTTTTTGCAAAATCATCATCATTTTTATTTTCTCCTTCAAAAAATCTTATGTTTTCTAATAAAATAATCTCACCTTCTTTAAGGTATGAAAATTTACTTTTTGTCTCCTCATTTATATCGCCCATATAGAAATAAACATTAGTTTTAAGATTTTCTTTTAAAAATTTGTAAATTGGAGTTAAAGAAAATTCATTACTCCTTTTTCCTTTTGGTCTACCTAAATGACTAATAATGATTATCTTAGCTTTTTTTCTTACTAAGTCTTTTAAAAAAGGTAGAGTTAATAATATTCTATTATAATCCTGAATTTTTTTTTCTTGTAGAGGAACATTTAAATCAAGTCTTAGAATTATTATTCTGTTCTGAACTTCTAGACTGTCAGAAAAATATTTTATTTTGTTCATTTAGATAACGAATAATCTCTAAGTTTTTTTTGAATAGTGGTCACTATTTTTTCCACTGACAAGTTCAGATGTTCATATACTTTTTTGTATGGAGCACTTTCACCGAATCTATTAATACCTAGAGATATGCCTCTACTACCTAAATATTTTTTCCAAGAAGAAACATCCCCAGCCTCAAGAGTAACAATTAAAGACTCTTTGTCTATAATGTTATTTTTAAAATCATCTGATTGTTTATCAAAAAGTTCTTGGCAAGGCATAGAAACTACTTTTGATTCAATACTATACTTCTTTAATTCACTTTGTACTTCTAAAGCTAATTCGACTTCTGATCCAGAGGCAACTAGTGTTAATTTGTTATTATGTGAAGTTATTTTAACTATGTATGCACCATTTAAACATTTATTAATATTTGATAATTCTGGATTGATATAGGGTAATTTTTGTCTTGATAGTGCGATTGCACTTGGAGTATTTTTACTATTTAAAGCTATTTCCCAACACTCAAGAGTTTCATTAATATCTGCTGGACGAAACACATTTAGATTTGGAATAGCCCTTAACCCATTTAATTGTTCTACTGGTTGATGAGTTGGACCATCTTCTCCAAGACCAATAGAGTCGTGAGAAAAAATATAAATTACTTTTAAACCCATTAATGCGGCTAGTCTTATAGATGGCTTGCAATAATCTGAAAAAATCAAAAAGGTTCCACCAAAAGGAATTAGTCCGCTGTATAATGCTAAGCCATTCATAACAGCAGCCATTCCATGCTCTCTAACACCATAATGAATATAATTTCCATTAAAATTTTTTGGGCTAATAACTTTTGAATTACTTGTTTTTGTATTGTTTGATCCACTTAAGTCTGCGGAACCACCAATTAATTGAGGTAAAATACTTGAAACACTCTCTATCACAGCCGAAGAACATTGTCTTGTTGCCATACTTGGCTTTGATTCAAAATATTTTATTTTTTCTTTTTTAATTAAATCTTTTAAATCTTTTAAATTTGGCTCTACGTATGTATTTTTTAACTCTGATTTTATTCTAGAATCTTTTTTATTTAATGCTGTTAGCCATTTTTTTTCTAGCTCAACTCCTTTTTCACCAATCTTTCTCCAAGCATTTAAAATATTTTCAGGCGTTTCAAACGGCCTACTGTTCCATTTAAGTTTTTTTCGTACTAAAGCTATTTCGTCTTCTCCTAAAGGAGATCCGTGTGATGAAGCTTTTCCTGATTTATTTGGAGACCCAAACCCAATTACAGTTTTACAAGATATTAAAGTAGGTTTATTAGTTTTAGAAGCTTTTGTTATTGCTTTAGAAATTTCTTTTTCTCTATGACCGTTAATTTCTAAAAAATTCCATCCATATCCTTCAAATCTTTTTTTATAATTATCAGATACACTTAAGGAAGTGGATCCATCAATAGAAATTTTATTGTTATCAAATAATACAACTAAATTTCTTAATTGCAGATGTCCTGCTAAACTCATTGCTTCATGACTAATTCCTTCCATTAGATCACCGTCACTTGCGATTACATAGGTTTTATTATTTATTAAAGTAGATCCAAATTTTTTTCTTAATATTTCTTCAGCGATAGCCATTCCCACAGCGTTCCCTAGACCTTGACCCAAAGGGCCAGTCGTAGTCTCAATACCCGATCCCTTTTTATACTCAGGATGACCTGCACAAATTGAATTTAATTGTCTAAAATTTTTCAAGTCATCAATTGAAATACTTTTATAACCTGTGAGATGAAGCAAAGAATAAAGCAACATTGAACCATGCCCCGCCGATAGAATAAACCTATCTCTGTTTATCCAATCAGGATTATTAGGATTAAACCTCAGGTGGTATTTAAATAAAACTGTAGCTACATCCGCCATGCCCATAGGCATACCTGGATGACCAGAATTTGCTTTTTGCACAGCATCAATTGATAAAAATCTTATTGCGTTTGATAATTGATTAAATTTTACGTTCACTATTAAATTACCTATATAGACTTAAACTAAGTATATCAATAATATGATATAAAAAACATATGAGTATTTTAGAAAAAAAAGAAAAAAATCTAAATGAGCTATTAGATAAATTGAATATTTTGACTTCGACTTATTCACATTCTAATTACAAATCTGAAAAAATTGAAACTGAGAAAAATGAATTAATCCGAAAAAAATCTGAAATTGAAAAAAGAAACCAAGAATTAATGCGAGAACATAAATACTTAAAAGGCAAAATCACTCAACTTCAAGAAGAGGTTAATAAACGCTCATTTATGGAAGAGAAATTTAATCAAGATATTGAAGAGTTAAGTCAAGAAACAGAGAACTTAGTAAGCGAAATAGAAAAATGGCAAACGTAAATATAAAGTTTAATAATAAAGACTACCTTTTGTCTTGTGACGATGGTCAAGAAGAGGCTTTAAAAACTTTAACTTCTTATTTAGATAAGAAATATAAAGAATTAAAAGATAAATTAGGAAATATTGGTGAAAACAAATTATTGCTTATCACAACTATACAATTAATAGATGAATATTTTGACTTAAAAAGAAGAATTACTCAACAAAAAAAAAAGTTAGACATTTTAGCTTCTAAATTCCAAGAATTAAAAAATTTGGCTATAAGATATAAAGATAGCAAAGACAAGGAAATTGCTGATTTAAATAATGAATTAGAAAAATTTAAGCAGACAATTGAAGAAAGCAATACTCTTTACGAGTCAATGCTTGATAAAACCACAAAATCTCTTGAAAAAATACTTTCAAACACTGAAACAATTTCTAAAATTCAGTAAATGCAAAACAAAGAGCGATTAAGAAAAAAATATTCTTTAATTCGCAGAAAGAAATATTTTGATGTTAATCCAAGTTTTTTTAAACCGTTATTAAAACTGATCAAACAAAGATTTAAAAAAAAAAATATTACTCTTTCATTGTACTATCCCGCCTCTTATGAAGTAAATGTAATTAAATTACTTGATATTGTTAATATTAAAAAAATTAGAACTATTTTGCCTGTGATTGGTACTCGGAATTCTATGTATTTTTATAAATGGCAAAAGGGAGATGTATTATATGTCAATAAATATGGAATGTTAGAGCCAAATTCAAATACGAGAAAAATCATTCCAAATGTTATGTTAGTTCCGTTACTTGCTTATGATAACCAAAAAAATAGATTAGGTTATGGGGGTGGTTATTATGATAGATTTTTAAATAGATATCTCAAATCAAATAAAGATATTATTTCAATAGGTGTCGCTTTCTCGTTTCAAAAACACAATAAAGTTCCAACTTCTATCAACGATGTAAAATTAAATCATATTTTAAATGAAAAAGGTTTTATTTAATGAAAATACTAATTCTAGGTGATATAATGGGAATTTCTGGCAGGAAAGCACTAGATAAAAGTTTACATAAGATTATAGAAAAAAATAAAATAGATTTTACAGTTATAAATGGAGAAAATGCAGCTGATGATGGTAAAGGTATTACTAGCCCGATAGCCGATGAACTCTATTCCAAGGGTGTCGATGTCATTACTTCTGGCAATCATATTTGGGATAAACAAGAAACTGTTGACTATATTAATAAAGAGAAAAGGCTTTTAAGGCCAGCAAATCTTGCTGAAGGTTCTCCGGGAAATGGTTATGGAATTTTTATTACAAAAAATAAAAAATATAAAATTGGTGTCATAAATTTAATGGGAAACGTTTTCATGCGAAAGACTGAAGATGTTTTTAAAGCTGCGAAAAAAATTAAAGAAAAGATTAAACTAAAAAAAAATGTTGATTTTATTGTGGTTGATTTTCACGGAGAAATTACAAGTGAAAAAATGGCGATGGGACACTTTTTTGACGGATCGTCTACAGTAGTTGTTGGAACTCATACTCATGTACCTACAGCTGATACAAGGATATTAGAAAAAGGAACAGGATATCAAACTGACATAGGCATGTGTGGAGATTATAATTCTGTAATTGGAATGAATAAAGAAAATTCTTTAAAAAAATTTTTAAAAGACAAATCTGCTACTGATCATTTTCCTGCTGAGGGAGAGGGAACTTTATCTGGCATTATAATAGAGGCAAATCCTAAAACAGGTTTAACAAAAAAAATTTCTAGATTAATAGATGGTGGCATTCTAATTAATTAAATATGGCAGGACACTCACACTGGGCTGGAATTAAGCATAAAAAAGGTAGAGCAGATAAAGAAAGATCAAAAATTTTTTCTAAGTTATCAAGAGAAATTACTGTAGCTGCAAAATTAGGTGATAAAAATCCGGACATGAATCCAAGATTAAGAACAGCTATACAAGCTGCCAAACAAGCTAATATGCCCAAAGACAATATCGCCCGAGCGATAAGTAAATCCGAATTAACCGGAGATAAAAATTATGAAAATTTAAGGTACGAAGGGTTTGGCCCATTTAATGCAGCTTTGATAATTGAGACATTGACGGATAACAAAAATAGATCTGCATCTAGTTTAAGAACAATATTAAATAAGAACAACGGTAGACTGGGTGAAACTGGATCAACTAAACATTTATTTACTAATTGTGGTGTTATTCATGTAAATAATAAAAAAGTCAAAGAAGATAAGATTTTTGAATTAGCAATAAATTCAGGTGCAAAAGACTGTACAAATCTAGAAAATTACTATGAAATAATTTCTGAAAAAGAGGATTTTTATAAAGTTAAAAGTGAATTAGAAAAGAAATTAAATAAACTAGAATACTCTGGTATAGAATGGAGACCACTGAGTCGTATAAGTTTAGATAAAGAGCAAAGTAAAAAAATTTATGAGCTTTTGTTAGCTTTGGAAGAGTTAGATGATGTTCAAGATGTTTATATAAACATTAATTTAAAAAATATTTGATAATGAAAATAATTGGAATAGATCCGGGATTAAGTGGAGCAATTGCTGTTCTCAAAAATAATAAGGTGTTAAATATTTTTGAGATACCCGTGATGTCTGAAGGAAAAAAAAACAAAAGACAACTCAATAGCGCCCAATTAGTAAAACTATTAAAAGACAATATCAAAAATGGTGAAGAAGTATCTGTAGTAGTAGAGCAGGTCAATGCAATGCCAGGACAAGGCGTTACTAGCATGTTTAATTTTGGACAAACTTTTGGAGCAATTAAAGGCATTTGCGCTGCTTTGGGGCTACCTATTTTTTTTGTTAGACCTTCAAAATGGAAAAAACATTTTGAATTGATCAATTCATCGAAAGACTCAAGCAGAACTAAGGCAATAGAAATGTACCCTTTGTTGTCCGCTGAATTATCGAAAAAAAAAGACGTAAATAAATCAGATGCTATACTTATAGCAAGATTTTATAGCGACACTCGATTAAACGATAATTAAATGATTTTTTTATATTTTTATATTTAAAAGCGCCAAATTCATGACACATTCTAAAAGTAATCAACTTGCATGGAACAAGAAATTGCATCTCAAATTGTGGGCTTAGGCGGAAGTACAGACTTCTCCTTATTTAAATTATTTTTAAGAGCAGACTTTGTTGTCAAATTTGTTATTATTTTATTAATTGCTAGTTCTATTTTTTCATGGGCTTTAATTTTTGATAAAGTTAAGTTATTTAAAAGAATTAATCTTTCAACTGAAGATTTTGAAAAAAAATTTTGGAAAGCAAAATCAGCTGAAAATTTTAATAATAATCTTCCAGCAAATACAAAAGATCCAGCAACTATTATTTTTAAAACAGCGATGAACGAAGTTATGAAAACCAAAAGGCAATCTTCAGCGGTACAAGCTGCTAGAGTGGAGAGAATATTAGAAATAGCTACTGATGTAGAAATTAAAAAAATTGAAAAGAATTTTACTTTTTTAGCCACAATAGGATCAACAGCTCCATTCATAGGATTGTTCGGAACTGTCTGGGGAATAATGAATTCTTTTCAATCTATAGCTATTTCACGGAATACAAGTTTAGCAATTGTTGCTCCTGGAATAGCAGAAGCATTGTTCGCTACAGCATTAGGTTTATTGGCTGCTATACCAGCCGTTGTTGCTTATAATAAATTTAATAGTGACTCTAAAAGATATATCTCAAAAATAGATAATTTTTCCAAAAGATTTTTATCAATTATATAAAAATGGCTTTTAAATTTAATCGCTCAACAAATGAACCAATGAGTGAAATTAATGTAACTCCATTCGTTGATGTAATGCTAGTATTACTTATTATTTTTATGGTAACAGCTCCACTACTAACTGTTGGTGTGCAAGTTGACTTACCCGAGTCTGCAGCGGATTCACTTCCAGACGATCAAGAACCATTAACAATTAGTATTAATTCAAAAGGAGAAATTTTTATTCAAGAGCATAAGGTAAATTATCAAAAGATTGTTCCGAAACTTCTTGCAATTGCAAAAAACAGAACTGATACAAGAATATATGTAAGAGGAGATAAAACTATAAATTATGGAAGAGTTTTAGAAGTAATGGGCACTTTATCGGGTGCAGGTTTTTCAAAAGTTGCGCTTATATCTGAGCCTTATAAAAATTAGATGAAAAATGACAAAAAGTTTATTCTATTCCATAATCTTCCACTCAGTAATGATAGTTTTGACTGCTTTAAGTTTACCATTTATGTTGAGAGAGCCAATTGATTTGCCTCCTATAGTTTCAGTGGAACTTATACAAATTTCAGATAAAACAAATATTCCTTTTGCTCCAAAGGCTCGAAAAATAATAGAGGAAACAAAAAAAAAGGAGGATAGAGTAGTTTCCGAACAAGCTCCTCCTGCAGCAAAAGCCAAAGAAAAGCCTGACAGAATACCTTTACCGGATGAAAAAAAGGAAAAAAAACAAATAGTTAAAAAAAAACAAAATCCAGAGGAAGTAAAACCTGAGATTAGACAATCATCCGAGTTTGAAAAAAAAGAAATAATAGATACCAATCAAATTGCTGCTTTAATTGATAAAGCAAAAGAGGAAGAAGCGGTGAAAAAAGAAAAAAATGAAAAACTTACTCAAAGTAGTGTTAAAAATTCATTTGCGACAGGTTTAACATTATCCGAGGAAGATGCTTTAAGAGCTCAAATTTTTGGTTGTTGGAGCGTTCCCCTTGGTTTACCCTATGATGAAAATTTATTAGTGAGAATAAAGCTTCAACTAAAAAAAGATGGTACTATTATGAAATCTGAGATTTTGGATCATCAAAGAATGAACAGACCAGGTCAAAAATTTTATAAAGTTTTAGCTGAAAGTGCATTAAGAGCAGTAAGATTGTGTCAACCACTTAAGGTTCCACCAACAGGATATGAAAAATGGAAAAATATTCAATTAAATTTTAATCCAGCTGAGATGTTAAAAGGATAGTATGAAAAAAATATTTCTAATAATAATTACCTATATTCTATCATTTAATCAACTAAATGCCTTAATAGAGATAGATATTACAAGAGGTAATCTTGATCCTCTCCCAATAGCTGTTTCACCTTTGCATATAGATATTAAGTCAGAAAAATACAAAGATATAAAAATTGAGGAGTTGGGTTCAAATATTTCCTCAATAATTGAAAAGAATTTTAAGGGAACTGGTCTTTTTAACCCTCTTAAAAAAGAAGCTTTTGTGCAGAAACCAGATATAGCGCATCTAAAACCAAGATTTGAAGATTGGCGATTAATAAAAGCACAAGCCCTAGTTACTGGAAAAATATTAGTTAAAAATGAAAAGCTTAAAGTTGAATTTAGACTTTGGGATTTGACCGCAGCAAAAGAAATGACGGCTCTGGCTTTTACAACTACACCTTCAAACTGGAGAAGAGTAGCTCATATAATATCTGATAAAATTTATGAACGTTTAACCGGAGAAGAAGGATATTTTGATACAAGAATCATTTATGTAGCAGAAAGTGGTCCAAAAGATCAAAGAGTAAAAAAGCTAGCTATAATGGATCAGGATGGATCTAATACAAAGTATTTAACATTAGGAAACGAATTAGTACTTACCCCTAGATTTAATCCTACAAATCAAATGGTAACATACCTTTCATATTTTAGAAATATGCCTAGAGTGTATTTGCTAGATATCGAAACTGGCACACAAGAAGTTGTAGGCAATTTTCCTGGAATGACATTTGCTCCAAGATTTTCTCCAGATGGAAAAAAAATAATAATGAGCTTTGCAGAAGACGGAAATTCAGATATTTACACTATGGATTTAGAAAATAGGATAGTCGAAAGAATTACCAATCATTCATCTATTGATACTTCTCCTTCTTTTTCTCCCGATGGGAAATATATTGCTTTTAATTCTGACAGAAGCGGACTGCAGCAAATTTATGTAATGAGAAGTGACGGCAGTGACGTAAGAAGAGTTACTTTTGGCAAAGGAATTTATGGAACACCTGTATGGTCTCCTAGAGGTGATTTAATCGCCTTTACAAAAGTAAGGAAAGGAAGATTTTACATTGGAGTTATGAGAACCGATGGATCCGGAGAGAGGTTGTTGACTGAAAATTATTACCAGGAAGCACCTTCTTGGTCTCCGAATGGAAGGGTTTTGGTTTTTTATAGAGAAACTAAAGCTGGATCTAAAGGTGAAGGGTTTTCTGCTACGTTATGGTCAATAGATATAACTGGCTATAATGAAAGAAAACTATCTACAAAAACGGATGCTTCAGACCCATCTTGGTCTTCTTTATTATCAAAGTGAGGGTATTTTTGATGTAATTAAAGCTTGAATAATCTTAAATAATTTGAAATATTTCAACAAATAAACCCAGGGGAAAACATGATATTTAACACGAGTTTAAAAAACATATTTTTAGTAGTTTTTACAACCTTAATATTAAGTGCTTGTTCGACAGCTAAAAAATCAGGAGACATAGATGGCGATGTATATACTGGAAAAGAAACAGTAAAATATTTAGCCTCTGGTGTTCCAGACAGAGTATTTTTTGCTACAAACAAATCTTCTTTAACAACAGCATCTAGAGCGACTCTTAGAAAACAGGCAACATATTTAAGAAAAAATAAAAAACTAAATGTAACCATAGAAGGTCATGCCGACGAAAGAGGAACTAGAGAATACAATTTAGCTCTAGGTGAAAGAAGAGCCAACGCAGCTAGAGACTATTTAATGACTTATGGAATTTCGGGCAAAAGAATTTCAACTATTAGTTATGGAAAAGAAAAACCTGTTAATCCAGCATCTAGCCCTTTAGCTTGGTCTCAAAACAGAAGATCAGTTACAGTTAAAGTAAACTAATTTTTAACAATCTAAGACCCTTTAATAATAGTTTATTGAAGGGTCTTTTTTTTGCCATTTTGTATATTTAAAGATTCAGAATGAATTTAATTAGAAATTTTTCAATTATATTACTATCTTTAGTTATTTTTTTATCTTCATCACTATTAAAGGCTGAAGAAGAAGAAGTTTTGATCCAGGCAGTTTCTGATCAATTACAAGTTTTAATAAAAGATTTAAAAACTCTTGAAAAAGCAGTTTACCAGAAGTCTGATGTTACAACCTCATCTTTATCTAATGACAACAGTGGACTTAATGAGGATATACTAACAAAACATCTTCTTAAATTAAACGAAATAGAAGATCAATTTAGAGAACTTACAAATAAGTTTGAAGAAGTAAATTTTAAACTTGATAAACTTTCTACTAGAGTAACTAAAATACAATCAGACAATCAATTGAGGTTTACAGATTTAGAAAATTCAGAATCAGAAATTAGAGAAAAGAAGGTAACAAAAAAATTACCTGGCTCGAGTAAGCCTGCAGACTTCGGTGCAAATCCAGGATACTCAGTTACAAACTTACCTGAGAAGCAGGAAACTAATTCAGTAGAAAGTGCAAAAACAGTTATTCTAGAGGAAGCTGAGAAAAAAGAGTCTCTTCTTCCAAATAAACCTCCAAATGAACAATATGAGTTTGCTGTAAGTTTTATGAAAATTGGTGATTATGAAACAGCAGAATTCGCACTTAAAGAATTTATTGAAAAAAATAAAGATAATGATTTAGCTGGTAACGCTCAGTATTGGTATGGAGAAACTTTTAGAATAAGACAATTATATTCGGATGCCGCTACAGCTTATTTAGACGGATATCAAAACTATCCAAAAAGTAAAAAAGCTCCAGACAATCTTTTAAAATTAGGAATTACAATGGTTCAATTAGGAGAGAAAGATCAAGGTTGTAAAATGATATCAGGAGTTAAAAAAGAATATCCAAAAGCTAATAAGTCTGTGTTACAAAAAGCTCAATATGAGCAAAAAAGATTTAAATGTAATTCTTAAAGATTGTTTTAAGGATCATAAAGAATTCTCAGAAATTTATTTAAATTTTCAAAAACAATTAAATTCTTTAAAAAAAAGAATTTTTTTGATAGCAGTGTCAGGTGGTCCAGACAGTTTAGCTTTAAGTGCACTTTCAAAAGCCTATAGTTATAATAATAATTGTAAAATTTATTATGTTTTAATAGACCACCAACTTAGAAAAAACTCTTCAACAGAAGCTCACTCTGTAAAAAAATTACTTAAAAAACATAAAATCAATATAAACATAATCAAAAACAAAAAAAAAATAACAAAAAATATACAAAGTGAAGCCAGAAATATTAGATACAACTTATTAGCATCTTTTTGTAAAAAAAAAAAAATTAGATATATATTAACTGCTCATCATTTAAATGATCAAGTTGAAACCTTTTTTATTAGATTATCAAGAGGAAGTGGTTTAGAAGGCCTCTCTTCTATGAAACAAATTACCGATTTAGAAAGCAATGTTAAGGTGGTAAGACCATTATTAGATTTTAAGAAGAATAAATTAATTCAATTATCCAAGAAGGTTTTTGGTAAATACTATTTAGATCCATCAAATAATGATGAAAAATACTTAAGAATAAGAATAAGAAAATTAAAAAAAATTCTTGAAAAAAGTGGAAT
>CABYXR010000006.1 GCA_902522955.1 uncultured Pelagibacteraceae bacterium
ATATTTCAATGACTGATACGATGATCAAAGACGGTTTATGGGATGCCTTTTATGATTATCATATGGGAATGACTGCAGAAAATGTTGCAACAAAATTTCAGGTGACAAGAAAAGATCAAGATAATTTTGCACTAAACTCTCAAGAAAAAGCTTTGAAAGCTCAAAAGGAAAATAAATTTAATAAAGAAATAGTTAATTTCAAAATTAAATCAAAAAAAGCAGAAATAAATTTTAATAAAGATGAGCATCCAAGGGAGGGAATTAATATTGAAAGTTTATCTCGACTCAAACCTGTTTTTAAAAAAGATGGTACAGTTACAGCGGGTAATTCTTCTGGTATTAACGACGGTGCTGCAGCATTAACTTTGATGAGCTCAGAACAAGCCGAGAAAAAAAATTTAAAAAAATTAGTTTCAATAAAATCTTGGGCTAGTTGTGGAGTGGACCCTTCAATTATGGGAACAGGCCCTATACCTTCATCCAAAAAAGCTTTGGATCTAGCCGGTTGGAATATTGAAGATGTTGATTTATTTGAAATTAATGAAGCCTTTGCATCTCAAAGTATTGCAGTTCAAAAAACTCTTTCAATTCCTAGAGAAAAATTAAATGTCAATGGTGGGGCTATTGCTTTGGGTCACCCGATAGGTGCGTCTGGGACAAGAATACTAGTTACTTTAATCCACGAAATGGTAAAACGAGATGTAAAAAAAGGACTCGCATCTCTTTGCATCGGTGGAGGTATGGGTATTGCAATGTGTGTTGAAAGATAATGGAAATATCAAAACCTTATAAAGGAAAAGGCAAACGAAAATTAAAAAAAATGCCCTTCACTGTAAAAGGGTACATTCTTTATTATGTCTTCTTCTGGATATTAATTATTTCTATTTATTTAGCTTACTATTAAAAAAGTAGAATGCAGCTCCCTGTCGTTAATCATCCGGATTACGTTGCAAAAATAAATGACGATAACAAATTTCCTATCAAAAAATTTGGCGCCCTAGCAAAACATCTATTAAAAACTAAAGTTATAACGAAGTTTCATATTCCTAAAGAATGCTCAATTGAAACAATGAAAACTTCTCATTCTATAGAATATATAAATCAAATAAAAAATAAGACTTTAGATATTAAATTACAAAAAAAAATTGGGTTTCCGATTAACGATAGTGTCGTGAGAAGATCGTTCGTTGCAACTGGTGGAACAGTTCTTGCAAGCAAACTTGCACTAGACTCAAAACTTGCTTGTAATACAGCTGGCGGAAGTCATCATGCTACTTTTAGTTTTGGCGCAGGATATTGTGTATTTAACGATGTTGCGGTAGCAGCAAATTATCTTAAAAATAAAGGATACGCAAAAAAAATTCTCATTTTAGATTTAGATGTTCATCAAGGAAATGGGAATTCTGAAATATTCAAAAATGATAAAGATGTATTTACTTTTAGTATGCACTGCGCTTCAAACTATCCTGCAAAAAAATCAAAAAGTGATATGGACATAGAGCTGAAAGAACATATGGAGGACAAAGAGTATTTAGATATTCTTAATTTCAACTTAAAAAAACTAAATAAAACAAATTTTGACTTTGTTTTCTATATCGCTGGGGTTGATGTTCATTATGATGATAGACTTGGTAAGTTAAAACTTTCTGACGAGGGCGTTGAAAAAAGAGACATGCTTGTCATTGAAAATTTTTTTATCAAAAAAGTTCCTCTATGTGGAGTACTGGGGGGAGGCTATAATAGAAATTTTGATAAACTTATAGAACTACATTCTATACTACATAAAAGTTGTGCAAATTTTATTTAGTTTTTTATCAAATATTTCTTTAATAAAATTTTTTGAACAATCAGTTTTTTATCAGATTTAATTTCTTTTTTTTTAAATAATAGATCAATTAACCATTTCATGCCTTATCTGACTAAACTTTGATGACTAAAAATAGCATAAAATGTGTCTAAAATTGAACTATTCACGCAATTTGACCTACTATTTATTAATTGTTTATTATTAGTCCTATTTTAAATATCTTCTTACCGGTTTATAATAAACTTTTATGGCTCAAAATATTTCTGTTCCTGATATCGGTGATTTTAAAGATGTAGAAGTAATCGAGGTATTAGTGAAACCTGGAGATAAGATTAACAAAAATGATCCGATTGTCACTATTGAGAGTGATAAATCTAGTCTCGAAATTCCCTCCCCATCAGCAGGAGAAATTAAAGACCTTAAAGTAAAAATTGGTGATAAAGTTTCGGAAGGTAGTTTGCTTGCTACTATAGAAAATGGTCAAGCCGCTAAATCTTCTTCAAAAATTAAAGAAACTAAAGTAGAAGAGGTTAAGGAAAAACCTAAATCTAACGGAAATTTAAATCCAGTAAAACAAGTCAAAAAAGTATTTGCTGAATCAGCCTCTAAAGATGATATTGATCCAGTTGAGACAAATGAATGGATAGAGTCGCTAAATTCAGTAATTGACAATGACGGAGCTTCAAGAGCAAGTTACCTTTTAAACAAAGTTATAGACCAAGCATATAAGTCTGGATTAGTTCTTCCAGATACCAGAACAACTCCTTACATAAACACTATTCCCCCTGAGATAGAAGTAAAATCTCCAGGTGATCAAAATATAGAAAAAAAAATCAGAGCTTATGTTAGATGGAATGCAGCAGCTATGGTTGTTAAAGCTAATAAAAAAAGTTCTGAACTAGGAGGTCATATTGGAACATTCGCATCTGCTGCAACTTTATATGATGTTGGAATGAACCATTTCTGGAGAGCTAAAAATAATAAATTTGGTGGTGATCTTATTTATTTTCAAGGTCACTCTGCTCCAGGTATGTATGCTAGAGCATTTTTAGAAGGAAGAATGACATCTAAACAACTTGATGGTTTTAGACAAGAAGTTGCTAAAGGTGGTTTATCTTCTTATCCTCATCCTTGGTTAATGCCAAACTTTTGGCAGTTCCCAACAGTCTCCATGGGCTTAGGACCAATTATGGCCATCTATCAAGCACGTTTTTTAAAATATTTAATTAATAGAGGTTTAGTTAAAGATGAAGGAAGAAAAATTTGGGTTTTCCTTGGAGACGGTGAAATGGATGAACCAGAGTCTCTAGGTGCGATAGGTTTGGCTGCAAGAGAAAAATTAGATAATTTAATTTTCGTTATCAATTGTAATCTTCAAAGATTAGACGGTCCTGTTCGAGGTAACGGTAAAATTATTCAAGAATTAGAAGGAAGCTTTAGGGGAACAGGTTGGAATGTAATTAAAGTTATATGGGGGTCTTATTGGGATCAATTATTAGCAAAAGATAAAACAGGTTTACTTGTAAAAAGAATGAACGAGTGTGTCGATGGTGAATATCAAGCTTTTAAGGCTAAAGGCGGTGAATATGTAAGAAATAATTTTTTTGGAAAATATCCAGAGCTTAAAGAACTAGTTTCATCAATGACAGATAAAGATATTTGGAGACTTAACAGAGGGGGACATGATCCACATAAGGTTTATGCGGCTTACCATGCTGCGATGCAACATACTGGAACTCCTACTGTGATACTTGCTAAAACTATTAAAGGGTATGGAATGGGTAAATCAGGAGAAAGTATTAATACTACTCATCAGCAAAAAAAATTAGATGAGGAGGATTTGCTTTATTATAGAGATAGGTTTGGAGTTCCTCTTACAGATAAACAAGTTAAAAATATCGAATACTATAAACCCAGCGAAAATTCAGAAGAAATTAAATATTTAAAAGAAAAAAGAATTAAACTTGGTGGATTTATTCCTGAAAGATCTTCTTTTGCAAAAGCGATCAAAGCTCCACCCAAAGACATTTTCGATAATTTTATGAAATCTACAGGGGATAAAGAAATGTCAACTACGATGGCACTCGTAAGAATGTTAACTGCTTTGCTGCGAGACAAAAATTTATCACCAAGGCTTGTCCCGATAATTCCAGATGAAG
Organism: uncultured Pelagibacteraceae bacterium; assembly: GCA_902522955.1. GTDB lineage: Bacteria > Pseudomonadota > Alphaproteobacteria > Pelagibacterales > Pelagibacteraceae > Pelagilacustribacter. Next base: position 3,967 of record CABYXR010000006.1, read on the forward strand.
CGAGAACTTTTGGAATGGAAGGTTTCTTCCAAAAAATTGGAATTTATGCTCACGAAGGGCAGAAGTACGAACCTGTTGACTCAGAACAGTTGAGTTCATATCGAGAAGATAAAAGTGGTCAAGTATTAGAAGAGGGTATTAACGAGTCTGGCGCGATGTCTTCTTGGATAGCTGCTGGAACTTCTTACACAAATCACGATTTAGAAATGATACCAATTTATATTTTTTACTCTATGTTTGGTTTTCAAAGAGTTGGAGATCTTGCATGGGCCGCTGGTGACTCCCAAGCTAGAGGTTTTTTAATAGGAGCAACTGCAGGAAGAACAACTTTAGCAGGTGAGGGACTTCAGCACCAAGATGGTCATAGTCATTTGTTAGCATCTAATATACCAAATTGTGTAAGCTATGATCCAACTTTTGCATATGAGATGGCTGTAATACTTAGAGAGGGATTAAAACGTATGCACGAAAAAAAGGAAAACGTTTTCTACTATATTACAGCAATGAATGAAAATTATTCTCATCCTGAAAAACCAAAAGGGAGCGAAGAGGGAATTTTAAAAGGGATGTATTTGTTTAAAGAAAATAATAATAAAGGAAAAACAAAGGTACAACTTCTTGGCTCAGGTACAATTTTAAGAGAAGTAATTTCAGCAAGTGAAATATTATCGAAGGAATATGGGATAGACTCTGATGTGTGGAGTGTGACAAGTTTTAATGAATTAAGAAAAGATGGAATGGAGACAGAAAGATGGAATTTATTAAATTCAAATAAAAAAAAGAAATCACATGTAGAAAAATGTTTAGAAAAAAGAGAGGGTCCAATTGTTGCTGCATCTGATTATGCCAGAGCGTTTTCAGATCAAATAAGACCGTATACTGGAAAATCATTTTATTCTCTTGGAACAGATGGTTATGGAAGAAGTGATACTCGAAAAAACTTAAGGAAGTTTTTTGAGGTTGATAAAGAGCATATTGTTGCATACACATTGAGTGCCTTAGCTAAAGAACAATTAATAGGTTCTGACCAAGCTGAAAAGGCAATTAAGAAATATAAAATCGATAAAGAAAAAGAATTTCCTGCTAACTTATAATTATGTCTGATCTTAAAATTACAGTTCCTGATATGGGTGATTTTAAGGATGTAGAAATTATTGAAGTGTTAGTAAAAGAGGGTCAAACAATTAATAAAAATGAGTCTTTAATTACCCTTGAAAGTGACAAATCTAGTGTTGAAGTTCCATCAACACAATCAGGTACTATTAATAAAATTAATGTGAAAGTAGGTGATAAAGTTAATCAAGGCGACCTCATTTTGACTTTAAAATCATCTGAAAAAGTTGAGCAAGTCAAAGAGCCTGTTACAAAAACCCCAGCAAAAAAAATAGATGTAGAAAAAAATCAACCTAAGAAGATAAAAAATCCTCCGCCTGCTGCTGTAAAGACAACAAGAACAGGAACAAAGTTGGCTAGTCCTAAAGTAAGAAAATTCGCAAGAGAATTAGGGGCAAACGTATTAGAAATTCCCGGTTCCCAAAGATCAGGAAGAGTCTCTGAAGAAGACGTAAAAGAATTTGTTCGATCACAAGTAACTGTAAATAAAGGAACAGTTGAAAAAAAAGAATATAAAGAAGAGTTTACTTACGAGGAATTTGGTCAGATTGAAATAAAAGAAATTCCTAGAGTAAAAAGATTGTCTGGACCACACTTAGTAAGGTCTTGGACTGAAATCCCACACGTTACTCAACATGATGAAGTAGATATAACTGAAATGGAACAATTTAGATCGTCGTTGTATGACTATTACTCTGGTGAAATTATTAAAGTAACTCCACTAGCATTTATAGCTAAGGCACTAGTTAGTGCTTTAAAAGAGTTTCCTAATTTTAATGCTTCTATTGATCCAAATCAAAATAAAATTGTGTATAAAAAATATTTTCATATAGGTTTTGCAGTTGATACACCCCATGGATTAATGGTGCCTAAAATCAGGGATGTTGATCAAATGAGTATTAAAGAAATTGGAGAAGCTTTAAAAAAAACTAGTAAGCTTTGTAGAGAATTGAAGATTGATAAAAAAGAGTTTTTTGGTGGTTCAATGACAATTTCAAGTTTAGGAGGAATAGGTGGAACCTTCTTTACTCCAATAATTAATCCACCAGAAGTAGCTATTCTCGGGGTAGGAAAAACTTTTGATAGACTGGTGAAAATAAAAGGGAATATAGTTTCAAGAAAAATACTTCCTTTATCTTTATCTTATGATCATAGATTGATTGATGGCGCTGAAGGTGCAAGATTTTGTGTTTATTTAAGCGAGTGTTTAGGTAAAGACTTCGCATTCAAGCTTGCTGTTTAATATAAATTACAATAATAAACATCATGAATAAAAAATTGATCTCTCTGATCTGTGCTATTTCATGTTCATTTTTATGGGGTACAGCATTTATTGCTCAAGACATGGGAATGGATTATATCGGACCCTTCTCTTTTTCTGCCGGAAGAATGTTTCTAGGTTTTATTACATTAATTCCTTTTTTTTTCATTTTTGAATTTAAAAAGGTTAAAGAAAAGAAATTTTCTTATAATACTTTTTTAATTTATCCAACTCTTTTGGGATTCTTTCTCAGTGGAGGATTTGCATTACAACAATACTCATTACTTTATACAGATGTTGCAAATGCAGCAATATTTACAATATTTTATGTCCTGATTGTTCCTTCTATATCATATTTTTTATTTTCTAAAAAAATTCACTGGTCTGTTTGGCCATCAGTTTTTGTTTGTGTAATTGGAGGTTTTTTGCTTACTGAAATAAATAATGTGACAGTAAGATTAGGAGATGCATTGGTCTTACTAGGAGCTTTTTTTTGGGCTTTTCATATTGTTTACTTATCAAAATTTTTAAAGTTATTTAATTATCCTATTACTATAACAATGGGAGCTTGTTTGTTTGGGTCTATAATTACTTTTGTACCATCTTTGGTATTTGAAAACATCACGCTGGGAAATTTATTATTGGAAAAAAATGAACTTCTTTATGCTGGTGTTTTATCTAGTGGAATAGCTTTTTTATTACAAGCTTTTAGCCAACAAAATTTATCTCCAGCCCCAGTAGCAATCATTTTTTCACTAGAGGGTGTTTTTGCTGCAATATTCGGATGGATGATTTTAAATCAATTTTTAAGTGATATAAAAATATTTGGAATAGTATTAATATTATGTGCTGTAATTTTCTCTCAACTAGCACCGATTTATGGTAAAAAATCTTATGGACGAAACTAAAAAAGGTTTTATGCAAAATATTGGGGATTTATCTTTTAAAAAAATAGATGAAGTTAACTATGAATACAGCATTATAGTTCAAGAAAAATTTTTGAATACTGGCGGTATAGCTCACGGTGGCTTTATTGCAACAATAGCTGATACGGGTATGGGTAATGCAGCACATATAACAGCTGGTAATAAAAGATGTGTAACTATAAACTTAGATATAAAGTTTATTTCTGCTGGAAAATTAAATGAAAAGTTAATAGGAAAAGTAAAAGTTTTAAAGAAAACTAAGACATTAGTTTTTATTTCAAGCGAAATATTCGCATCAGAAAAGATAGTTGCAACTGCATCGGGAACTTGGAAAATACTAAAATAGTTTTCAATGAAATCAAAAACTGTCTTTTTTTCAATATTATTAATTTTAATTTCAATAAGAAGTGCATCAGCAAATTTCTTCAATAACATTACTGACTTAATAGAAAACAATTATGAAAGTCTTAGGTACGGTATATCTGTAGCTGATGTTAATAACGATGGCACTTATGAGTTTATAGTAGCTGGTTTTGGGAGTGAAAATTTAGCTTTGTCATACAAAAACAACAAACTAATAAATATTGTGGATGACACTAAGTTTACAGATAGAAAAAGTTTTACCATTGGGGTAGCTGCTTGCGATATCGACTCTGATGGATACGAAGAGATTTATTTTTTAAATACTGATACTTACAGTGGTGAAAAGAAATATTCCGATCGTTTAATAGATCTAAAAAATAATAAATTTTTTGATATTTTTGAACAAAAGAAAAATCAAATAGATTTAAACTTCACAGCAGGTCGTTCAGTTGTTTGTATAGATAGGAAAGGAAATGGAAAATATGGAATTTATGTTGCTAATTATGGCGGTCCAACAAGATTTTACGAGAAGTTTAAAGGAAAAATTAAAGATAGAGCGGCAGAGTTTGGTTTGGATAAAATAACCGGAGGAAGAGCAGTAGTAGCTGGTCATATATTATCAAACAATATTGATATTTTTGCAGCTAATGAAAGAGGTGTTAACTTTTTGTACAAGAACGTTGATGGTACTTTTTATGATGTAGCATCCGTGTACAATGTTTTGGATCCTTATGAAAATGGAAGAGGTACTGCATTAAGCGATATTTTGTACAGAGGTCAATTAGATATTGTTAGTGGAAATTGGGATGGAGAACATCGTATTTTTGTGAAAAAAGAAAACTCTTTTAAAGACATTGCCGATAATAATTTTAAAAGGCCATCTAAAATCCGAACAGTTATCACAGCTGATTTTGATAATGATGGATATGACGAAATATTTTTAAATAATATCGGCGAACCAAATAAATTATTTAAAATTAGAAGTAGCGGAAAATTAGAGGAAATTGATATTACATCTAACTCTGAAGCAAATGGTCTTGGAACTGGTGCTGCTGTAACAGACATTGATAACGATGGAATTTTAGAATTATTAATTGCACATGGAGAGACAGGAAATCAAATACTTACACTTTACAAAGCTAAAGTAAAAAAAGAGAATAATTATTTAAGAATAAAAGCTTTAAATAAAAATGGAGCTCCAGCCAGAGGGGCAACAGTAACACTAACATCTAATTTAAGAAAACATTCTAAAACAATAGACTCTGGTTCAGGATATCTATGTCAAATGGAACCTGTTGCACATTATGGAATTAGAAATGGTGAAAAAGACTTTGAAATAAAAATCAAATGGACGAACGGAAAAATTAATAATTACAAAATTCCTAGGATTGGAAAAACATATATTTTTCAAGAAAGTAAAATGTCAATTAATTCTAAAACTAGTTTAACAATAAAATAATTAATTATCTTGCCATTTTAATAAAAATATCGCCCATACCAATTTTCATTTCTTCTAATGGAATATCGTTTTTAAAAGCACAGAATCTGCCTGTAATTTCATTATCTTCTATTTTTTTAATATCAGCTTTCTGACATTTTTTAGCTTCATAAAAAAGACCTATTACGAGTTTGCCATCAACCACAAATACTTCTTCGTCATTTAATTTTTGCTGTTTACAAAAATAATTCCTATTAACTTCCTTAGGGAAATCTTTTTTTAAACAAGGATTATTAATTAATAAAACGTCGATTTTTTTAGAACCGTCTTTGAATTTATGTTTTATCTTTTTTACTTTTGTATAATTCATAAGATCACAAGAGCAGGGCCAACAACATCTATAAAGTTCACCACAAATATTTTTTTGTGTTCTTAATTCTTTAACAAAAATATAATCAGGTTTTTCACCTGGGTTTATTAGCGACCCTGAAACAGGACAGTAAAGTTTATTATATTCTTTGAACTCCTCGTAAGTAAGATTTTGGTCTATTAAGTATTTAAAAAATCTTGGACCTGCAGCATTCCTATTACTGTCTGGAAATATTTTAGACCAGTTTTTAACAAGGTTCTCATAATAAAATTTTTTTTGTTGAAAATTTACTTCTGAGTTAGCTGATGAGAAGTGAATTAATATTAAAAATAATACTTTTAAAAAAAATTTCATGAATAAAACTAAATTATTTTAGATTTATTTTCACTGCGGTTTTGTTGCTTAGCTAATATCAATTTTTTCTTCTAATTTTTTTAATCCCACAATCTTTGCATTTTATCGTTTCAGTTGAACCGCCTGGTCCAAAACTATAATTAATATCAATTTTTTCGTATCTATGAATGCCGACTTTACAAAACAACAAATACAACCACTTAATCATAATTATAACAAAAAGATTATTAATTATATATCAGGAGGTAATTAAATGTCAGGTATTGAATTATTAATAGTTGTAGCTATTTTAGTTGCAATTTTTTAGTTAGTAAGAAAAAAAATATTTATTTAGGTGCTTTTGCTAGGGGAGAATTTTTTTCCAAATTTAGAGTTTGAGTATCCAAATAAAAGCAATAGAAGTAACGCAAAAGGATAAACTAAGGATTTATTAGGTCTATCCGGATTTTCAATTTTAAAATTACTAATCACATCTCCCATTTGTAGTCCTAATTTTTTTGCCTTTCCTTTCCAATTTAATTGATCAACTGTTACTTGATTATTTTCATCGATTAAGGTTATACCAAACTCATCAAGTTTGAAGTTAGTTTGAAAACTGTCTTTCTCTATAACAAACAATTTATATCTTTCACCATATTCTGTGAATCTCGTTACTTTAATATGTACCTCTTTTGTTGGGTCAAAAATTAATTCTTGTATCTTGCTTGAAGAGAGTTTTTGCTCGTTAAATTTTGGATAGAATTTACTCAAAACATAATCTGGAGCTAAAAAAGATAAAGATATAATTAAAAAAGCTATAGTTTCATACCATCTTAACTTATTTATAAACCATTGTTGTGTTGCTGCCGTAAAAACCAAAATACCAATTAATGAAGTAATTATGACCAATAAACCTTGCCAAATACTATCTACACCGATTAATAAAAGCTCATGATTAAATAAAAAAACTATAGGCAAAATACCTGTTCTTAAACTGTACCAGATGGCTTGAAGCCCTGTTCTTAGTGGATCGCCACCAGAAATAGCTGCGGCTGCATAAGATGCTAAACCAACCGGCGGTGTTACATCAGCCATCAATCCAAAGTAAAATACAAACAAGTGAACAGCTATTAATGGAAAAATAAATCCTGAAGCATTTCCAACATCAACTAAAACTGTAGCCATTAATGATGCTACTACTACATAGTTTGCAGTTGTAGGTAGACCCATTCCAAGCAATAAACAAAGTATAATTGTTAATAATATTAAAATTATTACATTGTCCTTTGCGATCGTCTCAATAACTATTATTAAATTAGTGCTAAGGCCTGTTGATCCTACGGCCCCTACAATTATTCCGGCTGTAGCGATTGCGATCCCTACCCCTACCATGTTAATTGCACCTTTTTGAAGACCAACAATTGTTTGATTATACCATTCGATCAACCCAGTTTTAAAATCTGAATTTTTAATAACACGACTTATTAAGTTTACTAATATTAAAGATAACGTTGCGTAAAAGATGGAGAAACCTGCTGTATATCGCATATAAACAAGTAAAAAAATTAAAACAAAAATTGGTATTAAAAAATGCAATCCAGATAAAAAAGTTTTCTTTAAATGCGGAACATCAGCATCATCCATCCCCTTTAATCCTAATTTAAGTGCCTCTAAATGAGATATGTAAAATAAAGCGATATAGGAAATTATAGCTGGTAAAAAAGCATGTTTAACAACCTCAAAATAAGTAACGCCAATAAAGCTTGCCATAACAAATGCTGCTGCCCCCATGACTGGTGGCATTATTTGCCCATTAACTGATGAGGAAACTTCAATAGCTCCTGCCTTTTCTTGGGAGAACCCAGTTTTTTTCATTATAGGAATAGTGAAAGTTCCCGTTGTTACAGTGTTTGCAATTGATGAACCAGAAATCATCCCTGTCATCCCGGATCCTAAAATAGCAGCCTTGGCAGGTCCTCCTCGCATTTTCCCAACCATTGCAAAAGCTAAATCTAAAAAATATTTCCCTCCACCAGCAGTTTCCAACAAAGCTCCAAATAGTACGAATAAAAATATGAAATCAACTGAAACTCCTATTGGAATTCCAAATATTGCTTCTTGGTCAAACCATTGAAATCCTACCAATCTTTTTACAGAAAGCCCTCCATGAGAAATAATATCAGGAGCATATTTTCCAAAATAAGAAAATAAGAGAAAACAAACTGCAATTATAACTAAAGGTAGGCCTATAGCTCGCCTAGTCGCTTCTAATAAAATTAATATACCTGTGGCACCAATAATAAGTTCAACTGGAATTTTAAAACCGAATATTTCTTTGACTAAAAGTATTCCACCTCTATTTACTAAATCATCATAAAAAAAATAAATATACAAACAACAAAAAGCAGCAGTTATACTTATTAGAATATCAAATACTGCTATCTTTTTTCCCCTAACTGTAGGAAAAATTAAAAAAGCTAAAATTAAAGCAAAACCTAAGTGGATAGCCCTTGCTGGTAAACCTTTGAACATTCCGAAATTAAACCAAAAAGGAAACGGTGAAGCATACCAAAGTTGAAAAAATGTCCAAAGTATTGCAATTCCCAAAACTATCTTTAAATGAACTCCAGACAAATTTTTTGTTGGAGAAATATCTTCTTGAATTTTGTCTTTAATTTTACTTTGAATGTTTTGATTCATTTTAGTTAGGATACCTTATTCTAAAAAAAAGGCCCAAAAAATATTGGGCCTTTTTCAGTAAAACTAAAAAGTTAGATTACATTAATCCAGCTTCTTTGTAGTACTTAATAGCACCTGGATGTAATGGAGCCGATAATCCATCAGCTATCATGTTTTTCTTTTCCAGAGGTCCAAACGCAGGATGTTGAGCTCTGAAATCATCAAAGTTTTCCATTACTGCTTTTGTTACTAAGTATACAAGCTCTTCAGAAACATCTGCACTTGTAACAACTGTGGCTTTTACACCAAACGTTGTAGCGTCTTTTTTCTGATTAGAGTAAGTTCCTTTTGGAATAACTGCTTTAGCATAATAATCTGCTCCATCAATTAAACCTTGAACTGGCGCTCCGGTTAAATTAATTGGGCTAGCTTTTGCTTTACATGTAGCTGCTTGCTCCATAGCGCCATTAGGAAATCCTACCGAATATCCAAATGCATCTATTTTACCGTCGCAAAGAGCTTTTACTTGTTCAGAAGAGGTAAGTTCAGTAGTTGCTTTGAACATGCTCATATCTGCTCCCATAGCTTTCATTAATTCTTCCATAGTTCCTCTTTGACCAGAACCTGGATTACCGATGTTTACCGTTTTTCCTTTTAGGCCTTTGAAATTTTTAATTCCGGATTTTTTACTTGCCCAAATTTGGAAAGGTTCGTTGTGAACAGAAAACACAGCTCTTAAATTACTAAATTGTTTTCCTTCCCATTTGCTTGAACCATTGTAAGCATGATACTGCCAGTCTGACTGTGCAACACCAAATTGAAACTCACCATCTTTGATTTGTCCAATATTGTAATTAGAACCACCTGTTGAAGGTGCAGTACATCTAAAAGCTTTAGCTGTACCTTTTTTTCTACCGTGATCAGCGCTTATTGCTGACTTATGTAACATTTTACAGATAGCGTTACCTGTTTGGAAATATACTCCTGTAGGTCCGCCTGTTCCTATTGTAAAGAACTCTGCTGATTTTGCGATTGAAGTAATAGGGCTTGAAAAAGCAAACATTACTAGTATCGCTGAAATCATTGATATCATTTTTTTCATATGATCCCCCGTTTGTTAATAAAATAATTTAACTATGGATAAGGACTAACGTCAAAGAGAATCTTTATAAATTTTTAGCCCAATTTGATAATTTTTTGACACCTGCAACCACATTTGGGGCATACTCTTCTATAATCCTGTCTTCTAATAATTTGCCGTTGGTATTCGAATTAAGAAATTTTTCTCCATCAAAGTCAATATAACATAATCTGGTTAACATCTTTTTAGGATTAAATCCAAATTCGGATGCTGGTAACATTGCTACTCCAGTTTGGTCTAATATTGTTTCACACAATTCAGTGGAATTTTTAAATTTTTTGTTAGGAAACTCAGGCATTAAGTAAAAAGCACCTTGGGGTGGATTAATTAAAACTTTATTAGATTTCAAATGATTATAAACATAATTCCCAACTGATCTTAAAATATTTGTAGTTTTTTTTTTATATTCTGTAAAATCACCTTCATATGCCTTGACTGCAGCAAATTGAGCAGGGCTATTAACTGTTGAATAAGATTCACTTGCTAAAGTTTTAATATTTTCTAAAAGTCCTGAAAGTTTATTTGGCACTGCAAAAAAACCGACTCTCCATCCTCCCGCACCACACCATTTACTTAATCCTCCGCTAATAAATGTTCTTTCCGGATAATATTCTGAAATTGACTCATACTTGTTGCAAAAAGTAAGATCTGTGTAAATTTCATCAGACAGAACAATTAGTTTATATTTTTTTGCCACCTTAGCGATTTCTTTTAAATTTTTACACATCGTTCCCGAAGGATTATTTGGTGAATTAAGAATAAATATTAAATTTTTTTTCTTAATAGACTTAATTTTATTTTCAAGTTGTTTTGCTGTTGGAAACCAATTATTTCCTCTTGAAGTTTGTATCCAATGTACTTTATTTCTTCCAATTATTGCTTGTGGTTCATAAGAAACCCAGCTTGGAGCTGATAAAATAATCTCTCCATTAAATGCAACATGCAGTAAAAGCATTGCCTCTTTTGAGCCTGGCGTAATAACGATATTTTCTTTTGAATAATTTACACCAGTTCTTTTTTTTAAATATTTTGAAATTGCATCTCTTAATCTATCAAGACCTTGTATAGGTAAATATTCTTTTCTATGAGCATTCTTTTTTAATGTATTAACAATGCTATCTGGGACTGGAAAAGGTGATTGACCAAATCCAAATTGATAAACTTTTTTTCCATTACTAATAAGTTGTTTACACTTTTCATTTATCACTAAAGTTGATGACTGTTTAAGCTTTAAGATATTTTTTTTTGTTAGGTCTTTCATAATAACTTTTTAATAAAAGCTATTTTTAACCATACGGGGACTAAGGGTTTTAAGTCAATTTAAATTTTAAAATTAGAACATTTGACAAATTGATTCGGTCATGTTTTAATCTTACTTTGTTCTCAACATTGGTCTATATATAGTATAAAAAAATTAGTCTAACACAAGAATGGAAAATTTCTCTCAAAAGATCATAGCGCTACTTGGACCAACAAATACTGGCAAAACGCACGTTGCTATAGAGAAAATGTTAGAGTTTGACTCAGGTATATTTGGTTTACCCCTAAGGTTACTAGCTCGTGAAGTTTATGATAAATGTGCTAGAAAAATTGGTTTAGATAAGGTTGCTTTAATAACAGGCGAAGAAAAAATTATTCCTAGTTCAGCTAATTTTTTTATTTGCACTGTAGAGTCTATGCCAAAAAATAAAAAAGTAGATTTTGTAGCGGTAGATGAAATTCAAATGTGCGGAGATCGTGAAAGAGGACATATTTTTACTGAAAGACTTTTACATGCAAGGGGTCAGAAACTTACAATGTTCCTTGGTTCCCAAGTTATGGAAGAGATAATTAACAACCTTATTGAAAATGTTGATTTCCAAAAAAAAGAAAGATTCTCGAAATTAAGTTATGCTGGTTACAAAAAAATTTCAAGATTAGACAGAAAAGTCGCTATCATTGCGTTTTCAATTGAAGAAGTTTACGCGATAGCAGAATTAGTCCGTAGACAAAAAGGCGGAGCTGCTGTCATAATGGGTTCTTTAAGTCCTAAAACAAGAAATTCTCAGGTAGGTCTTTATCAATCTGGAGATGTTGATTATTTGATTGCAACAGATGCGATTGGTATGGGTTTAAATATGGACATAAACGAAATTTATTTTTCTAATTTAAAAAAATTTGATGGAAAAAAAACAAGAAGATTAAATTTAATAGAATTATCTCAGATCTCTGGACGTGCAGGTAGATTTAAAAATGATGGTTTATTTGGAACAACTGGGGATTGTGAAAACCTAAATTCAGATGAAATCGAAAACATTCAAAAACATCAATTACCAGAGACCAAAATGATTTATTGGAGAAATTCTGAGTTAAATTTTGATAAACCAGAAAAATTAATTGCATCTCTTGAACTAAAACCTAATAAAAAAAATCTTTTAAGAACTAATGACTCTCTCGATGAAAGTGTATTGAGACATTTTTTAAAAAAAGGTGCTAACAACATTCTTTATCATAAGAATCTTGAATTATTATGGGAGTGTTGTCAAATACCAGATTTTGAAAAAAAAGCATATGGACAGCACATAAATGTTATTGATAAGGTTTTTCAATTTTTATCAACTAGAAAAAATAGGATTCCAAGTAAATTTATGAAAGAACAGTTGAAGGGCTTAGAGAAAGATCATGGAAATGTAGATCTGTTATCTCACAGACTTTCAAATGTAAGAACATGGTCTTACGTAGCAAATAAAAAAAATTGGGTTGAAAATTCTGATTATTGGGTTCAGTTAACAAAAGATATCGAAGATAAATTGTCAGATAAATTGCACGAAGAACTAACGAAAAGTTTCATTGATAAAAAAATAAGTATTTTATCCAGAAGTTTAAAACAAGATTTAGTTTTAAATACTGAAATCAATCAAGAAGATAAACTACATATAGATGGACAATTAATTGGTGAATTAAAAGGTCTTAAATTTATTATAGAGCTTACATCAAATACTTTGGATACTGACATTAAATCTATAAAAAAAGCTGCTAGAAGAGGGATAAAAGAGGAATTAGATAAAAGAATAAATGAAATTATAGAAAATAAAGAGATTAGCATCGATCTTCATAGAAAAATAATTTGGAAAGGGAATCCAATTGGTAGACTAAAAAGAGGTCATAACTATTTAAGCCCTGAAATAGAAATAATTGCGGATGAAGCCCTTGAAGAAGAAACAAAATTGAAATTTGAAAAATTTCTCAAACAATGGTTTGAAAATTATATAAACAATATTTTAGGAGATTTAATCAATCTGACTAAAAAAAAGGTAGCTAATCAATATTTGAGAGCTTTAGTTTTTCAATTATTTGAAAAAAATGGAGTTATTAAAAGAAGTGAAATTGAAAATATAGTCAAACTTATTCCAGCAGAGGAAAGAAAAAAATTATGGGGAATGGGAATTAAAATTGGAAGGTATCATGTTTATTTGCCAAAAATGTTAAAACCAAAAGCAGTAGAGTTTAGAGTATCTTTATGGAAAATTTACAATAATTTGAGTAAAAAAGAGGAAATACCAAAATCAGGCTTAAATTTTATTCAAAATGAAAAATACGAGAAAAACTTTCTTTTATTATGTGGTTTTGAAAAATTTCGAGAATTCTTTGTGCGAATAGACATTTTAGAGAAGCTGTTCATTAAAATTCTTAATAGTACTAAAGACCGTAAGTTTAAGATAAACGCTGAAATGATGAATTTGCTTGGTTGCACAAAAGAAAATTTTTATAAATTAATGACTTATATGAATTATAAAAAAGATAAAAACGAGGATACATATATTTTTAGAGGAGAAAAAAAATCAATAAATAAGCTTATTAAATTTGACAAAAAAGAAAATCCATTTAAAAAGCTTCTATCTTTAAACATTAAATAAATGAAAAATTTGGAAAAAAACGATATTGTTGGTGTAGCTGCGTTATTAGTACACGCTGCAAAAATAGACGAGATATACTCTAATGATGAAAAATCATTAATCAAAAAATTTATTAAATCTTATCTTAAAAACGATATGGAAGAAAATATTTTAAAAGAGGCTGAAGAAATTGAAAAAAACTCTAATCAACTTTTAAACTTTACTAATATTATTAAAAAAAATGATGAGGAAACGAAATCAGATATAATTAAACATTTATGGGAAATAATCATTTCTGATAAAACAATAGACCAATATGAGGCTAACTTAATGAGAAGAATTTGTGGTCTTATATATTTTTCGGATAAAATGAGTGCAGAAATAAAATTAAAGATTTTAAATAGTAGATGACCTATATAGTAAAAGATGAATGTATTAAATGTAAACTCACTGATTGTGTGGAGGTTTGTCCTGTAGATTGTTTTTATGAAGGAGAAAATTTTTTAGTTATAAATCCTGATGAGTGTATAGACTGCGGAGTTTGTGAACCTGAATGTCCAATTGATGCTATTAAAGCAGATACAGATGAAAGTGTGAAAGATATGGATAAATGGTTGTTGATTAATAAAAAGTTTTCTGCAATATGGCCTAATATTTCCAAAAAAAAAGAGCCTATGGAAGAACATGAAAAATTTAAGAATATAAAAGATAAGTATGAAAAATATTTTTCTGAAAAACCTGGTAAATAAATAATATGCCAAAAAAGACAAAAATCAAAAAAAGCAAAAAAAAGAAACCAATAATTCTTAAATCTAAAAGTAAACAAGCTGCAAAGATAAATGAAAAAAAACCTCTTTCATCAAGTTTGGAGGTAAAACTAGAAATAAAAAAAATTAAAAAACAACCTACTGAAAAACGAGCGTATAATCTCAAAGATTTTGTAGTTTATCCAAAGCATGGGGTGGGAAAAATAACTGCCATTGAAAAAGCTAAAATTGGAGAAATAGATATACAATTTTATAAAATTTTTATTGAAAAGGAAAAACTCACTTTAACCGTTCCTATAAACCAACAATCAAAACTTCGATCAATTTCATCTATAAATCAAATAAATAAATGTATTTCTATTTTAAAAACTAAGCCAAAAATAAAAAGAACAATGTGGAGTAGACGTGCTCAGGAGTATGATCAAAAAATCAATTCGGGCAAGATTTATGAATTGGCTGAAGTGGTAAAAGATCTAAACAAAAATACAGATATTATTGCTGATCAATCTTATTCTGAAAGACAGCTTTTTGAAAAAGCCTATGAGAGATTAAAATCTGAATTTGAAGCTGTTTTAAAAGTCAGTCCTGAAGATGTCCAAAAAAAAATGGATAAAGCTTTAGGTCGTACACAAATTTTGGAGAACGCTGAATAAAAAACGCCCTTTTCAAAAAATATTTAAAAAGGGCGTTTATAAAAAGGAAACTATCTTCTTCTTCTTCTTCTTCTAGCTTTCTTTTTAGCTTTTTTAGCTTTTTTTCTTCTACGTTTAGCCATCTTATTCTCCCTTGTTTTAAACAAATCTTTATGATTCGTTTCTTAAGTTAAACATTAATTAATTTACAATTCATGTCAAATGTAAAATGTTTTGTAATTTTTGAATTTAAATTAAATATTTTATCTAATTATAATTTTTTTATAAAATTAAAAAAAGTTAGTAATATCAATGTTTTTTTAAGCAAAATTTAATTAAATTTTAAAGTTTTAATAAAGATTTTCTAATTGTTGTTTATAATTTTTAACAATTTCTTTTCTTTTTAACTTTAATGTTGGTGTTAACATTGCATTTTCAATAGTAAATTCTTCGTAAATTAAAACAAATTTTTTTATTTTTTCAAAAATATTTAAACTTTTATTAATATTTTCAATTACAAGTTTAATTTTTTCATCTTTAACTTCCTTTTCACAAACAATAAGTGCAACAAGATAATTTTTTTTGTCACCGTATACAAAGGATTGTTTAATATTTTCATTTAAACATAAAATATTTTCAATTTTACTTGGTGAAATGTTATCTCCGCCAAGATTTACTATAATATCTTTTTTTCTATCAGTTATTTTTAAATAATTATTTTTATCTAATTCACCTATATCACCGGTATGTAACCAACCATCTTTTATCACTTTATCTGTTTCTTCTTTCAAATTCCAATACCCTAACATTATATTTTCACCCTTTATTAAGATCTCGCCATCGTCAGCTATTTTTACTTTATTGGTTCTGAATGCAGGCCCAACAGTTTCAACTTTTATTAAATTTGGCAAATTACAACTTACCACTGGGGAGGCCTCAGTTAATCCATATCCTTGAAGTGTAGGCAGACCAACTGCATTTAAAAACTCTCCAATATTTTGATCTAGTGCCCCTCCTCCTGAAACAAAAGCTTGAAGATTTCCACCAAATTGAGATCTTATTTTTTTTCTGACTAGTCTTTCACATAAAAAATTCATTAATTTTTCAACTAATTTTAATTTCTCTTTTTTAAGTATTTTTTTTCCACAAATTAATGTTTGATAGATCATGAATTTTTTTATGCCCGATTGTTTCTCAAAATTCATATTTATTTTTGTGTACAGATTTTGATAAAATCTAGGTACCGCAGTCATGATTGTTGGTTTTGCAACTTCCATATTAGAAATTAGTTTTTCTAGACTTTCAGCATAGAAAACTTTTGCTCCAACTATAATTTGGATAAACTGAACAGTATGTTCATAAGAATGTGATAAAGGTAACCATGTAAGAAATATTGGTCTTTTCTGTTTAATTAAGGGAACAAGAAGTTCTACAGCACCTTCGCAGTTGGATAAAATTCCACCATGGCTTAAAACTACTCCTTTAGGATTTCCTGAAGTACCTGAGGTATAAATTATACATGCAGGCATTTTTCTTTTTAAGTTTCTATTGATAATTTTTTCATGGGATTTTTCGCTTAATATATCTGGCATAAGAAAGCTTTTAGTTTCTATTTTTTCAAATGAAATAATTTTTTGATCTGAACTTATAAAATCTTTAATCTTTTTGAATTGAGTATTATTTGAAATTATTATTAGAGATGGTTTGCAATCTTTTAAAATAAATTCGTAATCATTTGAAGAATAAGTTGTAAATATCGGAACTGAAATTCCTCCAGCATTCATTATGGCTATATCGGACATTAGCCAGTAAGGTCTGTTTTCAGATAATATTAAACACCTATCTCCCTCCTTAATTAATGATTTAATTTTATATGTAAGTTTAAACACTCTTTCTTTGATATCCCCCCAAGTATAAGTAGGTTTTTCAGGTTTAAGCCATTTTAAAAATGGTTTTTTGTCTTCAACCTCATCACATTTGTTAAAATATAACTCTACAAGACTATTTAGTTTATTTATCTTCATAATTTGGTGGGCGAAGAGAGACTCGAACTCTCAAGGTATTGCTACCACCGGATTTTGAGTCCGGCGCGTCTACCAGTTCCACCATTCGCCCTTTTTTAAGTACAATCTAATTGATTTTTCTTACTATGAGAACAAAAAATATAGATGTTGTAAACATTATCAAAGCATATGCTGCTGTAGGAACCATAAATACAATATCATCAAATAATTGAGTAGCTACTACTATTGCCAAAGTTCCATTTTGTAAGCCACACTCTAAAGAAATACATTTTCGTTGTGCAACACCTGAAGCAAAGAATTTTGCAACATAATAGCCTACAAAAATCATTGTCATATTTAAAATGAAAGCTATTAAACCTGCTCTAGTAATAAAAGAAATAATTCTATCCCATTCCTCTATCCAAATTGAAATAAATACGACTAAGAATAAAGTTACTGACAATCTTTGGATTATGAGAGTTTGGGAAACAATAAAATCTGTCATTAAGCTCCTAACAATCATTCCGAAAATAACTGGGACGGTGACTACAAAAAACATTTTTGTAGCTATATTTATCATCGATATTTCCCTCGTAATTTCTATACCTAAAAAATCTGCAGAGTTAAAAACAATTAATGGAACTATAAAAATAGATAGTAAACTTACAATCGCTGTTAAACTTATAGACAAGGCAACATCACCGTTAGCGAATTTGGTTAAAATATTAGATGTTACACCTCCTGGAGCTGCTGCAATTATCATGACCCCCATAGCTATTTCCATAGGGAGTGAAATAATTTGTATAAGAAAAAAAGCTATAATTGGAAGTAAAATGACCTGAGAGATAAAGCCGACAAAAAAGTCTCTTGAATTTTTCAGTACTCTTCTGAAATCTGAGAAAGTTAAACCAAGACCTAAACCAAACATTATAATTGCCAAGCAAATTGGGGCTATCGTTTTTGCTATTTCCATATTGTTTTACAATAGTTTTAGAATTTACTTATAATTTGAAATTCGAATTTTTCATTAAATCGAATATGTCTGTTAAAAACTCAGCAACATAATTTTGATTTACTAAAAAATTTGAGGCAATTTTACTATTCATTTTTCCCTTAGATGTCATTGTATATTCTAAATCTTTATTCTTAACAATGCATCCTTGTTTTACTAGCCAGTTTAATTTTCTTATTACAGTGGCTCTAGGTATTGTTGAAATATCTGAAATAGAAGATGCATTAATTCCTCTTTTCATTTTAACAGAAACTACAGAACTATAATAGTTTTTAAGACTTATCGGGTCCACAGACTTATCTTTTATTAATTCTTCTTCGTTATTTTTTGATAAATTATATTGGTGGCTTACAGCTATATTTCCCCAAACGACCCAGGTTTCTAAGTCACCAAAACAATCTCTGTGTCTTGTTAAAAAAGGAATTTGCAATTTAAAAAATCTTAACCAAATTATTGTAAAGTATTTTTTAATAAATTCTTTAATCTTTTCTTTTGGCCAACTTTCACCAAACCATTCATTTCCTGCCATCATTCTAGATTTTTTTTCTATAAAAGACGATAACAAGTCGATGGTTTCTTTGGGTTTTTGAAAATCTATACCTTTTTTATCAAAAGTAATTGACTTTCCCTCTCTGTAAAGAACTTTCGATTTCTGAAGTTCATTTACTTTTCTACGTATAGTTTCCTTGGGAATATTGAGCTCATTTGATATCTGAATTAAGTTAATCTTATCAATAGTAACATTTGTGTTATCATAAAATCCATCCATTGAAAGATAATTAAATTTGTCTGATAGATTTTGCCAATAATTTCGAATTAGATAAATCATTACAAGATACTTTTCTAAATCTTTAAATGTTTTATAAGCTGTATTTGTCCAGGCTTGTTGAAATTTTCCCCAAGTTTCCCAGTGACTTAAAATGTTTTGTTCTAAACTATCTAAAACTAAAGACTTTTCAAATTTAGCCACTTTTATTTGTGGTAAAATTTTTTTAGTTTTAATATCAATAGGTTCTGACACAGGCTATTTTTTCCAAGTGACAGATTGATTTATCAAAATAGCCATTAATAGCCAAATTATAAAAGTATCTGCTGGAGAAAATCCATAGTTTGCTCCAAAAATTCCTGCAACTATAACAATAGAATAAATAGCAATAGTGGATAATATTAAACTTGCCAGGTACCTAAGTATTGTGCATTTTAAATTCATGATTTTAAAAAAATTATACGATAGATGTGTTGAGCTTGCTAGACATAAATTTTCAAAGCCACTACTAGGTTTTGTAGCATTTATTGAAAGTTTTTTTTTCCCAGTTCCACCAGATCTAATGATTATTCCTATGGTTGTAGCAAAAAAAGAAGATTATTTTAAGATTTTTCTTATTGCTACAACAGGTTCCGTAATAGGAGGTTTATTTGGTTACATGTTAGGAGTATTTTTTTTAGATGCTTCGATGGTTATTATTGAGTTTTATGGATATGAAGAAAAAGTTTTTGAAATTCAAGATAAGATGTCGACTAAAGGCGGATTTTTTGCATGGTTAGGCATAATGTTCTTAGCGGGATTTACCCCTCTTCCTTTTAAGGTGTTTACAATTACAAGTGGGGTAATTAGTTACAATCTTCCTGTATTCTTTTTTATTTGTCTGTTTACTAGAGGATTAAGATTTTTTTTAGTTGCATACTTTACAAACATTTTTGGTAAAAAATTTGGAACATTTATTGAAAAAAAAGGAGCACTCTGGTTTACTTTGGCAGGAGTGTTTGTTGTAATTCTAGCTATCATCTTATATATAATTTTCAGTTAATGTTAAATAATAACAAATTTATTTTAAACAGTATTTTAGCTTTTAGCATTGTATCCTTATCGATCGCTTATTTTATACAATATGTTTTAGATCACAAACCATGTGATTTGTGTTTAATTGAAAGAATTCCTTATATAGCCTCCATAATACTTATTGCTTTAATATTTATCATTAATAAATTTGAAAAATTAATATCTTCAGTAGTGTTATTGTTTTTTGTGTTTGGTACAGTCGTATCTATTTATCATGTAGGAATTGAACAGGGTTTTTTTAGTGAGTCTTTGCTTTGCAATATAAGAATCGGTAGTAAAAACTTATCTACAGATGATCTTCTGAAACAGCTTCAAAGCTCCTCGGTTATAAGCTGTAAAGACGTTTCTTTTAGGTTTTTAGGTCTTTCGCTTGCTACAATAAATACAGTTATATCGGTTTTAATAAGTGTTATTATGGTAAAGGTTGTTAAAAATTATGAACAAAACAAATAAAAAAACACTAGAAGAAATTATTAGAGTAGATCATGCTGGAGAGCGTGGAGCTATAAAAATTTACGAAGGTCAATTATTAGCTTTAAAAACATTTAAGCAAAATGACTCTCTCAAAAGAAAAATTGAGGAGATGAAGGAACATGAGAAAGAACATTACGAATATTTCGACACTGAAATTAAAAAAAGAAATATTAAACCAACCAAGCTTTTGCCGCTTTGGGATTTAATGGGTGTTACATTAGGTTTTGGTACTGCTATGCTAGGTGAAAAAGCGGCGATGCTATGTACTGCATCAGTTGAGGAAGTAATAGATGGTCATTATAAGGACCAAACTTATAAATTGGGTAAAGATGAAGAGGATTTAAAAAAAAAGATAATAAAATTTAGACAAGACGAGCTAGATCATAAAGATATTGCTTATGATAATGGCGCTACAAAAAAAGGTTTATTCGGAGTTCTAGATAAAGTTATCAAAACCTCATCAAGAATTGCTATTACAATTTCAGAGAAAATTTAATTAAGGTTCTAACTCGATATCCCAATATAGGTAGTCCATCCAACTTTCATGAAGAAAATTTGGTGGAAAATTTCTTCCATTTTTATGTAAATCTTCAATAGTTGGCGCATAAGGTTTATTAGCTAATTTTAAATCACAATTTTGATAAAGTTTACCTCCTTTTTTAACGTTGCAACTGGAACAAGCGGTTACAACATTATTCCAATCAGTCAAACCACCTTTAGATTTTGGAAGGAGATGGTCGAATGTTAAATCTTTTTTATCTCCACAATATTGACAAGTAAACTTATCTCTTAAAAAAACATTAAATCTTGTAAAATTAGGATTTTTTGTTGGTTGAATGAAATTTTTTAAAGCTATTACACTTGGCAAATTCATCTCAAATGAAGGACTTCTAATTTTTCTTTTATAGTTTGAAACTATGCTAACTCGATTAAGAAAAACTGATTTAATAGCATCTTGCCAGCACCATAAAGATAAAGGATAATAGCTCAAAGGTCTAAAGTCAGCATTTAAAACTAATGCTGGGCACTTTTCTAATGGAACTTTATCTAATGAAGATATAATCATTAAATAAAGCTAACTGAAACAGAAAATTATATCAAGTTATTATTTTGTAACAGTAACAAAATAAACTAATACAAATGTTTTTTTACAAATTGTAAACCTAGACTTGCGCCTTCTGAGGGGATGCGATGTTCGCAATTTTCAAATATTTTTGTTTCAATTAAATAATTATTTTTATTAAAAAAATTTTTAGCTTCCAATAATCCGTCTATTGTTACAACTTGATCTCTATCGCCGTGCATCAGTAAAATATTTGGTCTAGAAACTAAATTCTTAGATAAATGATCTACATTGATTATCTTACCTGAGTAGCCCATTATCGAATTAATCTTATCTTTTCTTTTAATCCCTGTTTGTAAACTAATCATACAACCTTGGCTAAAACCACTTAAAATGATTTTGTCTGCCGACAAATTATTTTTTAATTTAACTTCATCTATAAATTTATTTAATTTAATTTCTGCAACTAAAGATTTTGACAATATTTGATCAGAAGTTTGATCCATTAAGTCAAACCATTGGTACCCGGAAGGGTTGGCAGCACATATTTCAGGTGCATTTGGACATATAAAAATTGTTTCAGGTAAATGAGCTTTCCAATAACTTGCTAAAATCGAAATATCTTTACCATCTCCTCCATATCCGTGGCAAAGTATTACAGCGTTTTTAGGTTTAGCTTTTGACAATGGTTCTAAAATGGTTGTATTTAATGAATAGCTCATGTTAATTATTTAAAAAAAATATGACAGAATTTTTTTTCAACTTTATTGGTTTTACTTTATTAGGTGCAGTTGCCATAGTTTTAGTAATGGGTATTTATACTTTATTTAAAGGAGGAAGTACTAGTAAAAAATATTCAAACAAACTAATGCAGTTGAGGGTCCTATTACAGTTCATTGCAGTAATTGTTTTAGTTTTAATGGCTTATTTTTTTAAAAACTAAATATACTTTTCTAAAATCTTTATGAAGTCTTTATTAGTAAAATCTATTTCTCCAACAATTCTTCCAAACTCTTTCCCATTTTTGTCTATAAGTATACTTGTGGGTAAACCTCTCATCTTAAATTGTTTTACTAATTTCAATTCCGGATCAAAATATATATCTAGACTTAAAACACCAATAAATTTAAAAAAATCTTGAGCTTTTAATTTACTGGGCTTTTCCATATTTATTGCATAAACTTTAATCTCTGGAAATTCAAAGGTAAGCTTTTCCAACGATGGCATTTCTCTTCTACAGGGAGCGCACCATGTGGCCCAAAAATTTAGTATCATGATGTTGCCTTTTTTATTCGTTAAATCGACATCTTGAAGATTTAAATCTTTAAACTTTAGTTCTTCTATTGTCTTTGGTTTTTCGTAAATAACTATATTTTTAGAAAAATCAGTGTCAGCCAAAACGTTTTTGCTGATGAAAAACACAAGTAATATGTGAATATAGATTTTAAAAGATTTACTAATTTTCATATTAATTTAAATTGAAAATAACATAGTTTATGACAAATAAAAATAAGACAGTTTGGTCAGGTAGATTTAAAAGCTCAACTTCAAAATCTTTTCAAAGAATTGGAGCTTCAATAAATGTAGATAAAAGACTCTACGAACAAGATATCTTTGCATCAAAAGTTCATACTCAAATGTTAATTAAGAAAAAAATTATACCTGCTAAAGAAGGCAAAAAGATACTAAAAGGATTAGAAAAAATTAAAGGACAGATTAAAAAAGGCAAGTTTATTTTTAAAGAAAAATTTGAGGATATTCATTTAAATATTGAAAAAAAACTATACGAAATAATCGGCAGCTCAGCAGGTTTTTTGCACACTGCTAGATCAAGAAATGATCAAGTAGTTACTGATTTTAAACTTTGGGTTAAAGACTCTTCTCTAATTTTGATCAAAGAACTAAACTCATTAATGAAAAATATTGTAAGCAAAGCAGACAAAAATGTGAGTTCTGTAATGCCAGGTTTTACTCATCTTAAAAATGCACAACCAGTATCTTTTGCACATTACCTTTTGGCTTATTATGAGATGCTTAAAAGAGACAAAAAAAGATTTCAAAATAATTTAGAATTAATTGATGAGTCACCTCTTGGAGCTGCAGCTTTGTCAGGAACTTCTTATAATATAGATAGAAATTTTACATCTAAAAAATTAGGTTTTAAAAAACCAACGGATAACTCGATTGATACAGTTTCTGATAGAGATTTTGCAATAGACTTTCTTTATGCTTGTGCCGTATGTGCGATGCATTTATCAAGATTGGCTGAAGACTTTATAATTTTAAATTCAGATGCCTATCAACTAATTAACTTTAATGATAAAATGCTTACTGGATCCTCCATCATGCCACAAAAAAAGAACCCTGACCCTGCAGAACTTATTAGAGGCAGAACTGGAATTAATTATGGAAAATTAAATTCTATTTTAACAATTATGAAGGGGCTTCCAATTTCTTATTTTAAAGATCTGCAAGATGATAAAGCATTAGTATTTGATGGATTTGATACTTTGCAAGACACTTTAATCATGAGTAATGAATTAATTAAAAATGTAAATCCAAATAAAGCTAGAATGTTTAGTATGGCAAAAACTGGATACACAACAGCAACAGATTTTGCAGACTATTTGGTGAAAGAAAAAGAACTATCTTTTAGAGACGCTTATAAAATATCGTCAAAAATTGTTAATTATGCAGAAAAGAATAATAAAAATTTAGATGAGCTGACTTTAAATGAAATTAAAAAGTTTTATAAACACTTAAGTTGCAATGTTTTAAAAGTTTTTAACGTAAAAAACTCTATGAATTCAAAAAATTCTTATGGAGGAACATCTGAAACAAATATCAAAAATATGATTAGAAAATACAAAAGGGAAATTAAATGAGACATATAATTGCACTTATTTTATTAATATTCATATTAGAATCTTGTGGGAAAAAATCAGATCCTCAGTACCAAGGTTCAATTAATAGTTTTACGAAGATAATTTAATATATGTCTTATATAAGATATAAAAATAATAATCTATTTGTAGAAAGAGTTTCTGTAAGAAGTTTAGCTTCAAAATTGAGCACACCTTTTTATCTGTATTCTGAAGGAAATATTATTGAAAACTATAGATCATTTTTAAATAATTTTAAAAAATCCAACCCCTTAATTTGTTTTTCAGTAAAAGCAAATTCAAATATACAAATTTTAAAAGTTTTAAGAAAAATGGGATCAGGTGCTGATGTAGTCTCAGGTGGTGAATTACTAAAAGCTATTAAATCCGGCATAAAACCAAATAAGATCGTTTTTTCGGGTGTTGGTAAAACTGAAGATGAAATTAAATTAGCGATAAGAAAAAAAATATTATTAATTAATGTGGAGTCAGAAAACGAAGCTGTATTAATTAATAAAATTGCAGGTAATTTAAAAAAAAGGGTTGCTATTGGTATAAGATTAAATCCTGATATTAACGCTCCAACACACCAAAAAATTTCTACAGGTAAAGCAGAAGACAAGTTTGGTCTCTCAAAAACAAATTTAATTTCATTTTGTTTTAATATAAAAAAATTAAAAAACTTGAGGCTTAATGCAATAAGCGTACACATAGGAAGTCAAATATTAAGTGAAAATCCTTTCAAAAAAACTTTAAAAGTTTTAGAGGAAATAATTAAAAAAACTAAAATTTACTTCAAGTTTGTAGATCTTGGTGGTGGTTTTGGAATTGCTTATAAAAAAAGTGATAGACAAATAAATTTTAAAAATTACTCAAATTTAGTGGAAAAATTTAAAAAAAAATATAACTGTAATATTATTTTTGAGCCAGGACGAGCAATTGTAGGAAATACTGCTATTTTAGTATCTAAAGTTCAATATCTAAAAAAAGGTTCCAATAAAACTTTTGCGATTCTAAATGCTGGTATGAATGATTTTATGAGAACTGCGCTTTACGATGCCGTTCACAATATAATCCCTGTGATTAAAAATAGTAAAAAAAATAAAGGGACTTTAGAATTTGTTGGACCAATATGTGAGACTACTTGCAAATTTATCAAATATAAAAAATACCAGAAACTAAATCAATCTGATTTTGTTGCTATTTCAGATGTTGGAGCTTACGGCGCATCTTTATCTTCAAACTATAATACTAAACCGTTAATAGCTGAGATAATTGTGAAAAATTCTAAAGCAAGAGTAATTAGAAAAAAACAGGATATAAAAAATTTGCTTAAACAATAATGCAATTTATAAGATCAGTGTTATTTACCATATTGTTTTATTTAACCTTGATGGTGGTTTTTGTCATCGCGATACCAACATTAATTTTACCAAGTAAAACTACTTTGATCTGTGGAAAAATTTTGGCTTATATGATTATTTTTTTATTAAGGTTTATATTAGGAGTTAAAGTTATCTTTTCTGGAATAGAAAATTTGAGAAAAAATGAGAGATTTTTTGTTGCAAGTGCACATCAATCTTTACTTGAAACATTTATACTCCAAGCTCCTTTACAATATCCTATTTTTATTCTTAAGAAAGAACTTCTTAAAATTCCATTATTTGGTTGGTACCTAAAAAAAATTGGTTCAATTGATATCGTGAGAGACACTACAACCAAGGATAATTTAGATTTTTTTGATAAAATTAAAAATAATATTGAAATTAGTAAAAGACCTTTATTAATTTTTCCTCAGGGAACGAGAGTAAGATTTGGTGAAAGGACACCATTTAAAAAAGGTGCCGGTAGAATTTATCAAGCATTAAATTTACCTTGTGTTCCCGTCGCATTAAATACAGGTAAAGTTTGGCCAAAAAATAGTTTTTTGAAATATAATCACGACATTAAGATATCTTTCTTGGAACCAATTGAGCCTGGTAAAGATAAAAATGTTTTTATAAAAGATTTAGAAACAAAAATTTATCATTCTATTGATAATTTAAATTAATTTTTCTTTCTTCCAAAATCAGGGCTCTTGACATCTTGTCCAGCTTGAATAATTTCTTTTCTAACATTCTTAGTTGAGGCAAAAATCTTTAAAAGTTTATCACCATTTTTTTCAATAATAGCTTTTTTAAAATCATCAATGTTTTTAGAAAATTCGTCTAAAATCTTTATTACATTTTCACTATTATCAATGAAAATATCCCTCCACATCAATGGATCTGAAGAGGCAATACGAGTAAAATCCCTTAAACCTCCAGCACTATACTTAATAATTTCATCTCTAAATTTTTCATCATTATTAATTGCTGTTTTGACGATATTATACGCTACTGCGTGCGGTAAATGACTTGTCAGTGCAAGTATGTGATCATGTTCCTCGATACTCATTAATTTTACCTTGCTTCCTAAAAATTCCCAAAATTTTTTTAGCTTTTCCACTTTATCCTTGTTTGAATTTTTGGTGTCACAAACAATTGTCCATCTATCTTTAAATAAATCTTTAAAACCTGCGGATGGGCCACTTTCCTCTGTACCTGCTATAGGGTGAGAAGCAATCCAGGAAATATTTGTTAAATTTAAATTTTCAAAGACTTTATTTACCTCTTTTTTAACAGAACCAGTATCCGTAATTAAAACATCCTTTTTAAATGCGTCTTTAGAAGACAGTAAAACTTCTTTGTAAGAACTCAAAGGAATAGCAAGAATTATTAGATCTGAGTCTTTAACTGCTGACTGAATATCTTTTGCGATATTACTACATAAATTTTCTTTTTTAATGGTTTCTACTACATTCTTTGATTTATCAAAAACTGTAATCGATTTACTAATTTCATTATTATTAATATTCCTTAAAATTGATGAACCTATCAAACCACAACCAATAATAGTTATCTTTTCAAACATCAAATTATCTTCCTTAAAGTACTTATAAATTTTTTATTTTCTAAATTGTTTCCAACTGTTACTCTTAAAGAGTTCTTAATATTATATACATCCATTTTTCTAACTAATATTCCGTTTTTAGCCAATTTTAAAAATATCTTTTTTGCACTACCTTTAACTTTATCAAAGTTAATCAATAAAAAGTTACCATAGCTGGAGTTTGTTTCTATCCCTAAACTCTTAAAATTGTTATAAAAAATTTTAGTCCATTTATTAACGTGCTTAATTTCTTTACTTAACCACTTAATATCTTTAATTGACTCCACTGCAGCAAATAAGGCAGCTCGATTAATATTGAAAGGTGGTTTGACTTTATTCAAAGCGTATATCAATTTTTTAGGACCATATCCCCATCCAACCCGTAATCCTGCAAGGCCATAAATTTTTGAAAATGTTCTTGTAATAATAACATTGTTAGAATTAGAGAATAATTTCATTCCAGATAAGTAATTTTTGTCTTTCACATATTCGAAATAAGCATCATCTACAACTAATAATATATTACTTCTTAACTTTTTTCTTAATCTTAATAATTCTTTTTTACCAATAATTGTTCCAGTAGGGTTATTGGGGTTGGCTAAAAAAACAATTTTTGTTTTTTTGGTAACTTTAGAAAGAATATTATCAATAGATATTTTAAAATTTTTTTCTTTAGCATATTTAATCTTTGCTCCATAAATTTTACTATAGATTCTATAAATTATAAAACTAAACTCAGGAACAATTACTTCATCATTTTTATTTAGAAATGATTTACATATTAATTCAAATATTTGATCAGAGCCAGATCCTAATATAATTCTTTTAGGATCAAGTTTAAATTTATTAGCTAGTACTTTCCTGAGTAGTCTGCCTTCAGAGTCTGGATATCGTTTTAAATTTTTTGATTCTTTATTGTATTCTTTTATTGCTTTTGGACTTGGTCCCAAAGCTGACTCATTAGCAGAGAGCTTAATTTTAACTGCTTTTCGCTTGTACAAACTTAATCCAGCAACATATTTTTCTGCATTAATTTTATTTGGCTTTGGTAAATTCATTTTATTTAGTTAATATATAAAAAGCTTTAGTAATGCTAGTTTCATGACATATGAATTTGACAAGTTTACGACTATTTAGTATTAATCTGCTCAAGGCGCTGATTTAACCAAATTGCAGGCGCTTGATAAATATAGCTAAATAGGAGATAGCCCAGTTTAGCTGGGCTTTTTTTTTGGATGAATAAAAAACTTGAAAATATTAAAAAATATACTGTCTCAAAACCACTTAAATTAGATTGCGGCAAGACTATAAATAATTTTCCTCTTGCATATGAAACTTATGGAAAATTAAATGAAAATAAAGATAACGCCATTCTTGTATTTCATGCCCTTACTGGAGATCAATTTGTTGCAGGGACTAATCTTATTACAAATAAAGAAGGTTGGTGGGTCACAGCCGTCGGTCCTGGCAAAGCAATAGATACGAATAAATATTTTGTTATTTGTGCGAATGTAATAGGTGGCTGTATGGGGTCTTTAGGTCCAAAAGAAATTAATCCAGAAAATAATAAACCATATGGATTAGATTTTCCTGTAATTACGATAAAAGATATGGTTAAGGCACAAGAATCTTTACTTGATCATTTAGGAATAAATAAACTTTTATGTGCAACTGGTGGTTCTATGGGAGGCATGCAGCTATTACAATTCTGCGCAACATTCCCTGATAAAACTTTCTCAGCTATACCTATTGCTTGTAGTTCAAGCCATAGCGCACAAAACATTGCTCTAAATGAATTAGCTCGTCAAGCTATTATGGCTGATCCAGTTTGGGATAACGGAAAATATGTTTTAAAAAATGTTCAGCCAAAGAATGGTTTAGCAGTTGCTAGAATGGTTGGACACATTAGTTATTTATCTGAAAAGGGAATGCAAGAAAAATTTGGAAGAAAATTGCAAGAAAAAGCAGATTACGAATTCAGTTTTAATGCCGATTTTCAAGTGGAAAGTTATCTAAGACATCAAGGATTTGCGTTTGTAGAAAGATTTGATGCAAATTCTGTTTTGTACATAACAAGGGCAATGGATTATTTTGATCTTTCAAAACAATTTAAAGGTGGACTTACCGAAGCTTTTAAAAATCAAAAAACAAAATTTCTGGTAATATCTTTTTCATCTGATTGGCTTTATACAACAAAAGAAAACAAAGATATTGTAATAGCTTTAAATGCTTCTGGAGCAGATGTTTCATATTCAGAAATTATTTCAGATAAAGGGCATGACTCATTTTTGTTAAATGAACCTGAATTTTTAAAAACGTTAAAAGGTTTTATAGATTCTATGTATGGAAAATTTAAAAATGAAAAAAGAATTTAAAGTAATCGCAGAATTACTATCTAAAAACACAAGGGTACTTGATGTAGGTTGTGGAGATGGGTCTCTTATGGCTTTATTAAAAAAAGATAAAAATATTGAAGTAAGAGGATTAGAACTCAATCAAGATAAAGTACAACAATGTATTAATAAAGGTTTGCCAGTCATTCAAGGTAACGCTGAAACAGAACTCCATCAATTTCCAAATCAATCTTTTGACTATGTAATTTTAAGCCAGACACTTCAAGCGTTTTATAATCCAGAAAAAGTTTTAAAGGAACTTTTAAGAGTTGGAAAATCTGTGGTTATCTCCATTCCAAACTTTGGTTTTTGGAAGGTTAGAACAAAACTTTTGTTTTTTGGCAAAATGCCTGTTACTAAAACATTACCAAATACTTGGTATAATACTCCAAATCTACATATGTGCACAATAAAAGATTTATTTAATTTTTGTGATGAAAAAAATATTAAAATAAAAAAGGTTATAGGAGTAAATGAAAATAAGACATCATTAATAAAAAAAAGTAATTTAGAAATTAAAAATCTTTTTTCGAAATTGGGAATTTTTCTAGTTGGATAATATGAAAGTAGAAATCATAAAATGTTTAAGTGATAATTATAGTTATCTAATTTATGAAAAAGAAACTAACACTGTATCTATTATTGACCCTTCTGAATTTGCAGCTTGTGATAAAATTATAAAAAAATACAACAAATTAGATTTTATCTTAAATACACATCATCATGCAGATCATGTTGACGGTAATTTAAATCTGAAAAAAAAATATAATGCAAAAATATTAGGTTCTGGTTTGGATAAAGAACGTATTCCTGGAATTGATGTTTTGCTAAAGGAAAATCAAAAACAAAAGATAGGAAATCTTGAATTTCAAGTAATTTTTGTACCTGGCCACACTAAAGGTCATATAGCGTTTTATTTTAAAAAGGAAAAAATTGTTTTTACAGGAGATGCATTATTTTCTTTAGGATGTGGAAGGATATTTGAAGGCACTTATAAAGAGATGTTCGATTCTTTAGTAAAATTAAAAAACTTACCGCCAGAAACAAAAGTTTATTGTGGACACGAATATACCAAATCTAATTTAGAGTTTTGCCTAAAATACGATCCAAAAAATAATTTATTAAAAGACAAATCATTAAAACTCGATTCAATATTGAAAAAAAATTTACCATCCATTCCGACTACTATTGAAGATGAGATTAAAATGAATATTTTCCTTAGATTTGATAACGTCAGTATTAAAGAGGGTTTAAACCTTAAGGATTCTTCTGATCAAGAAATTTTTAGTAAATTACGAGATTTAAAGGACACTTTTTAGACTCAATAATCTTGACTTGACAATATTGGGAGCTATATTGCGTGGAAACTATAAGAAAAAAATTTATGTCATTTGCAATTATAGAAACGGGTGGAAAACAATACAAAGTGTCTGCTAGTAAAATATTAGAAATAGAAAAACTAAATGCTAAAGTTGGTGAAACAATAAAATTTAAAAATGTTTTACTCTTAAATGATAATACTAATACTGAAATTGGAAATCCAAATATTGATGGTGCGACAGTAGAAGCAAAACTTTTAGATAACGTTAAAGACAGAACGATATTGGTATTTCATAAAAGAAGAAGAAAGCACTCAAGAAAAAAAAATGGCCATAGAC
Organism: uncultured Pelagibacteraceae bacterium; assembly: GCA_902522955.1. Taxonomy (GTDB): domain Bacteria; phylum Pseudomonadota; class Alphaproteobacteria; order Pelagibacterales; family Pelagibacteraceae; genus Pelagilacustribacter. Next base: position 35,160 of record CABYXR010000006.1, read on the forward strand.
AAAGACATGCAAAAATTCAAATAACAAAAATTTTAGCTAAAGGTGGAAAAATTATAAGTGAAGCTAAATTAACTGAAAAGAAAAAAAACAATAAAAGTTGAAAAAAAAGATAAAAAAAAATAGGAAATTAAATGGCAACAAAAAAAGCAGGTGGATCATCGAAAAACGGCAGAGATAGTAAAGGAAGGCGTTTGGGTGTTAAACGATATGGTGATCAAATAGTTATTCCTGGCAATATTATAGTAAGACAAAGAGGGACTAAAATTCATCCTGGCGATAACGTAGGTATGGGTAAAGATCACTCCATTTTTTCTTTAATAAAAGGAAAAGTGAAATTTAAAAAATCTAAATTAAACAGAACTTTTGTTTCTGTAATCCCCAATTAAATATATAAATAATTTAAGTTATTTATATTATATCCAAAATGAAATTTTTAGATCAAGCTAAAATATATATAAAAGCGGGAAATGGTGGTTCAGGATCGGCTAGTTTTCGTAGAGAGAAGTTTATTGAGTATGGCGGACCAGATGGAGGTGATGGTGGAAATGGAGGTTCGATAATAATTCAATCAGATAGAAATTTAAATACTCTAATTGATTTTAGATACGCTCAACATTTTAAAGCTGAACATGGAAAACCTGGAAGTAAGAGAAACAAAACAGGTGCTAATGGAGAGGACTTAATTTTAAAAGTTCCTTTAGGAACTCAAATTTTTGAGGAGGACAATAATACATTAATTTATGATTTCACTTCAAATAAAGAAAAATATCTTGTTGCTTTGGGAGGAAAAGGTGGACTTGGTAATGTAAGATTTAAAAGTTCTACAAATAGAGCTCCGAAAAAGAAAACCTCGGGTAAGTCGGGTGAGGAGTTTTGGATATGGTTACAATTAAAGGTAATTGCTGATATCGGAATTATTGGAAAACCAAATGCTGGTAAATCTAGTTTATTAGCAGCCTTAACAAGAGCTAAACCTAAAATAGCGAATTATCCTTTTACTACGATTAATCCAAATTTAGGAGTAACCTACTATTCGGGAAAAGAAGTTACTTTAGCTGATATTCCTGGACTCGTTGAAGGAGCTCACAAAGGAGTTGGACTTGGAGATAAGTTTTTACGCCATATAGAAAGATGTAAAGTTTTGTTACATTTAATTGACTTATCAGAAAATGATTTAATAAATACTTACAAAAAAATCAAACAAGAGTTAATTTCTTATGATAAAAAATTAGCTAATAAAAAAGAGGTTATATTTTTTAATAAATCTGATTTATTGAATATAAAGGACATTAAAACAAAATTAATTGAGTTTAATAAAAAAATAAATTCTAAGTATGAAATAATTTCAGTCTTTTCAAAAGATGATATCCAAAAAATTAAAAAAATATTAATTAAATATGCTGATCGATAATTCAAAAAAAATAGTAATAAAATTAGGCTCTTCAACAGTAATTGATAGTAAAGGAAAATTTAAAAGAAAGTGGGTCACATCTTTAATAAATGATATAAAAAAATATGGTAAGGGAAAAAATTTTGTTATTGTCTCCTCAGGAGCGATAGCCTTAGGACAAAAATATTTAAAGATTAAAAAAAAGAAAATTAAGTTAGAAATGAGTCAAGCTATAGCAGCAATTGGACAAATTCATTTAGCAGGTGAATTTCAAAAACTTTTTGATAAATTTAAAATTAAATCTGGGCAAATTTTGATAAGCCCTGATGACACTGAGCAAAGGAAGCGTGCTTTAAATGTTAGAAGCACTTTTGAAAATCTTTTCAATCTTAAAGCTATACCTGTAGTTAATGAAAATGATACGACTGCTACTGCAGAAATAAAATATGGAGATAATGATAGACTTGCTGCGAGAGTAGCACAAATTATTGCTGCGGATACTTTAATAATTTTTTCAGATGTTGATGGTCTTTATGATAAGTCAAAAAAAATAGTTAATATAGTGAAAAAAATTGATGAAAAAATTTACTCTTTAACTAATAATAATAAAAACTTTTATGGGTCAGGAGGAATTTCTACAAAATTAGACGCAGCAAAAATTTGCATTAATTCTGGTTGCCACATGTTTATAGCTAATGGAAAAAAAGAAAATCCTATTGAAAAAATGCTCAGAAAAAAAGTTTTTACTCATTTTATACCTAAAATTTCTAGTTTAGATGCCAGAAAAAAATGGATAATAGGATCTTTGAATTCATCTGGAGTTATTCATATAGATAAAGGAGCTGCAAAAGCACTTTTAAATGGAAAAAGTTTATTAGCGGCTGGAATAACTAAAATTAAGGGGCCGTTTGATAAAGGGGAAAATGTACTGATTATCGACGAGAATGAGAAACAATTGGCACGAGGTTTGGTATCATTCAATTCTTTTGAAATTGATAAAATTAAG
>CABYXR010000007.1 GCA_902522955.1 uncultured Pelagibacteraceae bacterium
GGTCTAAAACACACCATAACAGGACACACTTTGTGTGATGAAAAAAAACCAATTCTATTAGAACCAATGGAATTTCCTGATCCAGTCATTGAAATTGCTGTTGAACCTAAAACAAAGGCTGACCAGGAAAAAATGGGTGAAGCTCTTAACAGACTAGCAAAAGAAGACCCTTCGTTCAGAGTTACTTCTGATGAAGAGTCTGGTCAAACCATAATCAAAGGTATGGGCGAACTTCATTTAGATATTATTGTTGATAGAATGAAAAGAGAATTTAAAGTTGAGGCAAATGTTGGCGCACCACAAGTTGCCTATAGAGAAACAATACTAAGCTCATCAGAGGTTACTTATATTCATAAAAAGCAAAGTGGTGGATCTGGTCAATTTGCTAAAGTAACTTTAAGCGTTGAACCATTAGAGCCAGGAAAAGGAAGAGAAGTTGATAATAAAATTAAAGGGGGCGCCATACCAAAAGAATTTATTCCTGGAGTAGAAAAAGGAGTTCTAAGCGTTGCTGATAGCGGTATTCTTGCTGGTTTTCCTGTTATAGATTATAAAGTAACTATTTTAGACGGACTACATCATGATGTGGACTCAAGTGTTCTTGCATTTGAAATTGCTTCAAGAATGTGTTTTAGGGAAGCGTGTAACAAAGCGTCTTTAAAATTATTAGAACCTATGATGAAGGTAGAGGTAGTTACACCAGAAGACTTTATGGGAGATGTAATTGGAGATTTAAATAGCAGAAGAGGTCAAGTTGCTTCGACTGAAGCTAGAGGAAATGCTACAGTAATTCAGGCTACTGTTCCATTAGCTAATATGTTTGGTTATATAAATAATCTAAGATCTTCTACCCAAGGAAGAGCGCAATACACAATGCAATTTAGTCATTATGATAAAGTTCCTCAAAACGTTCAAGACGAAGTAACAAAAAAATTAGCTTAATTATGGAAAATCAAAATATAAGAATACATTTGAAAGCATATGATAATAAGATATTAGATCTTTCTACTGAAGAGATTGTCAATACTGCTAAACGAACTGGGGCCCAGGTTAAAGGACCTATACCTTTGCCTACAAGAATTGAGAGATATACAGTTCTACGATCACCCCATATCGATAAAAAAAGTAGAGAACAATTTGAGTCTAGAACACATAAAAGACTTATAGATATAATTGAACCAACACCTCAAACGGTCGAAGCTTTAATGAAATTAGATTTAGCCTCAGGTGTAGATATAGAAATAAAAATATAAAATGAGCTTAGGGTTAATAGGAACAAAAATTGGCATGACAAGAGAGTTCATGAAAAGTGGGCAGTCAATACCTGTTACAGTGATTAAAGTTGAAAGAGGAAGAGTATTAGACATTATAAGTATAGATAAAAGAGGTTATAACGCAGTCAAGGTAGGTTTCTTTAAATTAAAAAATTCTAAACTAACAAAACAAATGAAAGGCTATTTTGCAAAAAAAAATACAGAACCTAAAAAAATCTTAAAAGAATTTAGAGTTGATAAAATAGATCAATATAAAGAAGGAAATGAGTTTGGTTTAGAGATTTTAAAAGATAAAAAATTTGTTGATGTAAAATCAAGAACTATAGGTAAAGGATTTGCTGGAGTAATGAAAAGATGGAATTTTGGAGGTCTAAGAGCCTCGCACGGTGTTTCAGTATCTCACAGATCACATGGTTCGACTGGACAAAGACAAGATCCAGGTAAAGTATTTAAAGGAAAAAAAATGGCAGGTCATATGGGTGACAAGTTAAGAACGATTTTAAATTTAGAAATTATTAAGTCTGATATGAACAATAATCTTATTTATTTGAGAGGTTCAATACCTGGGTCTAAAAATACTACAGTCTATATAAGAGAGTCTGTGAAAAATATAAGTAAAAAAACAGTTCTAGAAAAATATGAAGCAAAAGTTAAAAAAGCTCAAGCTTCTAAAGGAAAAAAATAAATGAAATTTCCCGTTTTAAACATTGATGGTTCGAAATCAGAAACTATGGAAGTCTCAGATAAAATAGTTAAGTTAAAAGTGAACCATAAATTGATTAAATTTGTCATTGATTGGCAGTTAAACCATGCAAAACCGAGAGTGGCTAAAACAAAACAAAGAAATCAAATTAGAGGATCTACAGTCAAAATTGTAGCTCAGAAGGGTAGTGGTGGTGCTCGTCATGCAAGTAGAAAAGCACCAATATTTATAGGCGGCGGTGTTGCTCATGGTCCAAAAGGATCAGTATACAAAATAAAAAAAATTAATAAAAAGGTAAGAAAATTAGCGTTTGCCCAAACTCTATCGAAAAAGAATTCAGATAAAAAACTATATATTCTTGCTGATGTAAAAAAAGAGGTCAAAAAAACAAAAGAATTTAATAAATTTCTCTTAAGTAATAATTTGAAAAATGCTCTAATCATTTCTGACAAAGGATCTCTGAAAAATATTAATAAATCAGCCAGAAATATTAAAAATGTAAAATTAATTAATGAAATAGGTGCAAATATTTATGATCTTTTAAAATACAAAAATGTCCTAATAACTTCTACGTCAGTAAAAAATATACAAGAGAGGATATTAAATGAAAAAAATTAATTATATTGACTCTATAAGAAGCCCCATAATTACAGAAAAAGCTACTATTTTATCTGAACAAAATAAAACTGTGTTTAAAGTTCATAAAAAAGCTAACAAAAAAACAATTAAAAAAAATATTGAAAAGTTATTCAAAGTAAATGTGATTAAAGTTAATATTATAAATAGAAAATCAAAATTAAAAATGAGGCAAGGTAGAAAAACTTTTAAGAGAGGATATAAAAAAGCAATTGTAACATTAAAAAAAGGTCAAAGCATTGATCTTACAACTGGTATATAATCATGGCTTTGAAAACTTTTAAACCCTATACAAAATCTACTAGAGGCACAGTAGTAGTTGATAAAAGTTCTTTGTGGAAGGGATCCCCATACAAACCTCTAACAAAAGGACAAAACTTTACTGGGGGAAGAAATAACTATGGAAGAATTACCTCAAGACATATTGGTGGTGGCTCTAAACATAAGTTTAGAATAATTGACTTCTTTAGAAAAAAGAAAAATATTTCTGCTACTGTCGAAAGGATTGAGTATGATCCTAATAGAACAGCGTATATAGCTTTAATTTCGTATGAGGATAAAGAAAAGTCTTACATTATTTGTCCTCAAGGATTAAAACAGGGTGACAAAGTAATTTCTGGAAAAAATGTAGAAATTAAAACTGGAAATTCACTTGAGTTAAAAGACATACCTCCCGGTACTCTAATTCACAATGTTGAACTTATTCCAGGTAATGGAGGTAAATTGGCAAGGTCAGCTGGTTCTTCGATCACTTTATCCGGTTATGATGGTGATTACGCAATTTTGAGGTTATCTTCTGGCGAGACTAGAAAAGTTAATAGCAATTGTATAGCAACGATTGGAGTAGTCTCAAATCCAGATCAAAAAAATATAAAGATTGGAAAAGCTGGAAGAAGTAGGTGGAGAGGAAAAAGACCTCAAACTCGAGGAGTTGCAATGAATCCCGTAGACCATCCTCATGGCGGAGGAGAGGGTAAAACTTCTGGTGGAAGAAGCCCAGTTTCTCCATGGGGGCAATCAGCGAAAGGTTTAAAAACAAGAAGACCAAAAAGAAGTGACAAATTAATTATAACACGAAGGAAAAAAAGAAAATAATGACTAGATCTGTTTGGAAAGGACCATTTGTACATCCAAGTTTATTAAAAAAAATTGATAAACTGAAAAATACACCCAATAAAAAACCTATTAAAACTTGGTCAAGGAATTCAACAATTATTCCTGATTTTGTAGGCTACAGTTTTATGATCCATAATGGAAAGTCATTTATTCCAATAACAATATCAGAGGAAATGGTTGGACATAAACTCGGTGAATTTGCACCAACTAGAACTTTTAAAGGTCATACGCCAGCAGACAAAAAAGCTGCAGCCGTTGCAGCAACATCTGCGGCACCAGCGAAACCAGGAGCCACAGATGCAAAAAAATAACAATACAATTAAAGCAATAAATAAAAATGTGAGATCAAGTCCAAGAAAATTATCTTTAGTTTGTAATTTTATTAAAGGAAAAAAAGCTGATTTAGCTTTAAGAGATTTAGAATTTTCAAGAAAAAGAATAGCTAAAGATGTAAGCAAAACCGTTAAATCAGCAATATCAAATGCAGAAAATAATAATCAGTATGACATTGACGATTTATTCGTTAAAGAAGCTTATGTTGGTAAATCATTGGTTATGAAACGATTTAGACCAAGAGCAAAAGGAAGAGCCAGCCCTATCAAAAAACCATTTAGTAGGATTACAATAGTTTTAGAAGAAAAAAAGACAAAAAAGGAAAATAAATAATGGGACAGAAAATTAATCCAATAGGCCTTAGATTAGGTATTAATAGAGGATGGGACTCTACTTGGTTTGCAAAGAAAAAAGATTTTGGAAAATACTTAATTGAAGACTTTAAAATAAGAAATTATATAAGAAAAAATATTTTAAATTCAGGTGTATCAGAAATTATTATCGAAAGATCTTCAAAAAAATGTATCGTCTCAATACATACTTCAAGACCAGGTTTTGTAATTGGAAAAAAGGGTGCAGATATTGAGAAAATTAAAAAAAATATTATGAAAATTACTGATAGTGAAGTCAATGTAAATATAAAAGAGATAAAGAAGCCTGAACTAAATTCAAACTTAGTAGCTGAAAATATTGCTCAACAATTAGTAAAAAGAATAGCCTATAGAAGAGCTATGAAAAGAGCGATGCAATCGGCCATGAGACTAAATGCAAAAGGGATTAAAGTAATGTTAAGTGGAAGATTAGCAGGAAATGAAATTGCAAGAACTGAATGGCTCAGAGAAGGAAGCATTCCATCTCACACATTGAGAGCTGACATAGATTATGGTTTTGCTGAGGCGTTAACTACCTATGGAATAATAGGAGTTAAAGTTTGGATCTATAAAGGTGAGTTAATGGCTAAAGATGTTGAAAAAGAAAAAAAAGAAAGGGTAAAAAGTGCTACAACCAGTAAGAACTAAATACAGAAAAGCTTTTAAAGGAAGAATACATGGAAAAGCTGCTCGAGCAGTTAAGTTAAACTATGGTCAATTTGGACTAAAAGCAATTGAACCAGATAGAATTATTGGTAAGCAAATTGAAGCTGCAAGAGTTGCGCTCACAAGATACATGAAACGAACTGGAAAAGTTTGGACAAGAATATTTCCAAATATTCCAGTCTCGAAAAAACCTACTGAGGTAAGAATGGGTAAAGGAAAAGGTTCGCCAGAATACTATGCTTGTAGAGTAAAACCAGGAAGAATAATTTTTGAAGTTGACGGTGTAACCGAGGACGTGGCTAAAGTTGCTCTTTACAAAGCATCAGCAAAATTACCTATTAAAACAAAATTTATAAAACGATAATTATGAAAAAAAAAAAAGACGATAAAAAATTAACTAAAGATCAGGCTGAAAGAAAAATACTTACTTTGAAAAAAGATTTATTTAACATAAGGTTTAAAAAAATAAATAATCAAGTTGAAAATTCAGCTCAATATAGTGAAATTAAAAAAAATATAGCTAGGTTATATACAACATTAAAGAATTCAAAATGAGTAAAAAAATTTTAAAAGGAATAGTAACAAGTGCAAAAAACAATAAGACTATAGTTGTGGAGGTTACAAGAAAATTTAAACACCCTTTTTATGAAAAAGTTATAAAAAGGACTAAAAAATATCACGCACATGATGAAGAAAATAAATTTAAAGAGGGAGAAGCTGTATTAATTATTGAATGCAAGCCTATATCTAAAAAAAAAACTTGGCAGGTAATGGATAAATGATTCAGGTTCAAACAGAATTAATGGTAGCAGATAATACTGGAGCTAAAAGAGTTGAATGCATCAAAGTATTGGGTGGTTCGAAGAGAAGGTATGCCTCTGTAGGTGATCTAATAGTAATAAGCGTTAAAGACGCAATACCTAAGGGTAAAGTAAAAAAAGGAACAGTTCACAAGGCTGTAGTAGTGAGAACTAGAAAAGAAATTTATAGGGACGATGGATCAAAAGTTCAATTTGATACAAATGCTGTAGTTTTAACTGACGAGAAGGGTGAACCAATAGGCACTAGAATTTTTGGACCAGTAACAAGAGAACTTAGAACGAGGGGACACACTAAGATTATCTCTCTCGCACCAGAGGTTTTATAACATGATGATAAAAAAAGGAATGCAAGTTAAGGTTATTTCTGGGAAAGATAAGGGTAAAACTGGAGAAATTTTGGAAATTGACAGAAAATTAAAAAGGTTAAAGATAAAATCTATTAATATGATTAAAAAGCATTTAAAACCTACAAAAGAAAATAAAGGTGGAATCATTTCTAAAGAGAACTTTATACATTTTTCTAATGTAAAAAATGTTGATCAAAATAAAAAAGAAAAAAAAATAGCAGGTAAAAAATGATACCAAGATTAAAAACATCATATGAAAAAGAGATTATTAGCAAACTAGCTAGCAAATTAAATTTGAAAAATAAACATGAAGTACCAAAAATTTCTAAAATTATTTTAAATATGGGATTAGGCGAGGATGCATCTGACGGCAAGAAATTAAAAGCTTGTATTGAAGATATGTCTTTAATAACTGGTCAAAGGCCAATTATAACAAAATTTAAAAAATCAATTTCAAATTTTAAAACAAGAAAAGGTTCTAATGCTGGAGTAAAGGTGACTCTTAGATCTAACAAAATGTACGAGTTCATAGATAGGCTTGTTAATATAGCATTACCTAGAATAAAAGACTTTAGGGGCTTAACACCAAAAGGAATAGATAATTCAAATAATTATTCTTTTGGTATAAAAGAACATATAATTTTTCCAGAAGTAAATTTTGACAAAGTAGATAAAATAAGAGGATTGGATATTACTATAGTGACTACAAGTAAAAATAAAAATGGCACTGTAGAATTATTAAAAGAATTTAATTTTCCATTAAATAGTAAAAAAAATTGAGGTAAAAATGGCAAAAACAAGCGCTATACAAAAAAACTTAAAGAGAATGAAGCTAGTTAAAAGATACGCAAAAAAAAGAGCAGCTTTAAAGAAAATTATTAAAAATAAAAAACTTGAATTGTCCGAAAGATTTGCTGCACAACTTAAACTGAATAAGCTTCCAAAAAATTCTTCAAAAATAAGGGTAAGAAACAGATGTGAAGTATCAGGTAGGCCACATGGAGTTTATAGAAAATTAAAAATATCTAGAATAGCCTTAAGAGACATGGCGTCATCAGGCAAAATTCCAGGTATAACAAAATCGAGCTGGTAGGAGGAATATGACATTAACAGATCCAATAGGAGATATGTTTTCAAGAATTAGAAATGGTCAATTAAGATCATTAAATTCTATAAACATACCCTCTTCTAATTTCAGGCAAAATATATTAAAAATTTTAAAGAATGAAGGATATATAAAAGATTATTTTATTAAAAAAACAGAAAATAATAAAATTACCTTGAAAATAAACTTAAAATATTATGAGGGTTTTCCGGTAATCAAAGAGATAAAAAGAATTTCTAAACCAGGTAGAAGAATTTATTCTAGAGCTAATAGCATTCCAAAAGTTATGAATGGACTTGGACTAGCAATTCTTTCCACACCAAAAGGAGTTATGTCAGACTCAGAAGCTAGAAAAAATAATGTAGGTGGTGAAATAATTTGTAGGGTATTTTAATGTCAAAGATTGGTAAAAAAAATATAATTGTTCCAAAAGAGTCCTCAGTTAAAATTGAAGGAAATAATCTTACAATTAGTGGACCAAAAGGATCTAAATCTCTTACTATAAACGATAAAATCTTTTCATCTAAACTTAATGAGAAAAATGAATTTCAACTTTTACCTTTAAATAAAAAGATCGATAAAAAAACAAGTATTTTGTGGGGCACTTATAGAAGTCTAATTAACAATGCAATTAAAGGAGTTTCAGAAGGGCACGAAAAAACTTTACAACTAAGCGGTGTAGGTTTTAGAGCAAGCATTAAAGGTGAAAATTTAAATTTACAAATTGGATTTAGTCATGATGTTAACTTTAGAATTCCAAAAGATATTAAGATAACAGTCGAGAAACAAACATTAATTAAGATAAGCGGTGTTGATAAAGATTTAGTTTCAAAAACTTCAGCTGATATCAAAGGGTTAAAACCTGTTGAACCATACAAAGCAAAAGGAATTACTGAAAAAGGCCAGTTTATTTTAAGAAAAGAGGGCAAAAAGAAATAAATGAGCAAAAGAGACAATAAAACTAAAAGAAAATTAAGAAATAGAAAAAAACTTATGTCTGTAAACACTAATAAGTTACGTATCTCTGTGACGAAATCACTAAATAATTTTTCTGCTCAAATTATTGACGATAAACTAAGAAAAACATTGGTATCAGCTTCATCAATAGAAAAAGAAATAAAAAAAAGTAAATCTAAAAAAATTGAAAAATCAAGTTTAATAGGTGAAATATTGGCAAAAAGAGCAAAAGAAAAGAATATTAACGAAGTATATTTTGACAGGGGAGAACATAAATATCATGGTCGAATAAAAGCTTTTGCTGAAACACTAAGAAAGAATGGATTGAAATTTTAATATGGTAGATATAAAAAAACCTGAGAGTGATATAAAAGAAAAATTAGTTGCAATAAATAGGATTACCAAGGTAGTTAAGGGTGGTAGAAGATTTGGTTTTGCCGCCCTCGTTGTAGTTGGAAATCAAAAAGGTTCTGTAGGAATAGGTCAAGGCAAGTCAAAACAAGTTCCTGACGCTATTAAAAAAGCCACAGAAGTTGCAAAAAGAAATTTGATACAAATACCACTTAAAGAAGGAAGAACTTTACACCATGATGTAAAAGGAAAAAATGGTTCAGGTAAAGTTTTTATGAGATCGGCGCCTGCTGGAACAGGTATAATTGCTGGAGGCGCTATACGATCAGTTTGTGAAGTTTTGGGAGTTCAAGATGTTGTTGCAAAATCCTTGGGATCATCTAACCCTCACAATGTACTAAAAGCTTGTGTTAACGGTCTAAGATCGCAAACTTCTCCCAAGTTATTGTCTACCATTAGAGGTAAAAAAATATCAGATATTATTATAAAAAGAGAGACTAAATAATGCAGTTAAACAACTTAATTAAAAACAATAAGAACAAGATTAGAGTTGGTAGAGGTATTGGCTCTGGTAGAGGAAAAACATCCTCTAGAGGGCACAAAGGACAAAAATCTAGATCAGGAGTAGCAATCAAGAGTTTTGAGGGAGGTCAAATGCCTTTATACAGACGTTTACCAAAAAGAGGATTTAAGGCTTTAGCTAAATCTAATATTGCTATACTTAATTTATCTAAAATACAAAGTATTACAGAAAAAAATAAAATAAATACAATTGATTTAAATATGTTGAAGAAAAACAAAATTATAAATAAAAATTTTTTAAAATTGAAAATATTAGGAGACGGAGACCTAAAAACAAAAATAGATATAACTGCCCACTTTGCCTCAAAACAAGCACAAGAAAAAATCATTAAGGTAGGCGGTAAAATTAATATTGTTAAAAAATAGCCGATTATGTCTAGCGAAAGTTTAAACACAACAGGTGCCTTTAGTCAGGCGAAAGATTTAAAAAATAGAATATTATTTACAATTTTATTATTGATAGTTTACAGGTTAGGAACATATGTACCTTTATCAGGTATAGACCCATTAGCTTTGAAAGAAATAATGTCCTCAAGTCAAAAAGGCCTGCTAGGGATGTTTAATATGTTTTCTGGTGGAGCGGTAACTAGAATGGCAATATTCGCTCTGGGTATAATGCCTTATATTTCTTCTTCAATAATCGTTCAGCTACTAACTGGTGTGTCTGATTATTTTAAAAGTTTAAAAGATCAAGGAGAAATTGGTAGAAAAAAAATTACACAAATAACAAGATATGGAACAGTACTTATTGCAGCTTTACAAGGATATGGAGTATCAGTTGGATTAGAAAATGCAGGAAATTTAGTAATTGAACCAGGAATGTCATTCAGAATTATTACTACTATTTCTTTAGTAGCTGGCACAACTTTTTTAATGTGGTTGGGTGAACAAATTACTTTAAGAGGTGTTGGTAATGGAATTTCATTAATAATTTTTTCGGGAATTGTTGCTGAAATTCCCAGAGCATTAGCTTCTACATTTGAACTTGGTAGAACTGGCGCTTTGTCTGCACTTATGATTGTTGGAATATTTGTTTTAGTTATTTTGCTTGTCCTGTTTATTGTTTTCTTTGAGAGGGCAATGAGAAAAATTTTAGTAAATTACCCCAAAAGGCAAGTTGGAAATAAAATGTATGGAGGAGAGTCATCGCACCTTCCTTTAAAGATTAATACAGCAGGAGTAATACCAGCTATTTTTGCATCAGCTTTATTATTATTACCAATTACACTTACAAATTTTGGTTTTGCTGAGTCAGATTTATCGATGAAGATTTCTTCTATGTTTACACAAGGTCAACCGCTTTACATGTTATTATATGCTTCAGGAATAATTTTTTTCTCTTTTTTTTATACATCAATTGTATTTAACCCAAAAGAAACTGCAGAAAACTTAAGAAAATATGGAGGGTATATTCCAGGTATAAGACCTGGGGAGAGAACAGCAGAGTATATAGAGACTATTTTGATGAGACTAACTACAGTTGGGTCTATGTATTTAACCTTTGTGTGTTTGATGCCAGAGTTTTTAATTGCTAAATATCCTATACCTTTTTATTTAGGGGGAACATCTATATTAATTGTTGTAGTAGTTGCAATGGATACAGTTACTCAAGTACAAACAAGATTAATGAGCTCTCAATATGAGTCTCTAATTAGGAAGACAAAATTTGGAAAATAATTAGTTTTATGAATCTAATTATATTTGGCCCACCTGGAGCTGGAAAAGGAACACAATCTAATTTTATTGTTAAAAAATACAATTTATTTCAACTCTCAACAGGTGATATTTTAAGAGATCAAATTAAAAAAAAGACTGATTTAGGAATAAAAATTTCACCAATAATTAATTCTGGTTCTTTTGTCTCTGATGAAATTGTTAGTGAATTAATCGATGGGTTTATAAAAGATGATAGATTTAAGAACAGAATTATATTTGATGGTTATCCAAGAAGTTTAAATCAAGTAAAAAATTTGAACAATTTGCTAATCAAATATAAACAAAAAATAGATTTGGTATTGAAATTATCAGTAAAATTGGAAACAATTAAAAAAAGAATCTCTGAAAGAAGAATTTTAGAAAAAAGAGCAGATGACTATGAGGAAGTAGCTATAAGAAGATATAAAACGTATGAAAAGACGACAGAACCAGTAATTGAATATTATAAAAAATTGAATTTATTAAAGGTAGTTGATGGAGAAAGGTCCATACAGCAAATAAATAAAGAAATTAGCGATATAATTGACCTTATATTGAGTTGACTTTAATTAATTAGGCAATATAAATACGCTTTTGGAACTTTAACTCATTTAAATATGGCTCGAATAGCAGGAATCAACATTCCACAAAACAAAGTTGTAAGTATAGCTTTAACCTATATCCATGGAATTGGACCTTATTCTTCAAAAAAAATCTGTGAAAAACTAGAAATACCTGCTTTAAAAAGAGTCAACGAACTTACAGAGGAGCAGGTTTTAAAAATAAGAGAATTCATAGACGCTAATCATAAGGTCGAAGGAGATCTGAGAAGAGAAATATCAGTAAATATTAAAAGATTAGTTGATTTAGCATGTTATAGAGGAACTAGACATAAAAAAAAATTACCAGTTAGAGGACAAAGAACTCAGTGTAACGCAAGAACCCGTAAAGGAAAAGCAATAGCAATAGCAGGGAAAAAATTAACACCACTTAAAAAATAATTAAAATATCAAATGATTAAAAAAGAAGAAAAATTAGAGAAAAAAACTGACACTAAAAAAACAGAGGTTACCAAAAAGGACAGTTCATTTAAAAAAAAGAAAAAGATTAAAAAGAATATAACTTCAGGTATTGCTTACGTTTACTCAACGTTTAATAATACAATCATTTCAATTGCGGATGAAAGTGGAAATGTAGTTTCTTGGTCATCTGCAGGAGCTAAAGGCTTTAAAGGTTCTAGAAAATCAACTCCATACGCAGCTCAAGTAGCGGCAGATGACGCTGGCGCAAAAGCATATGAACAAGGTTTAAGGACTTTGACTGTAGAAGTTAAAGGACCTGGTTCAGGACGAGAAACAGCTTTAAGATCTTTACAATCAAGAGGATTTAAAATTTTATCAATCACTGACAAAACGCCTATGGCACATAATGGCGCAAGACCACCTAAAAAAAGGAGAGTATAAATGCAAACAACATCAAATATTATCGATAAAAATTGGAAAGCATTGATTAAACCAAATAAATTAGAGATAACAAGCAATGAGGATAAAACGATAGCAAAAGTAGTTGCTGAACCATTAGAAAAAGGTTTTGGTCAGACAATAGGAAATTGTTTAAGAAGAATATTATTATCGTCTATCCAAGGAGCGGCAGTTACTGCAATACAAATTGACGGAGTTTTACATGAGTTTTCTTCTATAAAAGGTGTCAGAGAGGATGTTACAGATATTGTTTTAAACGTAAAGAATTTAGCTATAAAGTCTACGTCTACCAGTTCAAAAAAGATTATTTTAGATATTAAAGGTCCTAAAGAAGTAAAAGCAAAAGATATTACCTTAGTACCAGAAATAGAAATTTTAAATCCCGAACAAACTATTTGCAACTTAGATGAAAAAACTAATTTTCATATGGAACTAATGATTAGCACAGGCAAAGGTTACGTGTCAGCACCAAAAAATAAATCTGAAGATAGTCCATTAGGTTTAATCTCAATCGACTCTTTGTTTAGTCCTGTTAAAAAAGTATCTTTTTCAGTCGAAAATACAAGAGAAGGTAGCGCTTTGGACTACGATAAATTAGTTATGTCAGTTGAAACAAATGGAACTGTTGCAGCGGAGGATGCTATAGCATATTCAGCTAGAATATTTCAGGATCAACTATCAATGTTTGTAAATTTTGAAGATCCTCAAGAAGTTGTTAAAGAAGTAAAATCTACAGAGCCCGAATTTAATAGAAATTTATTAAAGCGTGTTGAGGAACTTGAACTATCAGTAAGATCCATGAATTGTCTTAAAAATGATAATATTATTTATATAGGTGACTTAGTTCAAAAAACTGAACCAGAGATGTTAAGAACTCCAAATTTTGGTAGAAAATCTTTAAATGAAATTAAAGAAGTGTTAAATACTATGTCTTTGTATTTGGGCATGGAGATACCTAATTGGCCACCAGATAACATTGCTGAACTATCAAAGAAATTAGAAGAAAATAATTACTAATGAGACACGGAATAGGTTATAGAAAATTGAACAAAACAAGTGAGCATAGAAAAGCTATGTTCAAAAATATGATTAATTCCCTTATAAAATATGAACAAATAATTACTACTTTACCCAAAGCAAAAGAACTAAAACCCCAGATAGACAAATTAATTACTATAGGTAAAAAAAACTTACTAAGTAATAAGAAAAAACTATTCTCAAAACTGCAAGATAAAAAATCTGTTTCAAAAATTTTTGATGAACTATCTAAAAGATACAACTCTAGAAAAGGAGGTTATACAAGGGTTTTAAGAGCAGGTTTTAGAACCGGAGACGACGCTCCGATGGCTGTTATAGAACTAGTGAACAGGAATCCAGAAGCAAAAAAAATAGATAAACCTAAAAAAGCCGAATTAAAAGATAAATCTCAAGAAAAAAAAACTGAAACAAAAGTAGTAACTAAATAATTTTAGTTCTATATGAATAAGTCCTATACAGTTGAAAAAGATTATAATAACTCACGTTTTGACAAATGGTTTAAAACTAATGTTGTTGATGTTCCTCAATCTTTAATACAAAAAATTATTAGACTAAATAAAGTCAAGATTAATAAAAAAAAAATAAAAACTTCTTATCGTCTTCAAACTGGTGATATAATTGAAATATTTAATATATCCAAATTTACACCTAATGATAAAAAAAAAATAACAAAATATAAACCTTCTAATAAAGAAATTAACGGTTATGATGATTATATTTTAGAAAATAACGAAAACTTTATAGTTATAAACAAACCATCAGGAATAGCTGTTCAATCTGGAACAAAATCTTTTAAAAATCTTATAGATGTATTAAAAGATACAAAATATTTTTTAAATAAAAAACCATATATAGTTCATAGACTTGATAAAGAAACTTCAGGTGTATTAATTGTTGCCAAAACAAGAGAATATGCACAGTTATTTACGTCCTTATTTAGAATAAGAAAAATACATAAAACCTATATTGCTTTAATACATGGCAATATTTCAAAGAATAAGATGGTATTAAGAGATGATTTAATTATTTATGAAAAAGGAAAAAAGATAATTCAAAAAGCAGTTGCAAATCTTAGAGTGATAAAATCTACTGAAAACTATACATATGTAGAATTAAACCCTATTACTGGTAGAAAACATCAATTAAGAAAACAACTTTTCAATTTAGGAAATCCTATAGTTGGTGATGAAAAATATTTTCTTAAAATCAATTTAAATAAGAGAAAAAAAACAACTAGTAATCTTATGTTGCATGCTTATAAAATAAAATTTATGATAAATAATATTCAATATAATTTTAAAGCTTCTTATAATGAACATTTTGAGAATTTTTTAAATAAAAATATTAAATCTTTTTAATATTTTTTATAAAATATTCTAAAAGTTTCTTTTCTACATCCTTAATTTTAATCTTTTTTTCATTTAAGACGGAAGTAACCTTCTGATTACTTAAACCACATGGAAGAATTTTAGAATATTGTGCTAAATCATTATTTATATTGATTGAACATCCATGATAAGTTATCCATCTCGATATTCTTAAACCTATTGCAGCAATTTTTTTATTATTAACCCAAATACCAATATTTTTTCTATCAGACTTACCGTTAAGATTATAAAATTTTAAAAATTCAATAATACTTTTCTCTATCATAGCAATAACCTTTCGAATATCTTTTTTTCTATTATTTAAATTTAAAACTAAATAAATAACTTTCTGTCCTGGATTGTGTAATGTAATTTTTCCGCCTCTATTGGTTTTAATGATTTTAATTTTTTTATCTAATATTTCACTATTATTAAATCTTATACCAGCTGTGTAAGTAGTTGGATGTTCCAAAATCCATAATAATTCTTTATTTTTGTTTTTTTTCAAATCAATTACACGTTTATTCATGAAGTTAATGGCTTTTGTATAGGAAATAGGTCTTTTACTTATTTTAATTTGCATGTTCATTTAGTTTGAATTTTATCATTTTATGGACTATTAGTCTCAAAAAACAATAAGGGGTTTTTTATGACTTTATTAAAATCTACTGGAGACAAAAAGGTCAATCTTGATTTTAACAAAGAATTTATCAATACTTTCAGTGAAAAGATTTTATCAAGGGATATCGGGTTTATAAACCAAACTTTAAAAGATTTACATGAGTCTGATGTAGCCAATTTAATTGAAAATTTAACTAATGAAACTAGAGTCAAATTAATAGAATTAGAAGAATTTAGTCTTGATCCAGACATTTTTATCGAATTAAACGAATCTATACAAAGCGAGGTTCTTCAACTTTTATCTGTAGACTCGATAATCAAAATTATTAAAAGACTCGAGTCAGATGATTCTATTAAGTTATTAGAAAATCTTGAAAAAGAAAAAAAAGAAACTATTTTGGAAAAATTACCTCCAAAAGATAAATTTCTTTTAGAAGAAGGTTTAAGTTACCCAGAGGACTCTGCTGCCCGAATTATGCAAAGAGAATTTACTGCTGTGCCTAACAACTGGAGTGTGGGTCAAACAATAGACTATCTAAGAGAGAATAAAGATTTACCTAAAGAATTTTTAGAAATTTTTATTGTTGATAATGAATTTAAACCTGTTGGAACTGTACCTTCATCAAGAGTTTTGAGAACACCAAGAGATTTAAAAATGAGTTCTATCATGGTTGAGATGCCTGTTTTAATATCAGTGAATATGGATAAGGAAGAGGTTGGACACACATTTGAAAGCTATAATTTAGTTTCAGCTGGTGTGGTAAACAAAGATAATAAATTAGTTGGAATGATAACAGCTGATGATGTTGTTACAGTTGTTCAAGAAGAAGCAGAGGAAGATGCATTAAGATTAGCTGGTGTTGGAGATGAAGAAATAACAGATAGCGTTATCATAAAAACTAAAAGAAGATTTAATTGGCTTTTATTAAATCTTTTTACAGCTTTATTGGCTACATGGGTAATTAGTAACTTTGGTGCATCCATTGAACAAATGGTAGCTCTTGCTTTTTTAATGCCAATAGTAGCTTCAATGGGAGGGAATGCAGGTATGCAAACATTAGCAGTTACAATCAGAGCAATTGCTAAACAAGAATTATCTACAAGTAATTTTAATAGAGTTGTAGGCAAAGAGTTTATAATAGGAGTGTTAAACGGAATTATTTTTGCAGTTATCACAGCTATAATAGTTCAGTTGTGGTTTAAAGAAATAAGTCTCTCACTATTGATTGGTATTTCAATGATTTTAAATATGATAGTAGCAGGTTTATTTGGAATTTTAGTTCCAGTTTCATTAAAAAAGATTAATATTGATCCAGCATTAGCTTCAAGTGTTTTCGTAACAACAATCACAGATGTGATAGGATTTTTATCATTTTTAGGATTGGGTTCCTATTATTTTTTGAATTAAAAATTATCAATTAATCGAATATTACCTAGATAATAAGCAATAAAAATTTTTGAATTTTTATTTATTAAACTTGTTTTTTTATGGGTTTTTAAACTAAAAACTTCCAAGTAATCAATTTTTTTTACTCCAAAATTTTTAATAATTTCTTTCATTTTATTGATGCTGTAAACAGGTTTTTTCCTAATTTTTTTTAGATAATGATAAATTTTTGATCCTATTTCTGTTTGTTTTTTGTTAAGAAGCTTATTTCTTGTAGAGCAGGCCATTCCATTTTTTTCTCTTATTGTATTGCATTTAACAACTATGGTTTTAATTTTTCTTTTAGCGATATGTTGTTTTATCAAATGTAGTTGTTGATAATCTTTAACTCCTAAAAGAATTCTATCAGGATTAATAATTTCCAAAAATCTATTAACAATATTTAGAACTCCTTCAAAGTGACCCTTTCTGAAAGAACCACATAGCTTTTTTGAGAAATTATCCAAGTATATATTATTTTTTGGTTTAAATGAGAAAATTTTCCTTTTATTAGGAATAAAAACGTAATCAACTTTTAATTTTTTAAGTATTGATAGATCTTTATTTAAGTTCCGAGGATAATTTGAATAATCCTTTTTATTATTGAATTGTTTTGGGTTAACAAAAATTGAAACAATGTTTTTACCTTTAAATTTTTTTGATTTTTTGATCAAGGATATATGGCCGTTATGCAAACCACCCATTGTCGGTACAAAAGATAAGTTTTTTTGATTTAAGATAGCTTTTTGTAATTTATGTTTATTTTTAAATATTTTCATTTCCTTATTGTAATGATAATAACTATTATAAGAATCATATGATAAAACAAGCCATTATTCCATTAGCTGGATTAGGCACTCGAATGCTTCCTTTAACGAGCGTGATGCCAAAAGAACTTCTGCCAATTAATGGAAAACCCAATTTAGAATATATTCTAGAAGAATGTTTAAATGCTGGGATTAAAGAATTTATATTTATTATTTCAAGAAAAAAAAAATCTATAAAAAAATATTTTTTTAACGATAATTTTTATAAAAAAATTATTAAGAAAAAAAAGGATAAAAGAATAATTGAAGAATATAAAAAGATAAAAAAATATCAAAAAATGATTAAATTTGTATATCAAAACAACCCGAAAGGTACAGGTGATGCGGTTTTAAGATGTAAAAAATTTATTAAAGATAAATTTTTTCTTATGCTTTTGCCAGATGACCTTATAATTAAACATAATTGCTCTAAAGAAATGATAAGATTACATAAGATTACAAATGGATCAGTGATAGCCACTAAAAGAGTAGAAAGAAAAACTGTTTCTAGATGGGGAATTTTATCTTTTAACAATAAGAAAAAAAGTTATTTTCAAATCAAAGATGTTGTAGAAAAGCCTAATATCAAAAAAGCGCCATCAAATTTTGCAATTATAGGAAGATATATTTTGACTTCAAAAATATTTGATGAAATTAAAAGATTAAAACCAGGTCAAGGAGGAGAAATACATATTACAGACGCAATTAAAAGTTTAATACATAAAAACAATAAATTTTATGGAAATATTTTTAAAGGTAAATATTTAGATTGCGGAACTTTAAGTGGATATATTAAGTCTGGAATTAAAATTAATAAAGGTGAAAAATGAAATTGTGCATGATAGGCACGGGTTACGTTGGTTTAGTTAGTGGTACTTGCTTTGCAGATATTGGTAATCAAGTTATATGTGTCGATAAAAATCTAGACAAAATAAAAAAACTTAAATCTGGAATATCTCCAATCTATGAACCTGGTTTAAATGAATTGATAAAAAAAAATTATCTAGCAAAAAGATTATCTTTCACAAGTGATATTAAGCATGCTTTAAACTCTTCAGATATAATATTTATATGTGTAGGAACACCTACAAAAAAAGGATCACTTAATGTTGATCTATCGTATGTAAATAAATGTTGTAAAGAAATTCTTAAATATACAAAAAACAAGAAAATTCTCGTGACTAAGTCCACCGTACCAGTAGGCACAGGTGATGTAATCGAAAAAATACTTAAGAAAAAACGAAGACTATTTACTGTAATTTCCAACCCAGAATTTCTTAGAGAAGGAGAAGCGATACGCGATTTTAGATACCCAGATAGGATTGTAATTGGATCAAATGAAAAAAAAATATTTAAAACAATGAGAAGATTATACTCACCATTAATAAACAAAGGATCAAAATTCTTCACTACTTCAAGAAGGGGAGCTGAATTAATTAAATATGCTTCAAATGCATTTCTCGCTACAAAAATTACTTTTATAAATGAACTAGCAAACTTGTGCGAAAAATCAGGAGTGAATATTGAAGATATTTCTTTGGGAATTGGATCTGATAGCAGAATTGGAGGCAGGTTTTTACGAGCCGGACCCGCTTATGGAGGCTCATGCTTCCCCAAAGACACTAAAGGATTAGTGTCAACTGCTAAAAAACATAAGATAAATCTTTCTGTTGTAAAATCTGTTATTAAATCTAACTCTGAACGGGTTAACTTATTAACTTATAGAATACATAAGATTCTAGGTTCAAACTTAAAAAACAAAAGAATTTCATTTTTAGGAGTAACATTTAAACCTAATACTGATGACATGAGAGACTCTACAAGCTTAAAGATGATACCTTATTTAAGCAAGAAAGGTGCAATAATTAATTATTATGATCCCTCAGGTGAAAAGAGAGAATTTAAGAATGTTAAAAATTGTTCTTTTAAAAATAATATAAAAAATAATTGCTTTGACGCTAATTTGATCATTTTACTTACAGAATGGGATGAATTTAAAACTATTGATTTCAAAAAAATAGTCAAAAACAAGAATTTTAAAGTTTATGATTTAAGAAATCTATACAATATTGATGAAATGAAACGTAACAAAATCCAATATTATTCAGTAGGTCGACCACTCTCTAATTAAGCTCAAAAATAGCATCAACCTCTACAGAAACTCCTAAAGGTAGGCTATTCGAACTAATTGCTGCTCTCGTATGCTCACCTTTTTTTTCAAAAACTTTAGATATAATATCAGAAGCACCGTTAATTACCTTTGGTTGATCTTTAAAATCATCAGTAGAATTTACGTACCCTGTCAACTTAATACACGATTTAATTTTACTCAAATCATCTTGACAAGCTTTTTTTGCATGAGAAATTATACTTAAACCACATCTTTCAGCAGCTTTATATCCATCATCTGTATTTAAATCTTTCCCAACCTTCCCGGTAATAAGTTTAGCATCTTTATCTATCGACACTTGACCAGAAATAAAAAGTAATTTTCCAACGATTTTTGAAGCAACATAAGCTCCAACTGGTGCTTTTGGTTCTGGTAATTCTATTTTTAAAGTTTTAATTTTTTCATCAATAACATTCATTTTCTTTTACCCTTTTTTTTTGTTTTATCGTATTCTTTTCTTTTTTCAATTAATATTAAAGCCTCTTCCATAGTTAGTTCATTTGGATCTTTTTCTTCAGGAATAGTTGCATTAAGAGATTTATATTTTATATAAGGACCATATTGTCCTTTCATAATTCTTACTGGTTTTTTATCTTCAGGATGTTCACCTAAGTCTTTTATTAATGATGATGATATTCTTCCAGGTTTAGCTTCAGCTATCATAGTTATTGCTCTATTTAAACCAATAGAAAAAAGATCGTCTACATTTTCAAGTCTTGCAGATTTGTTTTCACATTTTAAATATGGCCCAAACCTACCAGAGTTGAGAGTTATATCTTGTCCATTTTCTGGATGTTGACCTAATATTTTCGGAAGAGAACACAAATATTTTGCTTTTTCTAAATCTACACTATCCACGTCTATTCCTTTTGGAATAGAAACATTCTTAAGATGATCATTTTCACTTTTCTTCTTTCTACCTTTTTTCTTTTTCAATTCAAGTTCATCTTTTTCTTTTTCATATTGTAGGTAAGGGCCAAATCTTCCATTTTTTAAATATATATCTTTACCAAAATCGTTTTGACCTAATAATTTTGGTTCAGCTAAATTATATTGAGCAGCTGCTTTAACTTTTGATAAAGGGCGAGTAAATTTACACTCTGGATAGTTTGAACATCCAATGAAAGCTCCACCTCTAAAACTATTTTTAAGACTTAATTCCCCATCAGAACATAATTTACATTTTCTATCTATAGCATCCTTATCATCCCTTTCAAAAATTAATGCTCCTAAACTTTCATTTAATAGATCTAGCACTTCTCTAGTTCTTTTTTCTTTAACTTTTCCTACATTTTCATAAAAATCTTTCCAAAAATTATCCAGTACCTGTACCCATTCAATTTTACCACTAGTTATTTCATCAAGTTGATTTTCGAGATCAGCTGTAAAGTTGTAATCAACGTATTTTGAAAATAGTTTCTCTAAAAAAGCAGAAATCAATTTGCCTCTATCTGTTGGATGAAATCTTTTATTCATTAATTCGACGTAATTTCTAGTTGATAATACTGATATAATGCTTGCATAAGTGGATGGTCTCCCAATACCGAGTTCCTCCATTTTTTTGACTAAACTTGCCTCTGAATATCTTGGTGGCGGGTCAGTAAAATGTTGTTCATCATTTAATTTTAAAACATTTATTTCTTCACCAACTTTTACCTCAGGTAATATATTTTTTGCATCTTCGTCAGTTTCTTGGACTTGATAAACTTTTAAAAAACCATCAAATTTTATAACTGAGCCACTTGCTCTAAAATTAATTTTTTTATCATCCGAAGAAATTATAATTGTGTTTCTATCAAATTCAGCTGGTGTCATTTGAGAGGATAAGGCTCTACTCCATATTAGTTCGTAAAGTTTAAACTGATCTGCATTTACATACTTTTTTATATCAGAAGGTTTTCTTTTTATATTAGTAGGCCTAATAGCTTCATGTGCTTCCTGAGCGTTTTTAGCTTTTTTACCAGTGTAACTATTTGGCTCATTGGGCAAATATTTGTTCCCGTAATCTTCATTAATATATTTTCTAAAATCTTCTATAGCTTCTTTAGAAATATTAGTACCATCAGTTCTCATATAAGTAATTAGCCCTGTAGTTTCACCTTCTATGTCTACACCTTGATAAAGACGTTGCGCAATTTGCATTGTCCTTGAAGCTCCAAAACCAAATCGTCCAGAAGCAGTTTGTTGGAGGGTAGAAGTAGTGAAAGGTGCTAGGGGATTTCTTCGATATAATTTAGTATTGACGTCAGCAATCTTAAATTTTGCTTTATTAATTACATCTATAGCTTTTTGTAATTCTTCCTTGTTCTTAAAAGAAAACCTTTCAATTTTTTCACCATTAAACAAACTTAATTTTGAAAAAATATTTTTATTATCTTTATTTGTGAGATCAGAGGTAAGGGTCCAGTATTCTTCTGGTTTAAAAAGTTCAATTTCTTTTTCTCTTTCGGTTATAAGTTTTAGTGCTACAGATTGAACTCTACCTGCAGATTTAGATCCAGGGAGCTTAGTCCAAAGGATTGGAGAAATATTAAAACCAACGAGATAATCTAGTGCTCTTCTAGCCAGATAAGCTTCAACTAATGGTAAATGTATTTGTCTTGGATTTTTAATAGCATCTAGAATTGCTTTCTTTGTAATTTCATTAAATACAACTCTCTCTAAATTTTTATCTTTGAGTAGTTTCTTTTTTTCTAAAACTTCTTTAACGTGCCAGGCTATAGCCTCACCTTCTCGGTCGGGATCGGTTGCTAAAATTATTTTATCAGAATCTTCAGCAGCATTTGTAATTTCTTTTAAATATTTTTTTGAAAAGGAGTCAATTTCCCATTCCATTTGAAATTTATTTTCTGGATCAACGGATCCATTTTTGGAAGGAAGATCTCTTATATGACCGTAACTTGCTAACACTAAATATTCTTTTCCTAAATATTTATTTATAGTTTTTGCTTTAGCAGGGCTTTCAACAATTACTAAGTTCATTATCTGTTTATTTTCAAAATTAAACGATTTTGTCAAACTTATTATTGAAAAAGTAGAAAAGACAGTACTTATAACTTAATTTTATTTTCTTTGGAATTTTTGAGTCTAACAATATTTTCTTTATGCGTAAAAAGAATCATTATGAAAAAAATAAAAAGTATTAATGAATAGTTATAATTTTCAAAAAAATATGCATACAACAAAACTATTAAAGAAGAAGTCATAGAAGACAGTGATGCAAATCTAAATAATAAAGCTAAAATTATCCAGCAAGTACCAAAAACTAAAAAAAATTTATAAGATAGAGCTAAAATTACTCCAAGATAAGTAGCTACGCCTTTACCCCCTTTAAATTTTAACCAAACTGGATAGATATGACCAATAAAACATATTAGCGCAGAATATGAAGCTAAACTTTCAAAATATAATAGTGTAATGAAAACTGAAACAAATCCTTTTAGTAAATCTAGAAGTAAAGTTGTTAATGCTAAAAATTTATTTCCAGTTCTTAAAACGTTAGTAGTTCCAATATTTCCTGAACCAACTTCTCTGATGTCTTTTTTAAGGAAAATTTTAGTTAAAATTAATCCAAAAGGAATTGATCCTAACAAATAAGAGTAAATTGCTATAATAATTAAATTTATGTCCATCAGATTGAAAAAACTATTTCGCCTTTAAGTAAAGTCAATTTCACTTTTCCTTGTAGCTTTCTATTTTCGATTGCAGTATTTTTTGATTTAGATTTTAAATTTTCAGCTTTAACTACCCATGGTTTTTCTAAATCAAATACACAAATGTCAGCATCAGCTCCTTTCTTAAGAGTACCTTTATCAATTTTTAAAATTTTAGCAGGATTAATTGTTAGACACTTGATTATTTTTTCTAAAGGCAAAGAGTCATTATGATAAAGCTCTAATGCTAGGGACAATAATGTCTCTATACCAATTGATCCTGTTGCAGACTGTGCAAACGGTAGTCTTTTACTCTCTTCATCTTCTGGTATATGATCAGATACAATTACATCAATAAGATCGCTTTTAACACCATCTATCAATGCAAGTCTATCTTCCTCGCTTCTGAGAGGAGGGGATAGTTTTAAAAAAGTTCTAAATTCTCCTATATCATTTTGATTTAATGATAAGTTGTTTATTGATACCCCAGTACTGAATTTAATTCCGTTAGATTTATTTTTTTTTATTACATTTAGAGAATTTTTAGATGAGATTTGATTAATATGGTATCTACAAGGGAATTCACTCAAGAGAGATAAATCTCTCTCAATAATAATCTTTTCAGCAATATCCGAAACACCATGTAAACCTAATCTGGTAGCTACCTCACCTTCATTAATGCATGAGTTTTTAGACAGTTCATAGTCTTCCGCATGCTGCATAATTAACACGTCTAAGTCTGAGGCGTAATTCATTATCCTAGACATTAATTCTGTATTTTGAACAGTTTTATTGACATCACTAAAACCTACAATGCCTCTCGCTTTTAGTAATCCGAACTCAGTCATTTGACTCCCATCTGCTTGTCTTGTAATTGAAGCACATGGGAAAAGGTTTACTTTAGCTTTATCTCTACCTCTTCTAATTATAAAATCCACCATAGATACATTGTCTATAATTGGCTTAGTGTTTGGCATTGTAACGATTGATGTTACTCCCCCGGCTAAAGCTGCTTGGCTAAGTGTCCTAAAGTTTTCTTTATATTCATAGCCAGGCTCACCAACAAAGGCTTTCATGTCAATTATACCTGGAATAGCTATATTTCCCTTCAAATCAATTTTTTCTACTGATTTTGAAACATCGGAAATTTTTGTGTTTTTTCCAATTGATTTAATTTTTCCCTTATCATCAATAATTATATTGCCAATTTCATCCATTTTTTGTGATGGATCAATTATTCTTACGTTTGTTAAAATTTTTTCTTTCATTTATTTACAATATAATTTTAAACATGCCATCCTAACAGCTACTCCTAGTTCTACCTGTTCTTTTACTAAACTAACATTAATGTCATCTGCTAATTTAGTATCAATCTCGACACCCCTGTTCATTGGCCCAGGGTGCATAAGTAAAGCATCTTTTTTTGCATACTTAAGTTTTTCTGGAGTAAGTCCAAAAAATTCATAATATTCTCTTTTTGATGGAAGAAATGATCCTTGCATTCTTTCATTTTGCAATCTCAACATCATGACAATATCACATCCATCCAATCCTTTCTTCATATCTGTAAATGATTTTACACCTAATTTTTCTATATCAGTTGGCATTAAAGTTTTTGGTGCAATGACATTGACTTCTGCTCCCAACATGTTCATTAGATAAATGTTTGATCTTGCAACTCTTGAATGAAGAATATCTCCACAGATAGCAATTTTTAATCCTTCTATGTTTCCTTTTCTATTAATTATTGTTAGCGCGTCTAATAATGCTTGAGTAGGGTGTTCTCTTCTACCGTCCCCAGCATTTATAACTGTGCAATTTACTTTTTGAGAAAGCAAGTTGGGTGCACCAGAATCTTGATGTCTTATTACAATTAAGTCTGGATGCATTGCATTAAGAGTCATCGCAGTATCAATTAAAGTTTCACCTTTTTTTAAAGCTGAGTTAACCATATTCATTGTCATTACATCCGCACCAAGTCTTTTACCTGCTAAATCAAATGAACTTTGAGTTCTGGTTGAAGGTTCAAAAAATAAATTGATCTGTGTTTTGCCTCTTAAAACATCTAGTTTTTTAGAACTACTTCTGTTTAACTTAATGAAAGATTTTGCCTCAATTAATATTTTTTTAGCTTCTTGAACTGATAAATTTTGAATACCTAATAGATGTCTGGGTGAGTTTTTAATAGCTGAAACTTTTTTTTCAGTTGCCATTAAAATCAACTCTATAGGCCTTTTACTATATTATATCAAGTATTTTTTTTATTATAAAAATCAAGCAATCCTTGAAGAATAAATTGAGCTGAATTTTCATCCAATTTTTTGACTTTTTTTGATGTATTAATAGCTAATTCACTGGATAATTTAAAAGCTCCCTGACTTGACAATCGTTCATCCCATAAAGTGATATTTTCGGTAATATCTTTTGAAAGATTTTTTGCAAGATCTTTAGCTGATTGAGAAGAAGGACCTTCAGTTCCATCCATATTAACTGGGTTTCCAATTACTATGCCTTCGATTTGATTATCATCAATAATTTTCTTAATTTTGGCCAATAAGTCAGCATAATTCTCTCTAGTTAAAGTAGTGTATGGAGTAGCTACAATTTTATTTTCGTCAGAAATAGCTATTCCTATTCTTTTTCCACCAGGATCAATACCTATTAACCTCGATTTTTTGTTAATTCTTTCAATAAATACATTATTATCAAGCATGAAATTTACCTAATTTGTGATAAAACACATTAAAATTAACTTATTGCACAAATGTCCTTAGATAAAGAAAAAATTAAACATGTAGCTAAATTAGCTCGAATTTCAGTTGATGAAGCTAAAGTAGATAGCTTAACCAAAGATCTAAACTCAATTTTTAAGTTTATTGAACAATTAAATGAACTGAATACTGATAAAGTTGAACCATTAACATCGATTTTAAACCAATCTTTAAGATCAAGGAAAGATGAAATTAGTGATGGAAAGATAAGAGAGAAAATTCTTAAAAATTCTCCTAAAAAAAATGAGGAGTTTTTTGTAGTTCCAAAGGTGGTCGAGTAATGAGCAATATAACAAATCGAAGTTTAAATGAAATTTTAGAAAGCATAAAGTCTAAGAAAATATCTTCATTAGAACTTACACAAGCATATATAAAGAACATTGAAAACGCAAAAAAACTTAATGCTTTCGTAACAACAACCTTTGATCAAGCATTAGAAAATGCAAAAAAATTTGATAATAAACCAAACAACGAACAACTTCTTAGCGGAATACCTTTAGCCGTAAAGGATTTATTTTGTACTGAAAACGTAAAAACTACAGCTGGAAGCAATATTTTAAATAATTTTATTCCTTCATATGATTCTACTGTAACAAAAAATTTATGGGATAACGGAGCTTTTTTACTTGGAAAATTAAATTGCGATGAATTTGCTATGGGTTCGTCTAATGAGACAAGTTTTTTTGGAAATGTAATTAATCCAGTTGGAAATCATTTAGTTCCAGGTGGTTCTTCAGGAGGATCATCTTCAGCTTTAGCGGCAGACCTTACTCCCGCAACAATTGGTACAGATACAGGTGGATCTATAAGGCAACCAGCTTCCTTTACTGGTACTGTAGGTCTTAAGCCAACTTACGGACTTTGTTCGAGGTGGGGTATCGTTGCATTTGCTTCTTCATTAGATCAGGCAGGACCCATGACAAAAACTGTTACCGATTGTGCTATTATGCTTGAAGCAATGTCTGGTTTTGATGAAAAAGACTCAACCTCAATTAATAAAAAAAAAGAAACATACTCAAAAGATTTAAAAGATAACATTAAAGGATTGAAAATTGGTATTCCTAAAGAGTATCGAGTAGATAATATGCCAAAGGAAATTGATGAACTATGGGAAAAAGGAAAAAAAATATTAAAAAATTTAGGTGCTCAGTTAGTTGATATTTCATTACCGCATACTAAGTATGCTTTACCAACTTACTATATAGTTGCTCCTGCGGAAGCTTCATCAAATTTAGCAAGATATGATGGTGTGAGATACGGCTATAGATCACAAAAGGGAAAAGATTTAATTGAAATGTATGAGAATACCAGATCAGAAGGATTTGGTGATGAAGTAAAGAGAAGAATATTAATAGGAACTTATGTTCTATCTTCAGGTTATTACGACGCCTATTATTTAAAAGCTCAAAAGGTAAGACAATTAATAAAAAAAGATTTCGATGACAGTTTTATGAAAGTTGATGCAATTTTAACACCCTCAACACCAAGTTCAGCATTTAAGATAGGAGAAAAAACAAATGATCCTGTATCAATGTATTTAAATGATATTTTTACTGTGCCTGTAAATTTAGCCGGATTACCAGCTTTATCTTTACCAGCTGGACTAGATAAACAAGGCCACCCTCTTGGGTTACAATTGATAGGTAAAGCTTTAGATGAACAAAAAATTCTTAATATTGGTTATGCAATTGAAAAAAATTGTGGTTATAAAAATAAAATTAAAAAGTGGTGGTCATGAGTAAAGAAAAATTTGATTATTTTGTTGAAGGAGATAAAGGGAAGTACGAAGTAGTTATAGGTTTAGAAGTTCATGCTCAAGTGCTTTCAAATTCAAAACTTTTTTCAGGTTCCTCAACTAAATTTGGAGCCGATCCTAATAAACAAGTAAGTTTAATTGATTCTGCTTTTCCCGGAATGTTGCCTGTTATTAATGAGGAGTGCGTGAAACAAGCTGTGAGGACGGGTTTAGGTTTGAATGCAAAAATTAATAATTTTTCTGTTTTCGATAGAAAAAATTATTTTTATGCAGATCTTCCTCAAGGCTATCAGATCTCACAATATAAAAAACCTATTGTTGGCGAGGGAAAAGTTCTTTTAGATATGCCTTATGGCTCAAAAGAAATAGGTATAGAAAGACTTCATTTAGAACAGGACGCAGGTAAAAGCATCCATGATATGGACCCTTCAAACACGTATGTCGATTTAAATCGTTCTGGAATTGCTCTAATGGAAATTGTTAGTAAGCCCGACCTTCGTTCCCCAGATGAAGTTAATGCTTATATAAAAAAACTTAGAACTATAATGAGATACTTGGGTACTTGCGATGGCAATATGCAAGAAGGTTCTCTTAGAGCAGATGTGAATGTGTCAGTAAGAAAAGTAGGTGACAAAAAATTTGGCACAAGATGTGAAATTAAAAATGTAAATTCAATTAAATTTATGCAAATGGCGATAGAATACGAAGCTAATAGACAAGTTGAATTACTTGAGGAAGGAAAAGAAATAGATCAAGAAACAAGATTATTCGATACAAAAAAAAATGAAACAAGATCAATGAGATCAAAAGAAGATGCTCACGATTATAGATATTTTCCTGATCCCGATCTATTACCACTAAAACTTGAACAAAAATTAATTGATGATTTAAAAAAATCTTTACCCGAGTTGCCAGATAATAAGAAGGAGAGATTTACTCAAGAATATGAACTTAACTCATATGAAGCAAACGTATTAGTTTCTGAAAAAGAAATCTCTGATTACTATGAGGAAGTTGCAAAATTATCTGACAAAAAACTTGCAGCTACATGGATGATGGGTGATTTATTTGCAATGCTAAACGATAAAGGTCTCAATATTTCTAACTCACCTATTTCTGCTAAAAATTTTGCTGAATTAGTTCAATCAATTAAATCTGGAGAGATTTCAGGAAGAATAGCAAAAGAAGTTTTTGAAATTATGGTTGAAAGTGGAGATAATCCAAAAAAAATCATAGAGTCAAAAGGGATGAAACAACAAAGCGATCCTAAAGAATTAGAAAAAATGATTAATGAAATACTTTCAAAAAATAAAGATAAAATTGATCAATATAAAGCCGGAAAAGAAAAATTATTTGGTTTTTTTGTTGGACAAGTTATGAAATTATCTGGTGGAAAAGCAAACCCTCAACTGACAAATGAAATTTTAAAAAAACTTTTAAAAGGCTGATTATGCCTAAAAAATTAGATTTAACTGAAAATCTTGAAAAATACATAATTAATCATTCAGAAGCCTTAACGGATGTTCAGAAAGAGATTATTCAATATAATTTAAGTCTTGGTGGTCAACAAAGATTACAGATTTCAGTTTCCCAAGCACAATTTCTACAAACATTAATTCAAATTTCTAAAATTAAAAAGGTTTTAGAAATAGGAAGTTTTACAGGTTTTAGTGCTTTGTCCATGGCTTTAGCCCTTCCATCTGATGGTTTTCTAATTAGTTTAGATAAAAGTTCTGAATTTAGTATTAAAGCACAATCATTTTATGAAAAAGCAAATGAAAAAAAAATAAAGCAAATTGTTAAACCTGCTATTGAAAGTCTAAAAGAATTTAAAGACTCAAGTCAAAAATTCGATTTAATTTTTATAGATGCTGATAAGGAAAACTACCTTAATTATTATGAAACATGCATAGATCTAATTAATAAAAACGGCCTTATTATTATAGATAATGTTTTATGGCACGGAGAAGTTGCAGACGATAAAAAAAACGATAAATTTACAAAAATTATAAGAGAATTCAATGAACACATTAAGAAAGATAACAGAATTGTAAAAAATATTATTCCTATAGGTGATGGGCTTACAATTTGTATAAAAAAATAATGTATACAATTTACGGTTTTTATAAGTTTAAAAAGATTAATTTTTTGAGAAAATGCCAATTATTATTTCAAAAAGAAATTTCTAACAACAATATTAAAGGTACAATAATTTTATCATCGGAAGGTATAAATGGAACAATTTCAGGTAAAAAAGACAATATAAACAAAATAATAAATTTATTAAAAAGACAGATTAGGTTTAAAGATTTTGATAGTAAGAATTTGTCTAAAAGTCATTTCCAACCGTTCCACAAAGGTAAAATAAAAATTAAAAATGAAGTCGTTCCATTAGGTTT
Organism: uncultured Pelagibacteraceae bacterium; assembly: GCA_902522955.1. Lineage (GTDB taxonomy): Bacteria > Pseudomonadota > Alphaproteobacteria > Pelagibacterales > Pelagibacteraceae > Pelagilacustribacter. The sequence continues at coordinate 30,446 of CABYXR010000007.1, forward strand.
AAAAATAAACTCTAAAAATAAAAAACTTAATAGATATATTTCTGGAAAGTCATGGAATAAACTTATTTCAAATAAAGAAACTTTAGTATTAGATGCTAGAAAGCCATTTGAGCATGATGTTGGTACATTTAAAAATGCGATAAATCCAAAAATTCAAAATTTTAGAGATTTTCCAAAATATTTAAAAAAAATTAACAAAACTAAACCTGTAGCAATGTTTTGCACTGGAGGAATTAGGTGTGAAAAAGTCTCTTTATTTTTAAAAAGAAAAGGTTTTAAAAATGTTTTCCAATTAAAAGGTGGTATACTTAATTATTTAAATAAAACTGATAAAAAAGATAGTTTATGGAAAGGAGAATGCTTTGTTTTTGATAACAGAGTTTCTCTTAAACATAAATTAAAACAAGGAACTTACTCAGTATGTAGTGGATGTCGAATGACTTTTTCAATAAGAGATAAAAAATCTTATAAATATGAGGAGGGTGTTTCATGTCCACGGTGTTATGACACACTCTCAAATTCACAAAAAATAAGATTTCGTATGAGGCAAAATCAAATAAATCTTGCTAAAAAAGTTGGAAGAAAGCATAAATTTCAAAAGGAATTTTAATCATGGATTTAACTAAAGGTTCAATTTGGCAACTTTTAAGAAAAGTAACCATACCTGCAAGCACAGGATCTCTTTTTCAAACTTTTTATAATTTAGTCGACACTTATTTTGCAGGGAGAATATCACCAGAAGCGCTTGCAGCAATTGCAAAATCATGGCCAATTTACTTTATAGCAATAGCAGTAGCAGTTGGTATTGGAGCTGGTACCACTGCACTTATTAGTAATGCCATTGGAGCAAAAGAGGATAGAAAAGCATCAATGTATGTTGCTCAGTCAATTGTATTAGCAATTGTAATTTCTAGTGTTGTAACTCTCTTCGGATTAAATTTTTCAGATGAGCTTTTAAGAATAATGGGATCAACTGAAGAAAGTATAATTTTAACACAAGAATATTTAAATATAATATTTTTTGGCGCTATAATTATTTTAGTACAATTATCTTTGAATGGTACACTTAATGCACAAGGAGATACAAAAAGTTATAGAAACGTACTTATATTTACTTTCTTTTTAAATATTTTTTTAAATCCATTATTTATTTTTGGATATGGATTTATACCTGCTTTTGGAATAGCTGGTTTAGCTATAGCAACAATAGTATCTCAATGTGTAGGTTTATTATATTTAGCTAATAAAGTTTATAGCTGTAAATTGAAAAAATATTTAAAGATGGAATGTTTTAAACCTAAAATAGATTATCTAAATATTTTATTTAAACAGTCAGTTCCTATTATGTTTACTATGTTAATGATTATGTTTGGAGTGTTTAATATTTTCTATTTCGTTGGTCAATTTGGCGAGCTAGCAACGGCAGGTTATGGTACAGCAGTAAGAATTGAACAAGTTTTACTTCTTCCTGTAATTGGTTTAAACACTGCGGTCTTATCTATAGCTGGTCAAAACTTTGGAGCAAAAATGCATTTTAGAGTTAAAGAAGTATATGCAAAAGCTCTGATGTTTGGCTCTGGATTCATGGTTTTGGCTGGTATTTTCGTTTTTCTAACATCTGAAATAATTATTTCTTTTTTTACCAATGACTCTCAAGTTATTCAAAGTGGGGCACTATATTTACAAGTTGCAGCTTTAATTGGTCCAGTTTATCCAGTATTTTTTATAACCTCAGCTTTATTTCAAGCGCTCAAAAAGCCAATCTATAGTTTGTATATGACAATTCTAAGACTTACCTTGATACCATTCTCGTCTCTTTGGTATGTAATAAATATAAGAAACGGTGAATATCAAGATATATTCTATACAATTTTAGTCACAAATTGGATGATGGGTTTAGTTGTATTAACGTTTGTTCCATTCTTTTTAAAAAATAAATTTAGAATTACTTTTAAAAAATTATTTGTATTTTAATTTATTTTCTAATTTTCTGACAAAGTACGAAACAACTAGAATTAGTACTAAGTATTCTAATATCAAAAAAGTATAAATTTCTAGAGGTCTATAAGTAGTTGTAACAAGTTCATTTGCTTTTCTTGTTAAATCACCAATACCAATAATCGATACTAGCGATGACATTTTTAAGACATATACAAACTGATTTCCCATGGCAGGTAGTACTACTTTAATTGCCTGTGGTAAGATTACTAATCTCATTTTTCTCCAAAAATCCATTCCTAATGACTCAGAAACCTCATGTTGCCCTTTGGATATAGAATTGATTCCAGCTCTAAAAATTTCTGCTTGAAAGGCACTTTCACTTATAGTCAAAGCGATTATACCCGAAACAAACGGAGAAAAACTTACGCCCATCATAATTGGTAGGCCATAATAAATCCAAAGAATCAAAACTAATAAAGGAATAGCTCTAACAATTTCTACATAAGCGATATTAAAATAACTTAGAAATTTATTATTGGAAAGAGAAGGAAGAGCTACGATCAAGCCAATAATCATTGCTAGAATGATTGATACAATAGAAATATAAATAGTTGTAGTAATACCACTTATTAAAAATTTAAGATTAGTTAACCCATCTATATTTTCTGGACTTAAGATATACCAACCCCATTCATAATTTGAGCTACAACCTTGTAGCAAAAATAATAGAGCAATTATTTTTAAAAACTTCACTAATTAACTATATTTGTTAATTGAGGGTATTGGAACTTAAATTATAAGCTCTTTAAGTTATACTTACCTAGTAATCGTTTAAAAAATCCTGATGATTGCTTTTTCTTAATCCAATTGCTTACATAATCATTCCAAACTTTATCACCTTTTGGAACCATCATTGCTAAAAATGCTGGATTTTTTCCTCCATCGGGAACTATGGCTAATTGAGGATATTTAATTACTAATTTGTTTGCTTCTGTTGAACTTGTGATATTTCCATCAGCTCTTCCTGCTAAAACTTCTTGGAAATCTCTTGCAGGAGCCTCAACAGATTGTAATTTTGATTTGGGAAAAAATTCTTTTGCTTTTTCTTCTTGTGAAGTACCTAATGTAGTAGCTATTTTTACGTTACTATTATTTAATGACTCCCAAGTAGGAAATTTTTTTAAATTCTTTTTTAAAACAAGCGGAACTGTCGCATACTTATAATACGTAGTTGTAAAACCTGCTACTTCTGCTCTTTTAGGAGTTTTTGTTACACTTGTAGAAATATCGTATCGATCAGCCGTTATACCAGCAACTATTGTTTTCCATTCAGCTGGTACAAATTTTACTTTAACACCTAAGTCTTTAGCTAATTCCTTCATTACATCAATATCAAATCCTTTATATTTATTAGTTGCAGGATCTTTCATTGACATTGGATCCCAGTCGCCTGTTGTTCCAACTCTTAACTCGCCGTTTTTTTTGATTGAATCTAATTTAGATGCTGCTTGAACACTTGTTGTTACAAGTAATACAAATAATACTGAAAAAATTTTTTTAATCACTTTTAGTTAATAGCTAATCTCGCTCTTTTTTTCGATTTGCAATTTGACCCACTTAACATTTTTTTTAAAAGGGGTTGACTGAATGGCAGTTTATCAGCTATAAAGAACAAAACAAGAACATTATGAAATTAACAATACCTTACTATCTGCATAAAGTGGGAGCTGGATTTCCATCTCCAGCAACTGACTATATAGAAGACGATATAGATTTAAATTCTTATCTAATAACAAATGCTCCAGCCACTTTTATTATAAGGGTGCAGGGAAAATCTATGACCACAGCAGGTATATACGATGGAGATCTATTAATAGTAGACAAAAGCCAAAATCCTAGAAATTTTTCAACAGTAATAGCAAATGTAAACGAAGAACTTGTTGTTAAAACTTTGATTAAAAGCAAAGGAGTCAACTACCTAACATCTGGTTCAAAAAATACATCGGATAAAATTAATTTAACAATAAATCCAGAAATAATTATTTGGGGAGTAGTTACGTATGTCATTCATAAACAACAGTAAGAAAAAAATTGCATTAATTGATTGTAATTCATTTTATGTATCTTGTGAGAGATTATTCAATCCAAAAATTCAAAAAGTACCAGTAGTTGTATTATCAAATAACGATGGTTGCGTAATATCAAGATCTACAGAAGCTAAAAGAATTGGAATAAAAATGGGAGAACCATACTTCAAAGTCAAAGAATTGGTTAAAAGAAACAACGTTCAGATATTCTCTTCAAATTATGCTTTGTACGGTGATCTATCTAGAAGAGTAATGAAAGTATTAAAAGGATTTTCTGATAAAATTGAAATCTATTCTATAGATGAAGCTTTTATAGATCTAACACACATTAAAAATGAATTAGCAGAGGAATATGGAAAAAAAATAAGAGAAAGGGTTTTAAAGTGGACTGGAATACCTACAAGTGTAGGAATTTCAAACACAAAAACTTTAAGTAAAGTGGCAAACCATGTAGCTAAAAAAAATAAAGCTGGGGTTTTTTATCTAAAAAACGATATAGATAATGTTTTGAAAAGTTTTAACATTTCAGATGTTTGGGGAGTTGGAAAGCAACTTTCAAAGTTGTATCTAAAAAACGGAATAGATAATGCACTAAAACTAAAAAATATTTCAAATAGTTGGGTTAAAAAAAGCACAAATGTATTAGGCGCTAAAACCGTGATGGAATTAAGAGGTATACCTTGTATTGAGCTTGATACAGAAAAAACAAAAAGAAAAAGTTGTTGCGTTTCAAGATCTTTTGGAAAAAAAGTTCAAAGTATAGAAAAGTTGAAAGAATCAGTAACTACACACTGTTTAAACGCATCAGAAAAAATTAGAAATGATAATCAAACAACAAGGTCTATAACTGTGTTTATTAGAACAAGTCCCTTTGATAAAAATAGAGGATATTATTCAAATTCATTTACAACAGATTTACCGATTGCAACTAATAATAGTTTAGAGTTAGTAAAGAAAGCTATAGCTGGTCTAGAAAAGATATACAAATGTGGATATTTCTATCAAAAGGCAGGGATTATTTTATCCAAATTAAATGAGGCAGGTGAAAAAGAATTAAATCTGTTAACGCCCATTTTAGAAAATAAGTCACAAAAATTAATGAAAGCAATGGATTTAACTAATTCTAAATATGGAAGGAATGTAATTAGTGTAGCTCAAGCAGGTATAAATAATAGCTGGAAAATGAGAAGAGAACATTCATCGAGAATTGATACAGCTTCATTTGACTCATTACCAAAAATTAGTATATAAGAAATTTAAACGGGGTGTCCAAACGACTGAGATTAAACCCGAAGAACCTGACCGGTAATTCAGTAAGGGAAATATGGAACAAACATACTTATCATTACACTCGTCTTTATCATTAATAATAATAGTGGGTTTATTCTTTATACTGATTGGTTATTTAAATACTAAAAAAATTACAAATAACAACGACTATATTGTAGGAGACAGAGACGAAAACACATTCTCATTGACAACAAGTTTAGTTGCCTCGGCTTTAGGTGCATGGATATTATTTGGACCTGCCTCTGCATCAACCTGGGGAGGCATAGGGGCAGTAATTGGTTATGCTTTAGGAACTGCAGCTCCCATGATATTTTTATATAATTTTGGGCCAAAAATTAGAAAAGAATTTCCTAAGGGTCTCAGTTTAACTGAATTTATCAAAAAAAGATTTGGTTTAAGTATATTAAAGATTTGTTTATTTTTAATATTATTCTATTTAACAATCTTTTTAATTGCAGAAGTAACGGCTATTGCATTTTTGTTATATTTATTAGCTCAAGTACCACTATGGATTACTTCAGGAATAACTCTGATTATTTGTTTATTATACGTATTAAAGGGTGGGTTTAAACTTTCAATTATAACTGACAAATATCAATTTGGATTTTTAGTTATAATAATTTTTTTATCATTATTTTTAATTTTAGGAAAAATAGACATTTCAAGCATTGAATTAATAAAAAAAAAATTACCCAACTTAATTGATAAGAGTTATCTACCAAATTATACAGCTGGTTTTACTTTTTTTATTGCTGTAGCAGCTACAAATTTATTTCATCAAGGAAACTGGCAAAGAATTTTTTCTGCAAAAAATAACAAAACTCTTAAATTGAGCCTAATCTATTCCTCAATAATAATATTTATAATAGTGTTTTGGATGGGTTATACCGGTCTTATTTCTTATTCATTAAATTCGAAAGTAATTCCAGATTTAGCTTTTTTCTACTTAATATTAGATA
>CABYXR010000008.1 GCA_902522955.1 uncultured Pelagibacteraceae bacterium
TAAAAGCAGAAAACCTGAAAATTTAATTATGGGTTTAGGCGTTGATGCTACTCACAGCTTCTTTAAACAAAATAAATATTTGGATCCATTTAAAGAAATAATTGTTAAAAGTATTAAAAACAACGAGACATTAAAAAAATTCAGTAAAATAATCTCTAATCGAGGTTTATCATTATAATTAAATGAATATTTATGCTCTTTCATCAGGCAGAGGACCGTCAGGAATAGCCATCGTTAGAATTTCAGGAAAAGACACTTTTAAAGTTTGTAAGAATTTAACTAAACTAAAAGATATTAATCCTAACGAGGTAAATTATTGTCAATTTTATGATCCTAAAACTGATAAAGTAATAGATCCAGAGGCTTTATTGTTGTGGTTTCCCGGGCCTAACAGTTACACTGGTGATGATCTTGCTGAATTTCAGATCCATGGAAGTAACGCTGTTATCAACGCTTTGTTGAAAGCTTTATCGGAACAGGATAATTGTAGATTAGCCGAACCTGGTGAATTTACAAAGGTGGCTTTTCAAAATGATAAAATTGATCTTTTAAAAGCTGAAAGTATTGGTGATTTAATTCACGCTGAAACAGAGTTTCAGAAAGATCAAGCAGTCAAATTTGTTCAAGGCAATGTCTCAAATTATTACAATAACTTAAGAGATAAAATAATAAAGTCCCTTGCTATTATAGAAGCTAAAATTGATTTTGCGGAAGAAGATCTTCCAGAAAAAGTATTAAAAGAAGCACATAAATCAATTAAAGAAATTCATACAGAAATATTAAAAATTATTGAGGATGATAAAGTTGGAGAAAAAATTAGAAATGGTTTTAGAGTTTCAATAACTGGAGAAGTTAACGCAGGAAAATCATCATTATTAAATTTACTCTCAAAACGAGAAGCAGCAATCGTCTCTGATGAAGCCGGCACAACAAGAGATGTTATAGAAACTTATTTAAATTTAGATGGGTATCCTGTAATTCTAGCTGACACTGCTGGTATTAGAGAAGCAAAAAACGAAGTCGAGAAAAAAGGTATTTCTTTAGCTTTAAACAGATCAAAAGAGTCAGATTTAAATATTATAGTAATTGATAATTCATCAAAAAAAATTAACAAAGAAATACAGAATATGATAAATAAAGATACTATAATTCTTTTAAATAAATGTGACGTTTCAGATAAACAAAATCATAAATTTGATGTTGATACTGTATTAGGCTCAGTAAAAAACAATAAAAATATAGAAAAATTAATAAATTTGATAAAAACCAAGCTAAGTAAAAAATTTTCATCAAATTATAATGCTTTAATCACTAGAGAAAGACATAGAGTTAAGCTTAATGATTGTTTAAAAGAAATTGACAATTTTCTTGAAAAGGATCAAACCAAAGATCTCGAATTAGCTTCAGAGGATCTTAGAATGGCTACAAGGCATCTTGGTAGCATCGTCGGTAAAGTAGATGTAGAGGAAATACTTGGATCTATATTCAAAGACTTCTGTATTGGCAAATAAAATTCTACTTGTATTCTAAATTTAGAGGTTTACATTCTCCTCATGACAAAACAAAGCTATGATGTAGTAGTTGTAGGCGGTGGCCACGCTGGCTGTGAAGCTGCTGCTGCATCCGCTAGAATGGGTGTAAATACTGCTCTTTTTACACATAAAATAGAGACTATTGGTGAGATGTCGTGCAATCCTGCTATTGGAGGACTTGGAAAAGGGCATCTTGTAAGAGAAATAGATGCTTTAGACGGTTTGATGGGTCTTGTAGCTGATAAATCAGGTATTCAATTTAGATTATTAAATAGAAGTAGAGGTCCAGCAGTGCAAGGACCACGTACTCAGTCAGATAGAGCACTTTATAAAGAGCATATGCAAAAGATTTTACTAAATTACAAAAATTTAAAGGTATTTGCTGACCCTGTTGTTAAATTTTTGTTTGAGAATAATAATATCATAGGGTTTGTTTGTCAGAGTGGCAAAGAAGTGAGGACTAAAGAATTAATTCTGACAACAGGAACTTTTTTGAATGGTTTAATACATATAGGTGAAAATCAAATGCCAGCAGGTAGATATGATGAAAAACCATCGACTGGTTTGAGTGAACAATTAGCGAAATTTAAAATGCAAATTGGAAGGTTAAAAACTGGAACGCCTCCTAGACTAGATGGTGATACAATAAATTATGATGATTTAGAAATGCAGCCTGCAGATGATGATCACTATTACTTTTCTTTTTTAACTAACAGGATTGATAATAAACAGATTGAATGTGGGATGACTTACACAAATAATGAGGTTCATAAGATCATTAGTGATAACATTTCAAGAAGTGCTATGTACTCAGGCAGCATCAAAGGAGTAGGTCCAAGATATTGTCCATCAATTGAAGATAAGATTGTTAAATTTAAAGAAAAAGAAAAACATCAAATTTTTCTTGAACCCGAGGGATTAAAGGATAATACTATTTACCCAAATGGTATATCTACTTCTCTTCCAGAAGAGATACAGTTGAAAATATTGTGTAAAATCAGGGGTTTAGAACAAGTTAAGATGAAAAGGGCTGGTTATGCAATTGAGTACGATTATGTTGATCCTAGAGAGCTAAAAATGACCTTAGAAACAAAAAAAATTAATTCTCTATTTCTCGCTGGTCAAATAAACGGAACTACTGGTTATGAGGAAGCTGCAGCACAAGGATTGATAGCAGGGATTAATGCTGCATTAAAAATTAAAAATCAGGGAGAGTTTATTTTAGATAGATCCACTTCTTATATTGGGGTTATGATTGACGATCTTATTACAAAAGGTGTCTCAGAACCATATAGAATGTTCACATCAAGAGCAGAATACAGACTAACGTTAAGAGCTGATAACGCTGATCAAAGATTGACAAATTTAGGTATTAAGATTGGTTTAGTTAACAATAATCGAAAAATTTTTTTCAAAGATAAAGAACAAAAATTATTTAAATTATTTAATTCGTTGAATGAGAACTTTCTTACTCCCAATCAAGCTAAAAAGTATTCCATAAAAATTGCTATGGATGGTGTTAAGAGATCTGTTTTTGAAATCATAGGTCAAAGAAATGTAAATATGGCAAAAATAAGGCATATATTTCCTGACATTCCTTACTATAGCACTGGTATAGACAGTCAGGTTGAAATCGACGCGCACTATTCAGGATACTTATCTCGTCAGCTAAATGACATTAAATCATTTAAAAAAGATGAGTCAATTCTGATACCTAAAAACATTAATTATAATAAAATGAGTGGGCTTTCAAAGGAAATACAATTTAAGTTGAAAAAAATTATGCCCAAAACATTAGGTCAGGCATTAAGAATAGATGGGGTAACCCCGGCAGCTGCTATAATTTTGCTTTCACACATAAAAAAATCGAAAATTAAAGCCTCGGCTTGATGGGACAGGTTGAAGCAATAAATATATTAAAATCTAAGCTAGGTTTTGCTAACGATAGTACTAAAAAACTTATTATTTTGCATGATTATTTACTAGAATGGAACAGTAAATATAATCTAATAGCGGAAAGTACAGAAAAAGAAATATGGTCCAGGCACATAATTGACTCAGCTCAATTGGTAAAGTTTATTAATGTTGCGGAAACATCATCAATATCAGATTTAGGTTCAGGAGCAGGTTTTCCTGGACTTGTTTTAGCAATATACTTTGAGAGTAAGCAATTTCACGTGAAACTTGTAGAAAAATCTCCAGTAAAAAGAGCTTTTTTGGAGCGAATAACTAAAAAATTAGGCTTAAAAGTGCAAATTTTGGATAATGCTTATGTGAGCAATATTTCTGCTGATACAATAGTATGTAGGGCTTTTAAAAAATTAGAAGAAATAATGAAAATTTCACGTGAAATTGTAAAAAAACCTCATAATTTATTAATTTTGAAAGGAAAAGATGCACAAGCAGAAATTAATAGCCTATCATTAAGCGAAAATTATAGTTATAAATTAGAAAACAGTATGACTGACTCAAAATCAAAAATAATTATATTTCAGATTAAAAAATGAAAAATGGATCAACTATTGCAGTAATAAACCAGAAAGGTGGAGTTGGTAAAACAACTACAGTTATTAATTTGGCTTCAGCACTGTCCATTTTGGGTCAAAATAATTTAATCATTGATTTAGATCCTCAAGGTAATGCAACAACAGGTCTGGGAAAGTCAAACAATGATGAAGACCATAATATTTATAATTTGCTGATAGATAAGATCAATTTAAAAGATGCAATAAAAAAAACTGAAATAAAAAATTTAGATATCATTGGGTCCAATGTAAATCTTTCTGGATTAGAAGTGGAGACAGCTAACGATGCAAATCGTGCTTTCGTTTTACAAAAGATTTTAAAGAGTCAAAATGAACTATTATCTAAATACAATAATATTTTTATAGATTGTCCACCTTCACTAAGTCTTTTAACTATAATGGCTCTAGTAGCCTCAGACGAATTATTAGTCCCACTTCAAACTGAATTTTTTGCTTTAGAAGGTATAACACAATTAGTAAAAACTATCGATCGTATTAAGATTAATCTTAATCCTCAACTGAAAGTGAAAGGAATCTTACTAACAATGTTTGACAAAAGAAATAAACTTTCGTCAGAAGTCGATAGGGAGGCCAGAAATTATTTTAAAGAAAAAGTTTATAAAACTGTTATTCCGAGAAATGTGAGATTATCAGAGGCACCTTCACATGGATTACCCTGTGTAGTTTATGACAAAGCCTGTTCAGGAAGCAAATCATATTTTAAGTTAGCTGACGAATTTATATCTAATAATAATTCTAAAGTAGTTACAGCTGCATGAAATTTAATAAAAAAAAGGGACTTGGAAGAGGATTAACGGCATTATTTGGAGATCAAGTTCATGAAAAAGAAAAAAAAAAGGCTCCAATCGCTGGAAATATTAAAGCACAAATAGGAGATCTAAGTGCAAATAAATACCAGCCTAGAGTTCACTTTGATGAGGAAAAACTAGAGGAATTAGCTAACTCCATTAAAAAAAATGGGATAATTCAGCCCATAGCGGTTCGGGAAGATAAACAAGATGCTGGTAGATATCAAATTGTTGCTGGAGAAAGAAGATGGTTAGCAGCTCAAAGAGCAGGATTACATGAAGTACCAATTGTAATATTAGATCTTGATGATAACGAGGCTTTAGAATTAGCTATAGTAGAAAATATTCAACGAGATGATTTAAATGTAATAGAAGAAGCAAAAGGTTATCAGAGATTAGCAAACGAATTTGGATATGATCATGAAAAAATTGCTAAATTTATGTCCAAAAGTCGTAGTCATATAAGTAATACAATGCGATTACTTACTTTGCCTGAGGACGTTATAGGCATGATAGAAGAGGGGAATTTAACTGCAGGACAAGCAAGACCATTAATAGGATTATCAAATGCTACAAATATTGCAGAAGAAGTTGTATCCAAGAAACTAAGTGCCAGAAGTGTTGAAATTTTAGTAAGGCAAAAAAAAGGACCACAAAAGTCAGGTCAACACAGGATTGACGCTAACATAATAAGTGAACAACAAAAAATGGTAGATAATTTAGGTTTAAATGTAACTATTTATAATAAGAAAAACAATTCGGGTAAGATTACAATATTATATAAGAACTTAGATCAATTCGAGTATTTGGCAAGATTACTTAAGGGGAATTAGCAACATTGCATAAATCTACTATTAAATTTTTAATTAAAAGATCTTTACGTATAAAAGCTTTTGATTTTATAAAGATTTCAACTTGATATGTTTTATCTAAGGCCTTTTTCAGCTTTATTCTATTCCATTTTCTAGATTGTTGAGTTAACATAGGCTTGTCTTTCCAAAAGACTGGTGGTTTTAAAGAAGATATTATTAATTCCGGATTTGATTCATCTGTAGTTTTACGTTTTTCAATTTCATAAAGTTTATTAATTCTTTGGTTTATTATATTGAGGTAGTACACATTGTTATCTTTTTCGATAATTGTGTCTGCTAAAAGTCTGTTAATGCCTAATTTATTTCCATTTAAGGCTTCATCCCGTAATTTATTAAAATCTTCGTTTTCGCTTATGTTTAAAATTGACTCTATTTTATTAGGGTCAATTTTTCTATTTTTGAAATAACTTTGTATCTTTTCTATTTCGTTGTTTACTTTGTTTCTGTCTAAATTTGTATTTAGCAGTATCAAATTTATGATTTGAGGAGTAAGCCCTTGGTAATTTTTTAATTTAGTTTCTATTATTTTTCTTATGGAAATCTCGTTATCTGCGTAACATGCAGATATGCCAACATTATTCGATTTTTCAAAAAAGGATCTCATTTTTGATTTCTTATCTAAAATATTAGAAAAAATGAAAACTTTTTCTTTTTCTATTTTGTCAATTATTTGTTCAATTGTATTTAATAATTTGTCGTTAGCTTGCTCTATAAAAATTATTTTTTTTTCTTCGAATAATGAATTATTTAAAATTTCATCTGTAAGGATGTTTTTATTTTTTATAATTTCTTCTTGATGAAGCCTTAGTATTTTTAGTTCTTGAATACTTTTTTTAATTTTTTCTTTAAATTCTTTCTTCAGACCCTCGTTTTCTCCATAAAATAGGAACATTTTAGGCTTAAATGCTAAAGTAATACTTTGCTCAATAATATAACTTTTATAAATCATTTATCTTTTCAACTATCTCTTCAAAAATCTTTTCTGACAAATTTTCAATCAAATCGTCAACAACTTTTTTTTCATTATTTATTGATGTAGAGTAATTATCACCAGCAGTATAATCACTTGCCACAGATTTAATAAATTTAGTTTTAATATCACTATCCAACAAAAAATATTCCACGTTACTTATCAAAGAGATTTGGTATTTTGTAATTTCATTTTTGATATTTCTTTCTTTTATAGTTTTAATTTTTTTTGTATTAAGACTAATTATCATTTGGTTTTCACTATTCTCTTTGGAATTAATAAGTATATTGTTTTTTATTTTGTGATTTATTCTAATCTCCCCAGATGATCGTATCTCCTTAATTGTAAAATTATTATTTTTTGATTTATCTAAAACTTTAAATCCACAATTATTAGTAAACAATAATATCGCTACAAAAAAGAAAATTGATTTTATTTTCATTAATTTATTATTATATAATTTATAATTTTATTTTTAATAAATATAGTTTTAGAAATTTTTTTATCAATTATATATTTTTTGGCTTTTGAACTTTTTAAAACTATTCCATAAATTTCTTTTTCACTCATATCTTTTTTCACAGATATAACATCTCTAGTCTTACCATTAACTTGTATAACCAAATTAGTTTTAGCATTTTTAAATATTTTATAGTTAATTGTTGGCCAAGTATTGGTGTTTTTGTAATTAAAAAGAGAAAGACACTCTAGAGCTAAGTGTGGAGTAAAAGGGATCATTAACTTCATTATTTTTATAAATCCTTCTGAAAAAATTTCGTTTCTAATTTCTAGTTTTAATGAATCTTGTAAATATTTATAGGCTTCGTAAAATTGAGCTATTGCAACGTTCATTTGAAAATTATCTATAAATTTATCTATTTTATAAATATAAGTATCAATCTTAATATTAAAATCTTCCTCAATTTTTTTATCTAAGTTAGATTGTTTTCTGTTTAAAATCACACTATTCAAATTCCAAATTTTTTGTAAAAATTTATTTGAAGAAGCAACACCGCTGTCGGACCATTGTACATCCTTTTCTGGCGGACTGTCAGATAATATAAACCACCTAACAGCATCTGCTCCATATTGTTTAATCATTATCTCTGGATCGATAGTATTTTTTTTTGATTTCGACATTGACTCTGAAGGCCCAACTTTAACATTACTTTTATCCTTTTTTTTTATCGCTTTATTTTCTGATAATTTTTCTACTTCCTCAGGATAAATCCAATCTCCATTTTTATCTTGGTAGGTTTCATGACAAACCATACCTTGTGTAAACAAATTTTTAAAAGGTTCAGAACATTTTATTTTTTTATTTGATTTATTAATTGCTTTCATAAAAAATCTTGAATACAAAAGATGAAGTATAGCGTGTTCAACGCCCCCAATGTATTGGTCTACAGGCATCCAATAATTAGCATCTTTTTCTTCAAACGATCCATTTCTAAACTTTGGAGAACAAAAACGAAGAAAATACCATGATGAGTCAACAAAAGTATCTAGTGTATCAGTTTCTCTGATTGCTGGTTTTCCAGATTTTTTGTGAAAAGTCCTTTTCCAACTAGGATGGTTATCCAAAGGATTTCCATTAGAATTTAAATCAACATCATTCGGAAGCTTTATGGGTAATTCACTTTTTTCCACAGGAATAACCGATCCATCTTCTAAATAGATCATTGGTATTGGACAACCCCAATATCTTTGACGTGAAATACCCCAGTCTTTAAGTCTAAAAAGAGTTTTTTTTTGCCCTATCTTTTTTTTTTCAACTTCCTTAATAATTGTTTTTTTTGCCTCCGGAATATCTAGATTATCTAAAAAATTTGAGTTAATTATTTTTCCGACACCAGTAAAGGCTTCATTCATTTCTTCGCTATTTTTAGATTTATCTTTATCCGAAACAACTCTTATAATAGGCAATTTATATTTTTTGGCAAAGTCAAAATCTCTTTGGTCATGGGCAGGACACCCAAAAATTGCACCCTTCCCATAGTCCATTAAAACAAAGTTTGCTACATAAATAGGTATCTTTTTATTTTTAATAAATGGATGCGAAGCAAATAATTTTGTTTCAAAACCCAATTTTTCTGCATTAGCTAGTGCTTCCTCTGTTGTTCCGATTTTTGAACATTCATCTTTAAATTTTTTGAAATCATCCAATTTATGTAAATCTCTACAAATTTCATGATCAACTGAAACAGCTATAAAACTAGCACCAAAAATAGTGTCAGGTCTGGTTGTAAAAACGCTAACCTTTTTTTTAGTGTTTTCTATATCAAAATTTATTTCACATCCAAATGATTTGCCAATCCAATTTTTTTGCATTAATTTGACTTTCTCTGGCCAACCATCCAAATTTTCTAGATCTTTTAAAAGATCATCAGCAAATTTAGTGATGTTAAAAAACCATTGTGATAATTTTTTTCTTTCTACAACAGTATTTGATCTCCATCCTCTCCCATTAATAACCTGTTCATTAGCTAGAACTGTTTTCTCCACTGGATCCCAGTTCACATAAGTTTCTTTTCTAGACACCAAGCCCTGATTATAAAAATCAATAAAAAGTTCTTGTTGGTGTTTGTAATAATCCTCATCACAAGTTGATATCTCTAAATTCCAATCTATAGATAAACCTAGCATTTTTAATTGTTTCTTCATGATTTTGATATTTTCTTCTGTCCATTTTTTTGGGTTAAGATTATTAGTCCTAGCAGCATTTTCAGCGGGCAAGCCAAAAGAGTCCCATCCCATCGGATGTAAGACATTAAATCCTCTCATAAACTTATATCTCGCAATGACATCGCCTATCGTGTAATTTCTAACATGCCCCATATGAATTTTTCCAGATGGGTACGGAAACATTTCAAGACAGTAAAATTTTTTACCTTTTTTATTTTGTAAATTTGATGTAGCAAATTTTTCTTGCCATTTTTTTTCAATTACTTGAAAATTTACTCTTTCCATTTAGATTTATTTCTTTTTTTTGTCTTCTTTTTCCAACAAAGCAGCTTTTCTTAATATTGTAGTATGTAATTCTTCTTTTATTTTGGTTTTATTTAGTAAATTTACTTTACAATCAAGATTTGAATTGCAAGTTTTTTTATGAACGATAACTTTTAGATTTTCACCTCTAATATCATTTCCTAAAAATCTAAGTGAAATTTTAATAGATTCTTTATTAGAACTTGTGTCTGAATACCAATCAGTAATAATCATGCCCCCTGAGTAATCTACTGTAGTTAATGGTAAAAAATCTAGAGTTTCTAAAGAGGCTCTCCACATCGGATTTGAAGTGCTAAATTCATAGTTTGTTTTTTTATTTCCACCCAAAGCAGTTCCAATTGAAATTCCTTTTCCTTGTTCAATATTTCTTCTTGCTTTTTCATCTGGATCTAATGGTTCAGTACGTAAATCTACTGGTTTTCGAATATTTTTAAGTTTTTCTCCTGCCCCACATGAGTTTAGTAAAAAAAGTAGTGAGAAAGAAATAGTGATAATTTGGAAGAACTTATTTGTATTCATGCTTAGTTTTACGAAAATAACTTAATTTTTAATATATTAAAAGTTGTGATTTTGTAAAAAAACCATGTTTTTAAGGCTTTTATTAAGTGTTGCATAAATATCACCATAGCCGCAAAAAATACTAGTAAATGTAATAAAAACAGCTTTTTTGCTTAAATTCCATTATTTATTCTTCATAAATATAGAAAATATATTTTATTAATAAAATAATAGGAGAACAAATGAACAAACTAAAACTAATCGTAGCTCTTACAGCTGGATTATTTGCATTTACATCTGTTAACGCAGGTGAGATGTCAGTAACTGGTAGTATGCACGTTTCGTATCAGTCTGAACAAAATAATGTTACTGGTAACCCGTTAGGTATGAATACAGACTTAACGTTTAGCGGATCAACAGACACAGACTTCGGAACTGTATCAATGTCATTAGCTACAGATGGAACGTTCGTAGGTGATTCTGGCGCTGACCACACATACAGTTTAGCGACTGGCCTAGGAACATTCAGTGTTGCTAACAATGGTGACGCTGCAAACGCAGTTGACGATATAACTCCATCAGCATTTGAAGAAGCTAACGGTTCAGGTTCTGGATCATACACTACGGACTTCGGTTCAGGTATGGACGGATCAATGAGTCTTGCGTATTCAAATGGAGACATTTTAGGTACAGGAATATCAGTTAAATATTCTTACTACCCACGTCTTGATGGAACAACTAATAACGAAAAAGGCGCTTCTGGTGGAGCTTTACCTTCAGCAGACTCAGCTGAGTCAATCAACGTAGGAATTCCTTTAGCAGGAGTACCAGTACTTGGTGACTCACCACTAGGTGGAGCAAAAATTACTCTAGGTTATGAAAATTCAGACTCAAGAGTAACAAATGCACAACCAAAAGAAGGTGGTACAATTGCAGTAGTAATGCCTTTAGGTGCGTTAAAAGTAGGTTACCAGAAAAAAGCTTACCAAGCTAAAGGTACATCAGTTGCAGAAGCTCAAGATGGATTCTTTAAAGATGACATCATAGGTATCGCTTATGCAGTAAACGATGAGCTTGCTGTTTCTTACAACGTAATTCAATCTGACAAACATTTACACACAAGTTCAAATGGTGAGATTGAGCAAGAAACTAAAGCTATCAACTTAGCTTACACTGTAGGTGGTTTAACTCTTGGTTTCCAAGATGCTAAAACTTCAAATAGTGGTTACGTTAAGTCTACTGATAACGACACAAGAACAATTAGTATTAAAACAGCGTTTTAATAGTTAATTTACTTATTTAAAAAAGCCGGCTGATTATAGCCGGCTTTTTTTTTAGTTCAGATAAAATAGCGAAGGAATCACAATTAATAATTTTCAACTTATTTAAATTTGCTAATCTAATACCACCCAAAGGAACAAGATTGCATTTAAATTTGAGCTTTAAAAGATTGTATCTTACTGTTCCAAAAAATTCAGGTTTACTTACATATGACGTTTTAAAAAGTCTTGAAAATAAAATCTTTTCACAACCTTGTAAAATTTTTGTGTGTAGTTCCTTAAAGTTGTGAGCAGATCCAATAATCTTAAACTTTGAATTTTTTAGTTTTTTTATACTTAGATCTTTATTAAATGCTGAAATATAGATGCCATCCGCTTTTAACACAGATGCTAGTGTAAGGTTATTTGCAGTAAAAAAATTTACCCTTTTTTCCTTACAAATTCTTCTAAATTGATTGAGTTCTCCTATATTTTCATTTTCTTTTTTACTTCTATAAACAATATTGATTTTGTTTGTTTTTTTTATATTACTTAAATTGATATCTCTGATATTTTCTATTATAAAAAAATATTCTTTTTTTAGGGCAAACATATGAGCATCATAGTTGAAAGATTTAATAAAATAAAATCTAATATTAAAAAAGTAGACAAAAACGGTTTTACAAAAATAGTGGCGGTAAGTAAGACCTTTCCTTTAGAGCATATTATGCCCCTAATTAATTTTGGACATCACCACTATGGGGAAAACAAAGTACAAGAAGCTGATGCTAAATGGTCTCAAATTAAAATGAGTAATAAGGACCTCAAATTACACATGATAGGAAAGCTTCAGAGCAACAAGGCCAAAAAAGCTGTTGAGATATTTGATTATATTCATTCTTTAGATAGTCAGAAATTAGCTGATGCTCTATCAAAATTTCAAAATGCAGCTAATAAATCAATTAATTATTTCATTCAGGTAAATATTGGTAATGAATCACAAAAATCAGGAATTCCTTACAACGAAGTAGATAGTTTTTATAATTATTGTGTGAAAGAAAAAAAAATGAATGTATTAGGTTTAATGATAATACCTCCTAACGATAATAAAACAAAAGAATATTTTCAAAGCATAGCTGAATTGAATTCATCTTTAGGTTTAAAAGAATTAAGCATGGGAATGTCTTCTGATTACGAGGTTGCAATAAACTTTAAAGCAACTTATCTTAGAATAGGTAGCTCTATATTTGGAGATAGAAATTAATATATCTTTATTATAGTTTTCTTGCTGATTTGTTTAACGATTCTTTTTAAATCTTTTTTCTTTACAGCGACACATCCTTCAGTAAGTTTATAGTTTCTTTTAGCTACGTGTATGAAAACGGCACTTCCTTTATTCTTAATAATAGGATTAAAATTATAATTTAATACCAAGATAATGTCGTAAATATTATCTCTTCTGTAAAGTTTTTCTGCATTATATTTAAAAGGAAATCTAATTAATTTATTATAATCTTTTGAAATTGGATCATCACACCAACCCATATTATTTTTAATAGCATATTTTGGAATTTTACAAATTAAAGAAGGAACACGATCTTTTCTATAAAGAATAAATTTGACCTTATATTTCCCTTTTGGTGTTATTTTATCACCCTCTTTTAGTTTTTTTCCAATTCCTCTTTTACCAACAACACATTTTACTTTATAATAATCGTTAAAGAGATATTTATTATTTATATTTATATGCATACAATTAAAGTTTTAGCTTTTGGTTCAGAAAACTTTAACACTTCACTAGAGGAACTTAAAGATTATTTAAATTTTGAATTAACAATAACTAATGATAATTTAGAAAATATTTTAATTGAAAAATATGATATACTTTTAGTACATGAGAATTATTTAAGTAATTTAACACAATTTAAAAAAGATTTTTTAAAAAAAGCTAATAAATTAAAAATTTTAGCTACACATTCTTCATCTTATTCCAACGATATTTTCTCTGATAAAATTTTTCTTCCAATTTATATAAAAGATTTAAAACAAATAATTGAAAATTTAATTGCTAAAAATAATTATAATAAAAACTCCTCAATAAAAATTAAAAACTATATTTTAGATAAAAATGAAAAAAGATTAATAAAAAATAAAAATTTTATTTCCTTAACAGAAAAAGAAATTCAACTTTTAGAATTATTTTTAAGCAATCAAAACCCTCTAAGTAAGAATCAAATTTTAGAAGACGTTTGGAAGTATTCTTCTGATGCAGACACACATACAGTTGAAACTCATATTTATAGATTAAGAAAAAAAGTAAAGTCAAATTTTTCTGATGAAAAATTTATTCTAAATGACAAAAAAGGTTATGGATTATGAAAAAAAGGAATAAATTTGCCATTGATCTTTTTACAAAAAAGTATCGAAAAAGAGTTATTAAACCTAAAAAAGGAAAAGGCAGCTTTAAAAGAATAAAAAAAAAGTTTTAAAGTCTCGCTCCAATAATTTGAATTATTTTAGAAGACATTTCGGTGCCGATTTCTAAGCTCTCTTTAATAGATTTTCCATTTATATATCCATGAAGAAAACCTCCAGCGAATAGATCCCCAGCACCAGTTAAGTCTTTTATTTTAAGATTCTTTTTAGCAGAACATTCAATTACATCTTGGCCTCTGACTGTTAAAGCTCCTTTTTCTCCTCGAGTAATTACAACCAATTTCTTAATCTCTTTCGCAAAATTAATCACATCATTAAAGTTATTTGCTTTGATTAACGACATAATTTCCTTTTCATTTGCAAACGTTATATCTAATTTATTTTTTACTAATTCTAAAAAGTGAGTTTTATGTCTCTCTACACAAAATAGATCAGATAATGACATTGCCACCTTGTTTGAATTATTAATTGCTTTTTCAAATGCTTTCTTTGGTTCTCCCTCATCCCAAAGATAACCTTCGAGAAATAAAATTTCGCTTTTATTTATGGCATTAATATCTATGTCATGGTCATTAATTTTTCCAGCAGTCCCTAAAAAAGTAGCCATAGTTCTTTCTGAGTCAGGAGTAACTAAAATAAGACATGTTCCTGTAGGAATAGTCTCTTTTTTCTTTTTATAAAAAAATTTAACATTCTCTTTTTTTAACCCCGATTCATATTTAGCACCAAGTTCATCATCGTTTACTTTACCTATAAAACCAACCTCAGTCCCTAACTGTGAAAGACCCACTATAGAGTTTGCAACAGATCCGCCAGATACTGTATTTTCAATTTTTAGGCTTGACAATAAACTTTTGAATTCATTCTCATCTACAAGTTTCATAGTACTCTTAGTCAATTTATTATTTGTTAAAAAAGTATCGTCAACTTTACAAATAACATCTACTATAGCGTTCCCAATACCTATTATTTTCATTTTAAGATTATGCTTTTTTAGTTTTAATTGGTTTTTTTCTATTTGGATAACAGCTTTTACAAATTTTACAAGTTATTCCATAACAATCTCTAGCTTTGCAATATTCTCTTCCGTACCAAATTATTTGTAAATGAAGCCTATTCCAGTATTTTTTTGGAAAGATTTCTTTTAAATCTTTTTCCGTTTGAATTACATTTTTTCCATTTGTCAAACCCCATCTTTGGGCAAGCCTATGAATGTGAGTGTCTACCGGAAAAGCTGGAAATCCGAATCCTTGAGACATGACAACGCTAGCTGTTTTGTGACCCACCCCAGGCAATTGTTCTAATTCCTCATAAGTTTTGGGTACCTTACCTTTATATTTTTTAACCAAAGTTTTAGATAGATAAAATATGCTTTTTGCCTTGACTCTAAATATTCCTATTTTTTTAATTAATTGTTCAATTTTTTTTCTGCCCAGTTTAACAAAATGTTTAGGTTTATAGTATTTTGGATAAATATTTTTTGTAACGTTATTAACGTTTACGTCTGTACATTGAGCTGAAAGCAAAACAGATATAAGTAATGTAAATATATTTTTATATTTTAAAGGTATTGGTACTTTTGGATAAGTTTTATTTAAAATTTTTAAAATAATCTTAGATTTTTCTTGATTGTTCACTTAAAATTCAAAAGATCCCTCATAGAGTAAAGCCCGGGCTTTTTTTTCTTTAACCATTTTGCTGCAGCTAAAGCTCCTTCAGAATATAAAGCTCGGTCAAAAGACTCATGATTTAAAGTTACTATTTCTTTTCCACTTGAAAACTTAACCTCGTGTTCTCCAATTACGTTACCTTTTCTAATAGAGTTAAAATTTATTTTTTTACTATATGGAAATGATTTCTTGTTTAAATACTTTTTACCTATCATACTATAGAAATTTTTATTTCTTCCAGTTGCAGCACCCTCTCCTAGCATTAAGGCAGTGCCAGAAGGATAATCTTTTTTTCCTTTATGGTGAACTTCATAAATTTTGCTTAAAAATTTTTTTCCTAATGATCTAGATGTGACTTCAGTTAGATACACTAAAAGATTTACACCTAAACTCATATTTCCAGCTTTTAAAATAGGAATTTTTTTTGAGTAATTTTTAATTATTTTTTCTTCTTTCTTCGTAAAACCAGTTGTTCCAATCACAATCCTTTTTTTCTGTTTAACAGCAATCTTTAAAACTTCTAAAGTACATTTAGGAATAGTAAAATCAATTATTACATCAGTATTTTTAAACGCATTTTCAGTATTTAGTTGTAATTTAATCCCACTTATTTTTTTGTTAATTTTTTTACTCTCTGTTAGAGACACTATTGTAAAATTTTTATCAAATCTTGAGGATTTTATGAGCTTTTGACCCATCCTTCCCATACATCCAGTAATAGACAATTTGATTTTTTTCATTATTTAATTAAGTAAATAACTACAATAATAGCTAACACAATTATAGTCCAAATAGAAAGATTTTTCATAAATAGTTTAACCTTACTATTTGTCAATAAAAACCCTGGAAGGACTAAAGCTAATACTGCAACTAAGAATATTGCAGACATTATTTGATCAGTTTCCATTTAAACTAAGAACTTCTCCAAAATTTTTTTGCTTTTTCAAAAAAACTTTTTATTACTGGATCTGGTTTATTACCTTCAATTTCGTTAAATTCTTGAAGAATTTCTTTTTGTCTTTTTGATAGAGAAGTTGGAACTTGAGTAACAATTCTAATATATAAATCTCCAAATATACTTCGTCTTAATATTGGCATTCCTTTTCCTCTTAATCTGAATTGTTTACCATGCTGAGTTCCAGATGGAATTTTTATCTTGGATTTTCCGCCATCAATTGAAGGAACCTCAACCGTTGTTCCTAATGCTGCATCTGAGAAAGTAATTGGAAGTTCATAATATAAATTCTCTTCAGATCTTTTAAAAATATTATGATTATCAATTGATATGAATAAATATAGGTCTCCAGAGGCTCCTCCTTTAGAACCCGCTTCACCTTTACCAGATAACCTTATTCTGGTTCCATCATCAACTCCTTTAGGTATTTTCACAGTTACGTTTTCACTTCCTTGTGTTTTTCCATTACCATTACAATTTTTGCACGGGTCACCAATGGTTTCCCCGTATCCGCTACACTGTGGGCATGTTTGTTGAATTGTAAAAAAACCCTGATTGGTTCTCACCTTTCCCTTGCCAGAACAATAATTACACTTTATTGGTTTGGATCCTTTGGCTGCTCCGCTTCCAGAACATGTTGGGCATTTTTTATAAGTGGTATATTTAACATTTTTTTCTAAGCCTTTATACGCATCCTCAAGAGAAATACTAACATCGTATCTTAAATCATTTCCTCTATTACTAGTTCTTCTCGATGAACCTCCACCCCCAAAATCTCCAAAAAAATCTTCAAAAATATCTGAAAATGACGAAGTATCAAAACCACCAAATCCTTGTCCACCTCCTCCCGAACCCTCGAAAGCTGCATGACCAAATTGATCATAGTTTGCTTTCCTTTTTTCATCTGAAAGTACATGATAAGCTTCGCTAGCTTCTTTAAATTTTTCTTCAGAAGATTTATCACCCTTATTTTTATCAGGGTGGAATTTAAGTGCTAGTTTACGGTATGCTTTTTTGATTTCATCTTTAGATGCTGATTTTGTAACACCTAAGACATCATAGTAATCTCTTCTTGCCACAGGACGTCTCCTTTAATTTTCTTAGGCGCTTTTTTCTTTATCTTCTTCTTTATCTTTTTCTTTTACGTCTTCAAAATCTGCATCTACAACGTTGTCTTTATCCTCAGGTTTCTTTTGATCTTTATTGTCTGTCTTTGTATCTGTTTTTTGCTGACTTTTGTAAACTGCTTCACCTAATTTCATAGAAACTTGAACTAAGCTTTGAGTCTTTTTCTTAATATCTTCGATATCAGTTCCTTCAAGGGATTTCTTAAGATCTGCAATTCCATTCTCTATAGCTTTTTTATCTTCAGGAGAGACTTTATCACCGTGCTCCTTAAGACTTTTCTCTGTAGAAAATACTAAACTATCTGCCTGATTTCTAGCATCGACAGTTTCTCTTTTTTTCTTATCAGCTTCTTTATTTGCTTCAGCATCTTTAACCATTTTTTGTATTTCCTCTTCTGATAAACCTCCAGATGCCTGTATTTGAATTTTTTGCTCTTTACCTGTTCCTTTATCCTTTGCAGAAACATTAACTATTCCATTTGCGTCAATATCAAAAGTAACTTCAATTTGAGGCGTTCCTCTGGGAGCAGGAGCTATACCAACTAATTCAAAGTTTCCAAGAATTTTGTTGTCAGCAGCCATTTCTCTTTCACCTTGTAAAACTCTTATAGAGACAGCTGGTTGATTATCTTCTGCTGTTGAAAAAACTTGGCTTTTTTTAGTTGGAATCGTTGTGTTTTTCTCGATTAATTTTGTTGAAACTCCTCCAAGTGTTTCGATACCTAAAGATAGAGGAGTTACATCTAGTAAAAGAACATCTTTGACATCACCCTGTAGTACCCCTCCTTGTATTGCAGCACCCATTGCAACTACTTCATCTGGATTAACACTTTTGTTAGGCTCTTTTCCAAAAAAATTTTTAACAGTTTCAATAATTTTGGGCATTCTCGTCATACCACCGACTAGAACCACCTCGTTAATTTCTGCAGCTGAGAAACTGGAGTCCTTTAAAGCTGTTTTACAAGGCTCTAAAGTTCTATCTACTAAAGATTGCACTAAAGCTTCTAATTTTGCTCTAGTAAATTTTAGATTTAAATGTTTTGGACCAGATTTATCAGCAGTTATAAATGGAAGATTTATTTCTGTCTGAGCCGCAGAAGAAAGTTCAATTTTTGCTTTTTCAGCTGCTTCTTTTAATCTTTGTAGCGCAAGTTTGTCTGATTTTAAGTCGATGCCATTGTCCTTTTTAAATTCTGTTGCGAGATATTCTACAATTGCATCATCAAAGTCCTCACCACCAAGAAATGTATCGCCATTTGTTGACTTTACTTCAAATACTCCATCGCCAATCTCTAAAATTGAAATATCAAAGGTACCTCCACCTAAATCATATACTGCAATTTTTTTACCACCTTTTTTATCTAAACCATATGCAAGTGAAGCAGCAGTTGGCTCATTAATAATTCTTAAAACTTCTAGACCTGCAATTTTTCCTGCATCTTTTGTTGCTTGTCTTTGAGAGTCATTAAAATAAGCTGGTACAGTAATAACCGCCTTTGTTACTGCTTGACCCAAATATTTTTCAGCAGTTTCTTTCATTTTTTGCAATACGAAAGCGGAAATTTGAGATGGGGAATATTTCTTACTTTTACCTTCTACCCAAGCATCTCCATTTTCAGATTTTATAATTTTATAAGGTACTTTCGAGATATCTTTTTGAACAGATGGGCCGTCAAATTTTCTACCAATTAATCTCTTAACTGCATAAATTGTATCTACTGCATTGGTTACAGCCTGCCTTTTAGCAGGTTGACCAACTAGTTTTTCGTCATTTTCTAAAAAAGCTACAACGGAAGGAGTAGTTCTTGCTCCTTCTACGTTTTCTAGCACTTTAGCTTGTGTTCCATCCATTATAGCTACACAAGAATTAGTTGTTCCTAAATCAATTCCTATTACTTTACTCATAAATTTTAATATTCCTTTTAATTACAATCCTTATATGGGTGTTTTTTTCTTCTCTACAAGGTTATTTATCCTCTTTTTTTTCATTATTTTCGTTATTTTTACTCGCTTTTTTCTTAGCTACGCTTACCAAGGCAGGCCTTAAAAGCCTATCGCCAAACATATATCCGGCTTGAACCTCTTGTAAGATGATCCCAGCCTCTACATTTACATTTTCTATTTCTGACATAGCTTGATGTAAATTTGGGTCAAATTTTTTTTTTTCCGTGTTAATTTTCTTAATCTTATTTTTTTCAAATATCGAGATTAAATCTTTTTCAATAATTGTTATATTTTCAATAAATTTTTCTAAATCTTTATTATTCTTTAATGTTTCATCATTTTTTATTGCTTCTTTTGCTCTATGCAAGTTGTCTAAGATTGCCAAGCTTTCTTTAGCAAAATTAAAAGAACCAAATTCAAAAGCGTCTCTAATTTCTTTTTCAAACCTACGTCTTTGATTCTCAATCTCAGCAAGTGATCTTAATAATTTATCTTCTGACTCTTTAAGCTTATCCTCAATAGATATTTCTTTTTTTAAATCAGAAGTTGCCGATTTAGATTGGTCCTCTTCTGGTTTATCTGCTTCATTTTTAACATCTGAACTCATTGTACTTGGTATATAATGTTTAAAATAAAAATTACTAGGTACAGATGAAAAAAATACTAATTGGCACCCACAATGTTGGAAAATTTAGAGAATTAAGCATTTTAGTGTCAAAAAAAACAAAAAAAATATCACCTAAAATACTGAAAATTAAAAGCCCAGAGGAAACTGGTAAAACTTTCAATGCGAATGCAATGTTAAAAGCCAAATATTTTGCCAAGTTCACTGACATTCCTGTCATTTCTGATGACTCAGGCCTATGTATTAAATCTCTTAATAATCGACCAGGCATTTATTCTGCTAGGTGGGCAAAAAAATATGGAAGCTTCAATAAGGCAATGAAATTTATCCTAAAAAAAATGTCAAAAAAAAACGATAGGTCAGCAACATTTGTTTGCTGCTTAGCCCTTATACTTGACAGAAAAAAAACAATATGTGTGACAGGAAAAGTTAAAGGCTCAATATCCTATAGCATTAAAGGAAAAAAAGGTTTTGGATATGATCCAATTTTTATACCAAACACAAAGTTAATTACCTTCGGGCAAATGCAAAAGAATAAAAAGATAAAAATGGATCACAGATATATGGCATTTAAAAAATTAAAAAAAAAAATTAAAATTTAGTAAATTTTCCGTTTTTAGCTTTATAAATATTTAAACTTTGTATTATCTTTTTATTTCTGAAAGCGAATGTGCCTATTTTACCTTTAATATTATTTTTGAAAGAAAAATCATTGACTGAATTTATTTTACCGTTTTTTTTCCATGAGTAATAAATTAAACCCAAAGCATCGTAAGTTAATATAGTAATTTCGTTTGGATAATTTTTGAAAACTTTAAAATATTTATCTTTATATTTTTTAAATTCTTTATAGTTTACAGAAGGATAATACAATTCTTTTACTGTATTTTCATAAAAAATACTTTCATCAAACCATTGGTTTACAGTAGTAAACAAAACTTTTTTTTGGTCAACATCCGTGAACACTAAAGAAGTCAAAACACTTTTTAAACTGTTTCCGAAGTCGATAATTATAACAGAGTCAAAATTTACATCGCCCAGTGTATATTTTTGTTCCAATCTTTCCAATTGGCGCTTTGATTGCTCATCGTCCTTATCTTCAAACATCTTTTTTCTCAAGTTGAGATTTCTTTTTCTTTGAGAGTAGTTTGTTAATACTTCTATTTCTCCAGTTAAAATTCTAGGATCTGGATTATATTTAAATTTTCTAAAGTTTTTAAATTCTAATTTTTCGAGCTTATTTTCAATTAAATCTGTATATTGATTTTTTGGAATAAGAATAACAGTTTTATTTTTTTTTTGTTTTTTTATAAAATTCAATAACGCTATCATTTGAGATTCTAAACTAATTCCTATACTAATTATGTTATTCTGAAATTCTGGATCTATATTAGAAGGTGATATAAATACTAAATCATTGAATTTTTTTACTTCATTAAAATCAGAATGATTAATTGGTCCGATTATAATTTTTGCTCCTTGAGATCTAATTTCTCTAACTGCATTATTTAATTTTTTAGGCTCTTCAAACCCTGAGTCTCTTGGTATTAAAAAAACATTTTCATCGTCTATTTCTTTCAGAGCCATCTGAAGAGAATATAAAAGAGAATTTCCAAGATTTTTGTACTCACCACTTAAAGGAGCTAACAAGCCAATTTTAAGTACACTATTATCTTCATTACTAAATAGATTAGAATTAAAAAAAATTAATATATAAGTTAATATTATAATGATTCTTTTTTTCATTTTATGAACTTATCTAATAACAGCTTATATATTGTTTCAACTCCAATAGGAAACTTAGATGATATAACTGTTAGAGCGATAGAGGTATTAAAAACTTCAGATATAATTCTTTGTGAAGACACTAGACACTCTTTAAAGTTGCTTAATCATTTTAATATAAAAAAACCGTTAATTTCTTATCATAAGTTTAATGAAAAGAAAGAACTTGAAAAAATAATAAGATATATAAATGAAGGCAAAATTTTGTCTTTAATATCTGATGCTGGAACCCCTATGATATCAGACCCAGGGAGAATTTTAGTTAAAACTTGTATCGAAAGAAAAATAAATGTTGTGCCAATACCTGGAGTTTCATCAATTACAGCGTCTATGAGTGTTTCCGGTTTTGGCGATCAGTTTATTTTTTATGGATTTTTGCCAAAAACTGAAAAAAGTTTAGAAAAAATACTCACTTCTTTATCTAATATAACTTATTCTCAAATATTTTTTATTCCTGCAATTAAAATCAATTATTATTTAAAGGCACTGAAAAAATTTTACAAAGGAAGAGAAATACTAATTGCAAGAGAAATCACAAAGATTCATGAAACATTTTATAGAGGAAATATTGATACATTAAAAATGTTTAAAACTCAAATTAAAGGAGAGTTAACAGTTGTATTATCAGAAAAAGACATTAAGAATAAAATACTAGATGAATCAGATATAAGAAAAAAAGCTAAAATTTATTTAAAAAAATACTCTTTAAAAGATGTTGTTGAATTATTATTTAAATCAGAAAAAATTCATAAAAAAAAGATTTACCAGATATGTTTGGATATAAAAAAAAATGAAAAAAATTACTAGTATATTTTTAATATTTTTTCTGGTCTCATGTACCACTGCAGGAAGATTCGGAGCTGGTGTAGATATTACCTTTGATCCGAGAACTATAGGAATGCAAATAGACGATACTATTATGCAAAAAAATTTAAACGCCAGGTTAGCACTTACAGAAAAAAAATATTTCCTTACAATTCAGTCAGAGGTAATAGACGGGAGGATTTTTTTATCTGGGAAAGTTGATCAACCTGAGGAAAAAATAAGGATTACAAAAATGGCATGGGAAACAAAAGGAGTTCGTTCGGTCAAAAACGCAATAACTATAAAAGGTCAAAGTGATTTCAAAAACACTGCAAAAGATATTCTTATTACTAGCCAGTTAAGAACAGCATTAATAATGAATAAAAAAACTAAAGCAAGAAATTATACTTTAGAGACTATCGATCAAAACATTTATATTTTTGGAATTGCAATGGATGAAGAAGAACAAAAAGAAGTAATCAAAGAAGCAAACCAAATTTATGATGTCAAAAAAATTATTCCATCAATATACTTAGCCTCAGAATTAAGTAGAAATAAACTTTAATATTCAATTACGTGTGCTGAATATGCTGCTATTGATGCAAGGTTTAAAATATCAGAGGTACTTGATCTAAGGGGGGCCACTTCAATTGGAAGTCCCAAGCCAATTAAAAGAGGACCAATTAATTTTGCTCCACCAAAAACTTTCATCATCTTTGTTGATATCGCTGCGCTATGCAAAGCAGGCATGATAAGAATATTAGCATTACCAACAATTTTAGAAAAAGGATAAGTCTCCTTATAAATTGGATTTAACGCTACATCTGGCTGCATTTCTCCATCAAAGTCAAAATCAACTTTTTCTTTTTTAAGTAATTCAATAGCAGCTCTTACATGTTTTGTATTTTTTGAAACTGGGTTTCCGAACGTCGAATGAGATAGGAAAGCAACTTTTGGATCAAATCCGAATAGTCTTCCTACTCTTACACAAGATTTTGCAACATTTACTAATCTTTGTGATGAAGGAAAATCTTGTACATTAGTATCAGCTACTAAAACAGTTTTCCCTTTTGAATTTATCATAGTCATACCAAAAATTTCTTCTCCAGGTCTGGGAGCAACAACCTTTTTCAATTTTTCAATTGATGCCGCATAATGTCTTATGTTACCGGTCACCATTGCATCAGCATCCTTACATGCGATCATGGAGGAACCCCAAGCAATACGGTCATTTCTTACTAATCGATCCACATCTCTTTCCAATTGCCCTTCTCTTTGCAGTTTTTTGTATAAATGTTTAACATATTTTTCTCTTTTTTCTTTATTAGTAGAATTTATTATTTCGATTTTATGATTTTCACCTAAACCAATTTTTTTTAACTGTTCTTTAATTCTTTTTTCTGCTCCGATTAAAATAGGAATACCAAGTTTATTTTTTCCAAACTCAATAGCAGCTTTTAACATATTTTCATCTTCTCCTTCGGCAAAAATTACTCTTTTTGGATTTTTTCTAACTTTGGCATTTATACCTTGCATCAAGGACATAGATGGATCTAGGCGATTAGTTAATTGTTCTTTGTACAAATAAATGTCATTAATTTTTTTTCTTGCAACACCACTTTTCATTGCGGCCTCAGCAACGGCAGCAGGAATTACACTGATTAATCTTGGATCAAAAGTCGATGGAATAATATAGTCCTTACCATATTTAGGTCTATCACCTCCGTATGCTGCAACAACTTCATCTGGTACGCCCTCTCTTGCTAACAAAGCAATAGCTTTCGCAGCTGCTACCTTCATTTCTTCATTGATTTCTTTTGCCCTAACATCAAGCGCCCCTCTAAAAATATAAGGGAAACCTATTAAATTATTTACTTGATTAGGATAATCTGATCTGCCAGTGGCTACAATAGCATCAGACCTTGCTTCATTGATAATTTCTGGCTTGATTTCTGGATCAGGGTTTGCGCAAGCAAAAATAATAGGATTTTTTGCCATAGATTTTACCATTTCGCTTGAGACAACGTCTTTCGCAGACAAACCTAAAAACACATCAGCACCCTTCATGGCTTCTTTTAAAGTTCTCAATTTAGTATTAGAAGCAAATGATGACTTGAATTGATCAACATTTTTTCGACCTTTGTAAATAACTCCTTTACTATCGCACATAATAATATTTTCATTTTTTACCCCAGAGCTTTTAAATAAATTTGTGCAGGCTTGTGCAGAAGCTCCTGCCCCATTGATTACTACTTTGATCTCATCTATCTTTTTATTACAAACATCCAAGGCGTTAATCAGGGCAGCCAAAGTAATTATTGCTGTTCCATGTTGATCGTCATGAAAAATAGGTATATCTAAATATTCTTTAAGTTTTTGTTCTATAATGAAACAATCTGGTGCAGCTATATCTTCAAGATTTATTCCTCCGAATGTATCACCGATATTTTTTATAGTTTCAACTATTGAGTCAACGTTGTTACTATTTATTTCTATATCTATAGAGTCTATGTCAGCAAATCTTTTAAACAATACTGATTTACCTTCCATTACAGGTTTAGACGCCAATGATCCTAGATTACCTAATCCCAAAATTGCTGATCCGTTACTTATCACAGCTACTAAATTCCCTTTACTTGTGTAATCGTAAGCTAAGTTTGGGTTTTTAGCTATTTCTTTAACAGGCGCGGCCACTCCAGGAGAGTAAGCTAAAGACAAGTCTCTTTTGGTTGTTAAAGGTTTGGACGAATTTATCTCAATTTTGCCTGACTTCCCTTTTATATGAAAATCAAGAGCTTCTTTATCAGAATAATGATCAATTTTGGATTTTTTTGTCATTTAAAAATGTATATGTAATATAATTATAATATTTCATTTATTATTTATTATTTGTGGCTTAATTTAGAATTAGTATGAACTTGTTGTCGTCAACATATGTTTTCAGTTTTTTTACCCTATTAAGTAGAATTTTAGGTTATCTCAGAGATATGTTAATTGCAATATTTTTAGGAGCATCAATTTTTGCAGACGCCTTCTTTGTGGCATTTAGACTTCCAAACACTTTTAGGCGACTTTTTGCAGAGGGGACTTTCAATGCGGCCTTCATTCCCAGCTATGCATCAGCTAAGTCAGATGACAAAAATAAGGGAAAGAAATTTGCTGATGATGTTTTTAATATCTTAGTCTTAATTTTACTCTTAATTATTCTTATTGTTGAAATATTTACACCTTACGTGGTTTATATTATTGCACCAGGCTTTGAGGAAAACACACAGAAGTTTAATCTGGCGGTAGAGTTTACAAGAATAACATTTCCTTTTTTATTATTTGTAAGTTTATCATCTTTTTTTTCTGGAATTCTAAATTCTAATAATAAATTTGCAGCAGCAGCAGCTGCGCCAATTATATTAAATATCGTTTTAATATTAAGTTTAATTACATCATACGTACTAAAATTAGATTTTGCGAGGCAACTATCTAATGGAGTAACCTTAGCTGGTGTAATTCAACTTTTATTTCTTATCTTTTTTACAAAAAAATATTACAAACCCTCAATTGAATTTAAAATAAAATTAAATAATAAAGTAAAATTTTTCTTCAAAAAATTATTACCTAGTATTTTATCCTCAGGTGTTACTCAAGTTAATATCTTAGTAGGCACTATAATAGCATCATTCGAGTCCGGCGCTGTATCTTATCTTTATTATGCAGATCGAATTTATCAAATTAATTTAGCATTAGCAGGTATCGCAGTAGGTACGGTATCATTACCAGTCTTGTCTAAGGCCTTTAAAAAAAATAATATTTCTACGATTTCAAAAATACAAAGCAAATCTTTCGAGCTATCTCTTTTGTTATCTTTACCTGCAAGCATCGGTTTAGTAATTGCATCTGACGAAATAGTAAGCGCTTTATTTGGATATGGATCCTTTACTTATGAAAGTGCTCAATTAACAGCTTTAGCTCTTAAATTTTTTGGATTTGGAGTTCCGGCATTTGCACTAATAAAGATTTTATCTAATTTCTTTTTTGCTAGAAACGATACGAAGACTCCTTTTTACATTTCCTCGT
Source organism: uncultured Pelagibacteraceae bacterium (assembly GCA_902522955.1). GTDB lineage: Bacteria > Pseudomonadota > Alphaproteobacteria > Pelagibacterales > Pelagibacteraceae > Pelagilacustribacter. The sequence goes on from CABYXR010000008.1 coordinate 26,892, forward strand.
TTATGGTTTTCTTAAATATATTTTTAAGTTTAAGTTTATTCAATAAATATGGTTTCATAATAATACCTATTGCAACTTCAATTTCAACTTGGACTGGTGTTTTAATTTATATGATTATTCTGAATAAAAAAAAATCATTATTGTTGCAAAATTATTTAATTAGGAATGTTATCAAAATAATTTTAATTACAATTTTAATGACTTTTATACTTTTATTTGCCTTAGGCTTTTATTCAAATTATCTAGATTATACATATAAGTACAAATTAATATATTTATTGTTAATAGTTGGTTTTGTTGCAGGGTTTTATTTGATATCGTGTTATTTAGTGGGATTATTAAAAACAAAAAATTTTAAAACATAATAAAATGATTAACAAAAAGTTAGTTTTCTCTGGTGTTCAGCCTTCAGGTAATCTCCACTTAGGAAATTATTTAGGCGCTCTAAAAAATTTTGTTCTATTGCAAAAAGAGCAAAATTGTATTTATTGCGTTGTAGATTTACACGCCATTACTATTTTTCAGGATCCAAAAATATTAATGAAAAATACTTTAGAAACAGTTGCAGGTTTTATAGCAACGGGTCTTGATCCAAATAAAAGTATAATTTTTAATCAATCATCTGTATCTGCTCATTCAGAACTTGCTTGGATATTTAATTGTGTTTCTAGAATTGGATGGTTGAATAGAATGACACAATTTAAAGATAAGGCTGGTTCAGATAAAGAGAAAGCTAGCGTTGGTCTCTATATTTATCCTAATTTAATGGCTTCAGACATACTTTTATATAAGGCAACCCATGTTCCTGTAGGAGCAGATCAAAAACAACATTTAGAATTAACACGAGATATTGCTCAAAAATTTAATAAAGATTTCAACTGTAAAGATTTTTTCCCCATACCAGAGCCTCTTATTCTTAAAAATATATCTAGGGTAATGAGTTTGAGAGATGGTACAAAAAAAATGAGTAAATCAGAGGAGTCTGATTATTCAAGAATTAATCTTAAAGACAGTTCAGATGAAATTACCAAAAAAATAAAAAAAGCAAAATCTGACTCCGAGCCAATTCCGGATAGCTTAAAATCTTTAGAAAAAAAACCAGAAGCATTGAACCTTTTAAATATATATTCAGAAATTTTGAAATCAAATTTAGAAAAAACTCTTAAAGAGATGGCCGGAAAAGAATATTCTTTTGTTAAGAATAAATTGACAGAACTACTTGTAGGCGAGATATGCCCTATTGGTAAGGAAATAAAAAAATTAATGAATGATGAGACATATTTACGACAAGTATTGAATAAAGGTGCTGGAAAAGCTAGGATTATAGCTGAGGAAAACTTAAAAAATGTTCGTGAAAAAGTAGGTTTGTTATAATATAAATTTTTTATGATACAAGTAGAAAACACACCAAACCCTGAGTCTTTAAAGTTCTTGTCTGAAAAAATCATATCAGCTGCAGGGACTGAAGAATTTCAAAAAAGCGATATAAATAGAGTATCAAATATTTTCGTTAAAGAATTGCTAGGTTTTAAAGGTGTTGAGTTAGTTTTATTATCAAAAAATTTTTTATCTGTAAAAAAAGATAAGACAGTAACGTGGAATGAACTAAAGCCAATGGTTATCTCTCACATGAACCACTATTTTGAAAATAATAAAAAACCAATTTTAGATAATAAAGTTGAAACAAAAAAAAGTAATGTCACAAGTGATAACGAAACTATAGAAAAAATAATAGAAGTTTTAGATACCAAAATTAGACCAGCAGTTGAAAAAGATGGAGGGGATATAAAGTTCAAATCTTTCGAAGAGGGTGTAGTCAAAGTTGAGCTTCAAGGAAGTTGCTCAGGTTGTCCGAGTTCACTGATCACTCTCAAGCAAGGAGTACAAAATTTATTAAAACATTATGTTAAAGAGGTCAACTCGGTCGAAGCTATTTAAAGATGAAAAAAAATTTAAGTTATAAAGATAAATTAATTGAGCTAGCTCAGATTTACGATGTTAAAGAAATTAAAGATTATTTAAAAAGAAGAAAAGAATTAACCACTGGTCAACTAGAATTAATTTTAAGAAAAAATAAAATAGTAATTCCAAAAGATTTTAAAACAACTTTTATTAAAGAAAATTTTTATAAGCCATTATCAAAAGTTTCAAGACAAATTGATGACTTAAAAGAGGATAGTTCAAAAAAAGTTGCGAAATTTTCAAGAAAAGTTACCTATTTTAAAGAAGACAGTTCAAGATCAGTTTCTAATTTTTTTTATAATATATGGAGATTGTTTGGCAGAGCAGGCATTGGAGTTTTAGAAATATTGCCAAAAATTGGAAAAACTTTTTATAGTTTTTTCACAGGGTTTTTTACAGATATTTTTAATTCAATTTATGAGCAGCAGTTTAATAAAAAAAAAGTAGGTCAGTCTTTAGCAGCTATTTTTGTTATTTTAGCTGTTTCTACTATAATATTTTCTGGAGTTTCAATATTCAAAAAACAGGAAACACAGGTTGTTAAAAAAGAGATTAAAAAACCTGAAGTTATAATTAAAAAAGAAGAAAAAAAACCAAGCTTAAAAAATAAAAAAGAAGTCAAAAAACCAAAAACTGAAACTAAAAAATTGGACAAAGTTCCAGAATTAATTTTACCAGATTTAAATTTAAAAACGGCAACTGTTTTAAATTTGTTCGAAGACGTTGATTACAATTTGAATAAAGTAAGATATGAAAAGGTAGTTAAACCTATTTACTTTACTCAATTTCCAAAAGATCTTGATGAAATACAAAGCGTGAAATTAAAAAAAGAAACTTTTATTAAGATTGTTCTACCACTTGTTGTTGCCGAGAATGAGAGAATATTAGAGGATAGGTATAAATTAAATAAGATTACTTCAACGAAAATGACTACTGACCAAGAAAAACAGTGGTTAAGACAAAAGTTTTTGGAATATAAAGTTAAAAAAGGAAGCGTTGAAGAGTTGAAAAATAGAATGGATATAATCCCAGTATCTATCGCTTTAGCACAAGCTGCCAAAGAGAGTGGTTGGGGTACTTCACGGTTTGCATTAGAAGGGAACGCTATTTTTGGTCAATGGACTTGGAACGGCAAAGGTATTGAGCCATTATTTAAAGATAAGTCAAAAAGTCATAAAATTTTAAGATTTCCTATCCTAAGAGCTTCTGTTAAAGCATATAAAAATAATTTAAACACTCACAAAAGTTATTCAAAATTTAGAGAAAAAAGAAAATTGTTAAGGAATAAAAATAAAAAAGTTAACGGTCTGGAATTAACAAAAACACTAGGAAGTTACGCTGAAACTGGAAGTGAATATACAAAAATTTTATCTCAAATTATTATTCAAAATAGATTGATGGATTTTGAACCTGTAAGATTAGCAAATTCTGTAAAAAGAAAAGAGCTTAATTTATAAGTTACTTTTCAGCTATCACAAATTGAATTCCTAACCATCTCCAGTAACCGTCATTTTTTTTTAAAGAACAGTTTATTCTGCCTCTTTCTCCTAAAAATTTTTCATCAATATAAATTTCAAGAATATTATTTTTTACAAATTTAATATTAGAATTTCTCCATTTATTACCTTCATTAGAATAACAATTTAACAACTTGAGATTTTTAATGTTCTCATAAAATTCAATTTTTACTTTTGGCGGATTATTTTCATTTGATAAAAATTTTTCCTCTGGATAGATCTTTTTATATTTAAGAGGAAGGGTTTTCGTAATTGTAGCAAATCTTTTAAGCTCACCATATTTTTCATTTATTGGAAATCTCGGAAGCTCAAAAAGATCTTTAGTAATATCTATAACACCTGAGTGTTGACCGAGAGCATATTTAAAACCTAAATTTTTTATAATTTTTTTGAACTCCAAACTATACTCTCCAAACGGATAAGAAAAAAAATCAGAGTTTTTTCCTAAGTTTTTTTTAAAGATATTGATTGAATTGACTATATCTTCTTTAATTTTATCAAAATTTTCATCTACCAAGTATTCGTGTGTGTGGCTGTGGTTCCCTATTTCAACAAAATTCTCTTTACTAATTTCTCTAATTTCGTCCCAATTCATATAGCCAGGAGCACCTACTTCTCGAGTGCTTATAAATAAAATAAATGGTATTTTTTTCTCTTTTAAAATAGGCCACGCATGTTTATAGAAAGATGTGTAGCCATCATCTATAGTAAGTAAAATTTTTCTCTTCATTTTTTTTTGAGACAAGTCTAGTTCAAAATTTGCAGGACTAACAAACTCAATATTTTGACTCTCAATAATTTCTAAGTGTTTTTTAAAATCATTGATTCTTATATTTGTTGATGGATATTTATTTTCGTTAAATCTGTGATACATGATTGAAATAACACCAAAATCTTCTATACCAATCTTTTCAGCTGAAGAATAAAGTTTGTTTTGAGTAAATAAAAAAATTATATATATATATAAAAATGATTAAAGATTTTTTAATAATTAATTGCACAGGTAACAGTGATAAAATTGGTTTAAGGATCAATAATAATTTTTTTGTTCATAATTTTCAAACTAAAAATCATAATAATGAAGTCTTAGTATCTACAATATTGAATTTAATCACTAAGCACAAAGTAAATATGAATAAAAATTTTTCAGTTCTTGTGAATAATGGCCCAGGCAGCTTTTCTTCGATAAGAGTCGCTCTATCAATAGCGAAAGGGATGAAAATTTCAAATAATGTTAAATTGTATGGCTATAAAGATAAGGATTTATCCCTATTTAACCTTGAAAATATTGAAATTTTAATTAAAAAAAAATTAATACAAAAAAATTTGATTAAAGCATTATATTTAAGTTAAATTTAACTTATGAGTAATATTGAAAATAAATGTAAAGAAAAAGGTGTAAGACTTACTGAACAAAGAAGGACTATTGCAAAAATACTTTCTGAGTCAAAAGAAGAGTACGGTTCCAAAGATCATCCTGACGTTGATGAACTTCATAAACGTGTGACACAAATTGATGATAAAATAAGTATTGCAACAGTTTATAGAACAGTAAAACTTTTTGAAGAAGCTGGAATTTTAATAAAGCATGACTTTAAAACTGGTAAAGCCAGATATGAAATAAACGATAATCATAATCATTTGATTGATATTAATAGTGGTGAAATAGTAGAATTTGTAGATAAAGATATTGAAATGTTACAAGAAAAAATCGCCAACAAACTTGGCTATAAACTAGTTGATCATAAACTAGAGTTATACGGTTCAAAAATAAAAAAATAAATTGCAAAAAAAAATATTTATTAAAACTTTCGGCTGTCAAATGAATGAGTATGATAGCGATCGAATTATTGAAAATTTAAAAAGAATTGATTACACCCAAACTGCTGTTCCAGCTGAAGCTGATTGTTACATTTTAAATACTTGTCATATAAGAGAAAAGGCTACAGATAAAGTCTATCATGATATTGGCAGAGTAAAAAAAATTTTTAGATATAAAAAAAAACCTATAGTAGTTGTTGCAGGGTGCGTTGCTCAAGCAGAGGGTGAAATTTTAATGAAAAAAGAAAAATATATAGACTGTGTAATCGGTCCTCAATCTTATCATTATCTCAATAACATTTTACTTCAAGTAGAAAAAAAAAATGAGAAGATAAATTTCACTGAATTTGAAGCTGAAAATAAATTTGATAATTTAGAGAAGATTGAAAACTCACCTGGTAAGGTTTCTTCCTACCTAACTATACAAGAAGGTTGTGATAAATTTTGTAAATTTTGCGTTGTTCCGTACACAAGAGGACCTGAATTTTCAAGAAAAGTTGAACAAATAATTTCTGAAGCAAAACAATTAGTCAGAAACGGAACAAAAGAAATAATTTTATTGGGTCAGAATGTAAATGCATACAATTATTCAAATAAAAATTTGTCGGATTTAATACTTAAATTAGAGGAAATAAATGGATTAGAAAGATTGAGGTTTACCACTTCTCATCCAAAGGATATGAATGAAAACTTGATAAAGTTATTTAAAGTTTCTAAAAAATTAATGCCCCATTTACATCTACCAGTTCAAAGTGGATCAAATGTAGTATTAAAAAACATGAATAGAAAACACACTATAGAGGAGTATCTAAAGATCATTTATCAGCTCAAAGAAATTAATCCAAAAATTGAGTTTTCTAGTGATTTTATTATTGCCTACCCAGGCGAAACAGAAGAAGATTTTAATTTAACATTAAAACTTTTAAACGAAGTAAAATATATAAATACTTATTCTTATATTTTTAGCCCTCGTTACGGAACACCAGCAGCAAAATTAAATCTGATAGATGAAAAAATTGCAAAGAGAAGATTAACTGAATTCCAAAACATTGCAGAAAAAATAAAAAAAGAATATAAAAGAAAATCATTAAATAAGACTCTAAAAGTTTTGTTTGAAAATAAAATAAATAATAGACAATTTTTCGGAAGAGATGAGTTTCAAAATTCTATTGTCGTGAATTGCAAAGATGATATTGTAGGTAAAGTCATGAATGTTAAGATAAAAGATTTTAATCTTAATACTATGATAGGTGATTTAGTAGATAGTAAAAATCTAGCAGCATGATATTTGATTGCTTCACCTACAACAATGAGGATTTGATTCTTGAATTAAGACTTAATACATTGAACAAATTTGTTGACAAATTTGTAGTTATTGAAGCGACCACCGATCATGCTGGAAATAATAAAAAATTAAACTTTAACATAAATAAATTCAAGTCATTTGAAAAAAAAATTAGATATATAATTGTCGATGATATGCCAAAAAATACAAAATCATTTTACTACAATAAAAGAATTTGGCATAAAAATATTGTAAGAGATGAATATCAAAGAAATCAAATTGTTAGAGGATTGTTTGATGCAAAAGACGATGATTTAATTCTTATATCGGATATAGATGAAATTCCTAATTTAAATAACATAGATAGAGTAAATTTTAAAAAATACGCAGTATTTAATCAAAAATTTTTTAAATTCAAATTAAATCTACTAAGCCCAGGACAAACACCATATCAAGGATCGAGAGTTATAAGAAAAAAATACTTAAAAGGTAAAATAACTCCTCAATGGCTAAGGTATCAGTATACAAAGAGAATTAAATTTTGGCAAATTCATAGACACTTTACTAACCCAACAATAATCTCTGAGGGCGGTTGGCATTTTTCTTTTATTGTAAGCCCTGAAAAAATTAAAAATAAAATGAAATCGTACGCTCACGGTGAATTAAATATAGACAAATTTAAAGACACATCTTACATTCAGGATAGAATAAATAATTTTAAGGATATTTTTTCAGACGGTTCTCTTAAAAAAGTTGAAATTGATGAAACTTTTCCAGAGTATATATTAAAGAATAAAACAAAATTTAAAGAATTTATTATTTGATAGATGAGTAATTTAGATAAATTAGAAAAGAACTTTATTTTTAGAAAAATAGACAACGAAACTATTAATATACAAATATCAAATAATAATTTATTAATGGCAATTGTGGGAAGTTTCAATGAGCATTTATTGAATTTAGAAAAATTAACTAAAACTACAATTTTTTTTAGAGGAAATTCTCTTACAATTAAAGGGCAAAAGGAAAATACCTCTTTGGTACTAAATTCAATAAAATTTTTAATTGATAAGTTTATATTGACAAATGTCATAGAAAAAAATGATATTGTAATTTCTGTGAAAAAAAATATGGATACAAACAAAAACTCTAATGTTCAATCACTTGGACAACTTATTAAAACTCCTAGAAAATCTGTTATAGCGAGATCTGAAAAGCAATCAGAATATATTCAATCATTACAAACAAATGATATTGTAATGGCTCTAGGCCCAGCTGGAACAGGAAAAAGTTTTTTGGCTGTTTCAGTTGCAATAACCTTACTTATGGAAAAAAAAGTAGAGAGAGTAATCTTATCTCGTCCCGCAGTAGAAGCTGGAGAAAAACTTGGTTTCTTACCAGGTGATATGAAGGAAAAAGTTGATCCATATTTAAGACCTTTATATGACGCTTTATATGATTTATTTGGATTTGAAAAAATACAAAAAAAAATTGATTCTGGAGAAATAGAAATAGCTCCACTGGCTTTCATGAGAGGAAGAACTTTAAAAAATTGTTTTGCAATTTTAGACGAAGCCCAAAACGCAACAGATACTCAAATTAAAATGTTTTTAACTAGAATTGGAGAAAATTCAAAATTGGTAGTTAATGGAGATCCATCACAGATAGATTTAATAAATAAATCTCAATCAGGTCTTATTAGATCAAAAGAAATATTAAAACATATTAAAGAAATTAAAATTATAAATTTCGACCATGCAGATGTTGTAAGACATCCATTAGTATCTAAAATTATTCGGGCTTATCAGAAAAAAAGCACTGATGATAAAAATTAATGTAATTTCTAGCAATATTCATTGGCAAAAGACTTTAAAAAATCCTCAAGGTTATTTTGATTCTAAATTAAGTTTAATCAATAAAAAAGATAAATTATTTAAGAAAAAAAAGTTAATTTGCTCTTTATTACTCTCAGATACGGAAGAAATTAAAAAATTAAATAAGAAATTTAGAAAAA
>CABYXR010000009.1 GCA_902522955.1 uncultured Pelagibacteraceae bacterium
ATTATTTAATAATAAATTAAAAATCGCAAAAGAAAAAGATTGGAAGACAGAGTATTTGGATGCGATAATTTCAATAAAAACTGTGAAGAATGTTCATGAAGCTGTAAAACATATTTTAAAATATGGAACAATGCATACCGATAGTATAATTACTAGTAATTATAAAAATGCTGGAATATTTTTAGATAAAGTTAATAGTTCTATAGCTATGCATAATGTTTCAACGCAATTTGCTGATGGAGGAGAATTTGGTTTCGGAGGTGAAATCGGAATTTCAACAAACAAACTTCCACCGAGAGGACCTGTGGGTATCAATCAATTAACATCTTATAAATATTTAGTCACAGGAAAAGGTGTAATACGACAGTAAATTATAATGTCATTTAAAAAAAAAGGTATAGGGATTTTTGGAGGCAGTTTTGATCCACCACATAAAGGACATGTAAAAATATCAAAAATAAGCTTGAAAAAATACGGCCTAAAAAAGATTTATTGGGTAATTACAAAACAAAACCCTTTTAAAAAAAAGCCTTTTTTTTCTTTAGAAAACAGAATCAAGAAATCTAGAAAAATTTTAGGCAAAAATGACAAAATAAAAGTTTTGTATTTAGACAAGAAACTTAATTCTACAAGATCCGTCCATATTATAAATTATTTTATAAAAAAGAAAAATCAAAAGAAATTGTACTTAATTATAGGTTCAGATTGCTTGATAAACTTTCATAAGTGGAAAAGCTGGAAAAAAATTGTTAAATTAACTAATTTAATTGTTTTTTCTAGAAGAGGATATGATAAAAAGAGTAAGAATTCTACTGTGGTAAAATATTTAAACAAAAATAACATTATTTACGTTAATAACGAGTATTTCGATACATCTTCTTCAAAAATAAGAAAAAAAATTAAATGAGAATTGCAGATATTAAAAAAAATATTGAGAAAATATTAGATGACAATAAAGCTGTAGATATTAAGTCAATAAACTTAAAAAATAAATCATATATAGCTGACTATATGATTATTGCCTCGGGCAATTCGTCAAGACATTTGCAGGCTCTCTCGGAAAACCTCGTTAGCGAATTAAAAAGAATTGGTTTAGGAGAATTTCGTATAGAAGGTCGAGAGAGTAATGATTGGAAGTTAGTTGATGCACATGATATAATAGTTCATATTTTTCATCCTGAAAAAAGAGAATTTTATGACCTAGAAAAGATGTGGTCTGAGGAAATTCCTAAAGAAAAGGCGGCTATATGAAAAAAATCATTCTTTTTATTTTTATACTATTTAATTCCACTATCACTTTTGGGAGTTCAAACAATGATCTTTTTGAAAAAATTGACATTTTTGGAGAAGTTCTTGAAAAAATTAAAACTGATTATGTAGATGATGTAAATCAATCTAAAATAATAGACTCAGCAATAAATGGTGTTTTACAATCATTGGACCCATACTCAGCATATATGAGTCCAGAAATTTTTAAAGAAATGCAGACTGATACTCGAGGTGAGTTTGGTGGATTAGGGATTGAAATAGGTATGGAAGCTGGTGTTGTAAAAGTTATTTCTCCCATCGACGATACTCCAGCAGCCTTAGCTGGCATTAAAGCAGGGGATTACATTGTAAAAATTGGAGGAGAACAAGTTCAAGGAAAAACTCTCATGGAAGCAGTAAAATTAATGAGGGGTCCAGTTGGAACTTCTATTGAACTCACAATTAGAAGAAAGAATGTAAAAAAACCATTGGAATTTAAGATTGTAAGAAAAATTATTGAAATTAAGTCGGTGAACGCAGAAGTATTGGGTAAAGATAAAAACCTAGGCTATATAAGATTAAAATCATTTAACGAGAATAGCGATAAACAATTTTTAGATATAGTTAAAAAATATGAAAAGAATTTGAAAATTAAAGGATATATTTTAGATCTCAGAAATAATCCTGGGGGACTTTTAAATCAAGCAATAAATATAACTGATTTTTTTTTAGATGATGGGCAAATTGTTTCAACAAAAGGAAGAAAAATTTCTGAAACTAGAAAATTTTTTGCAAAGAAAGGCGACGAAATAAAAGGAAAACCAATAATTGTAATGATCAATAATGGTTCAGCCTCGGCTTCGGAAATTTTTGCAGGGGCTTTAAAGGATCACAAAAGAGCAATTATTTTAGGAGAAAACTCTTATGGGAAAGGATCTGTACAATCAATTATTCCATTAAGGAATGGAGGAGGAATGAGACTTACAATCTCGAAGTATTACTTGCCATCTGGTAATTCTATATCTGAAGTTGGTGTTACTCCTGATATAGTTGTTGAAGAAAATGGAAATGATTTTAAAATTAATTCAGAGAAAGACAATCAACTAAATTACGCCCTTAAATTATTTAATTCCTAAGATAATGGTAAAAAAAAATCTTCCTCTTAGAGTTGGTGTAGGCGTAATTATTTTAAATCATAACAATAAAATATTTGTTGGGAAAAGAAGAGATAATCCCATAGATAAGTGGCAAATGCCGCAAGGAGGAGTAAATAAAAATGAAAATTTTTTATCAGCAATGAAAAGAGAACTTAAGGAAGAAACTAGCATTAAATCAATCGAAGTACTTAAAATACTGGAAAATTTTTACGTTTATGAATTACCTAAAGAGCTTTTAGGAATAATATGGAAGGGAAAATTTAGAGGACAAAAACAAAAATGGTTTATTGTAAGATTTAAAGGGGAGGAAAGTGAAATCAACTTAAAAACTAAACATCCAGAGTTTATTGAATGGAAATGGATAGAAATGGAAGATTTACCAAAAGTTATTGTTGATTTTAAAAAAAAAGTTTATGAAAATTTATTAATTGAATTAAAAAAATACTTTAATTCACACTTTTGAGCACATCGATTTTATGGGATAATAAATACTTTTCTTTGTCGTTGATGTCCTTTTGATCAATTTTTTCCTGGGACTTTTTAATTAAATCATTTAAATCATCTTTGCTTAGATTAGAAAGATTTTTAGCTGTTGACGTTAATATCAACAAGTTATTTTTCGAAAACTCTACTGTACCTTCCTCTACAAAAAATTTTATTTCCTGATTATTTTTTTTTACAGTTATAATCCCAGGTCTTAGAAAAGTAATCAATGATACATGATCTTTTAATATTCCCATTTCACCTTCAAATGATGGCAAAATAACTTCTTCTGTTTCTGATTTTAAAACTGATTGATTTGGGCTTATAATCTCTACTGCAAAATTTCCTGACATTATTTTTTACTTTCTTTTGACATTTTTCCAGCTTTTTCCACAGCTTCTTCAATACTACCAACCATATAAAACGCTGCTTCAGGTAAATTGTCATGCTCCCCTTTACAAATTGCATCAAAACCTTTGATTGTAGAGTCTAAACTAACCAACTTACCAGGAGATCCCGTAAATACCTCTGCCACAAAAAACGGTTGAGACAAAAATCTTTGAATTTTACGAGCACGAGCAACTGTAAGTTTATCTTCTTCAGAAAGTTCATCCATACCTAAGATTGCTATTATATCTTGCAGTGATTTATAAGCTTGCAGAATTCTTTGAACATCTCTAGCTACTCGATAATGCTCATCTCCAACAATTCTAGGATCTAATATTCTCGAAGTTGAATCTAAAGGATCAACTGCCGGATAAATTCCTATCTCTGCAATTTGTCTTGATAGCACGGTTGTTGCATCTAAATGTGAAAAAGAGGTAGCAGGTGCAGGGTCGGTTAAGTCATCTGCTGGAACATATATTGCCTGAACCGATGTAATTGATCCTTTATCTGTTGAAGTAATTCTCTCTTGTAAGTTACCCATGTCAGTTGCTAAAGTTGGCTGATATCCTACTGCAGATGGTATCCTTCCTAATAAAGCTGAAACTTCAGACCCAGCTTGAGTAAACCTAAAAATATTATCAACGAAAAAAAGAACATCTTGACCTTCTTTATCTCTAAAATACTCTGCAACTGTTAATCCAGTTAATGCCACTCTTGCTCTTGCTCCGGGTGGCTCATTCATTTGCCCATAAACCAATGCCGCCTTGGATCCTTTTCCATCAGTTTTAATTACACCTGACTCGATCATTTCATGATATAAGTCATTCCCTTCTCGGGTTCTTTCACCAACACCAGCAAAAACTGAAAATCCTCCGTGAGCTTTTGCAATGTTGTTAATTAATTCCATTATCGTTACCGTTTTTCCTACACCAGCACCACCAAATAATCCAATTTTTCCTCCTTTTGCATATGGAGCTAATAAATCTATTACTTTGATGCCAGTTACTAATTGCTCTGTTTCAGTTGCTTGATCTGTAAATTTAGGTGCAGGTCTATGTATTGGCCATTTTTCTTTTGTGATAACTTTGCCCTTTTCATCAATTGAATCTCCAACTACATTTATAATTCTACCTAAAGTTTCTGGGCCAACCGGCACACTTATTGGGGATCCAGTATTTATTACTTCATCACCTCTTTTTAATCCTTCGGTAGCATCCATTGCAATAGTTCTTACGTCATTTTCTCCTAAATGTTGAGCAACCTCCAATATTAATTTGTTTCCAGAATTATTAGCTTCTAGCGCAGTATAGATTTCTGGCAGATCATCTGAAAAGTTTACATCAACTACTGCACCAATTATTTGAGTGATTTTCCCTTTTTTATTCATGTCTATAAACTTTCTGCTCCTGATATAATTTCTATTAACTCTTTAGTAATTGAAGCTTGTCGACTTCGATTGTAATTAATTGTAAGTTTATCAACTAACTCTCCAGCATTTCTAGTGGCATTATCCATTGCGGTCATTCTTGATCCTTGTTCACTTGCAGCATTTTCTAAAAAAGCTTTAAAAACCTGAGTAGAAATATTTTTTGGTAATAAATCCTCTAAAATCTCATCTTCCTCTGGCTCAAACTCGTAAGAAGTAGAGTCCTCAATTTTCACTTCCGATGACTTATTTTCAACAGGAATTATTTGCTGAGCTTGTGGAATTTGAGTGATAACATTTTTAAAATTATTATAAAATAATATACATTTATCAAATTCTTCTTTTTTAAATAATTTTATTATTTCATTTCCCACTAATTCAGCTTCACTAAACGTTATTTGTTTCTTATTTTTAAAACTAAATTTTTTAATAATATATTTGTCGTATTCTCTTCTAATTTGATCCAGACCCTTTGTTCCTACAGTCATTATCTTTAATTCTTTTCCTTTACTAAGGATATTTTTAAAATTTGTCTTTGCTAACTTGCAAATATTTGAATTGAAACCACCACATAATCCTCTATCTGCAGTAAGCACTACACATAAATAAGTTTTATCTTTTCCTGTACCAACAAGAAGTTTAGGTGCGTTTTGTGGATCATTAATTGATTTAGTTAAATTCAGAATTATATTCTGCATTTTTTGACTGTAAGGTCGACCTTTCTCTGCATTTTCCTGTGCTTTTCGTAATTTAGCTGCAGCCACCATTTTCATTGCTTTTGTAATTTTCTGGGTGGATTTAACACTTTTAATTCTTTTTTTTAGATCGTCTAAACTTGGCATTATTTTTTTTCTTTTTTATATTCATCGATAATTTGAGAAAGGAGTTTTTCAGTATTTTCCTCTAGTTTCCCAGATGACTCGATAGAATCAATTATTTCAGGTTTTTCTGATTTAATCTTTTCAATAATATCTTTTTCAAATTTTTTAATTTTATTTAGTTCAACATCATCAAGATAGCCTTTTACTCCTGTAAATACTGAAATTACCTGTTCGGCTACGGTCATAGGAGAATATTGATCTTGTTTTAAAAGTTCTGTTAATTTTGCTCCTCGATTTAGTAATTGTTGTGTTGAAGCATCTAAATCTGATCCGAACTGGGCAAAGGCAGCCATTTCTCTGTACTGAGCTAATTCTAATTTTATAGACCCAGCTACTTTTTTCATCGCTTTGGTTTGTGCTGCAGAACCCACTCTAGACACAGAGAGTCCTACGTTTACTGCTGGTCGAATTCCTTGATTAAATAACTCAGTTTCTAAAAATATTTGTCCATCGGTGATTGAAATTACATTTGTTGGTATATATGCGGAAACATCTCCAGCTTGAGTTTCAATTATAGGTAAGGCAGTTAATGAACCCCCACCACTTTTATCATTTAATTTTGATGCACGTTCAAGTAATCTACTGTGTAAATAAAAAACATCTCCTGGATATGCTTCTCTTCCTGGTGGTCTTCTTAATAATAAAGACATTTGTCTATATGCAACTGCTTGTTTTGATAAATCATCATAAACAATTAAAGCATGCATTCCGTTATCTCTAAAATATTCTCCAATAGTACAGCCTGTATAAGGTGCTAAAAATTGTAATGGAGCTGAATCTGATGCTGTTGCAGCTACTATAGTTGTATAATTAAGGGCACCAGCTTCCTCTAAAGTTTTTGTTATTTGAGCTACGGTAGAACGCTTTTGACCAATTGCGACGTATACACAATACAATTTTTTTTTCTCGTCTGAAGACTCATTAATTTTTTTTTGATTTATAATTGCGTCTATTGCAACCGCAGTTTTTCCAGTCTGTCTATCGCCAATAATTAATTCACGTTGTCCTCTTCCAATTGGTATAAGAGAGTCTATCGATTTTAAACCTGTTTGCATTGGCTCATTAACGGATTGTCTTGGAATTATACCTGGAGCTTTTACTTCAACTCGTTTTCTATTTTTAACAGCAAGTCCTCCCTTTCCATCTATCGGATTTCCCAATCCGTCAACCACTCTACCTAAAAGTTCTTTTCCGACTGGGACATCTACAATTGCATTTGTTCTTTTAATGGTGTCACCTTCTTTTATTTTTCTATCATCACCAAAAATAACTACGCCTACATTGTCGTTTTCTAAATTTAAAGCCATGCCTTTTGATCCATCTTCAAACTCAACCATTTCACCTGCTTGAACGTTATCTAGACCGAATACTCTTGCAATACCATCGCCTACGGATAGGACTTTTCCTATTTCTGAAACTTCTGCTTTTTCACCAAAATTTTTAATTTGATCTTTTAATAACTTTGTAACTTCTGAGGGGTTTATTGTCATTTTAATCTTCCAACATTTCTTGTTCGAACTTTTTTAATTTGTTTTTTATAGAAGTATCAATCATAAAGCTTCCTACTTGCAATTTTAACCCACCAATAAGTTCTTTGTCTACTTTATAGTCAAATATTATTTTTGATCCCATAGATTGAGATAAATCTCTATTTATTTCATTAAGCTCAATTTGAGATAGTTCTTTTGATGAAATTAAGGATGCTTTTACTTCTCCTCTTTTCTTTGAACATAATTTTAAAAAACTTTCAGATATTTTTTTCACAAAAAAAATTCTTTTTTTTTCAATTAGCAGCAAAAAGAAATTTTTTAAATCTTTTGAAAACCCTAACTTCTCCACTAGAAGCTCAACAAAATCACGTTGCGTATTTTTACTTTGAGTAGGATTTTGAATAAAATTTTTGATTTCAGGGCTTGAATTGAAAAGAGATTGAAAATTTCTTATACCATTTTCTACATTATCCAAATCACTTGACTCATTAGCCACCTCAAATAAAGCACGAGAATACCTTTCAGATGTTTCGGATGAGAAAGATTTATTTGTACTCATTTTTGTCTGATTTTATCCTGAAATAATGATGAGGTCGTATCATATGCGTATAACTTGATCAAGTTACCAATTTTGAACTTATGCAAAATTGATAGGATCTACATCAACCGTAAGTTTAATTTTTGGTGAGATTTTAAGCGCATTTAGTATTTTTGTTATTTTTTTTTGTAAGAAAATTTGATTATCAAACTTAATTAGTAATCTTGAACGGAAATTTTTTTTAATTTTTAATAAAGGAGAGTCAACTGGTCCTAAAATTTCAAGTTTATTAATTTGCTCTAATTTTATTTTTATTTCTTTGGCGCCCTGTAAGCTAAGACCTCTATATTTGGATGATATAATAATAGCAACTAATCTTTTAAATGGAGGTAATTTATTTTTTTCTCTTAATAAAAGTTCATTTTGTAAAAGTTCCTCTGATTTATTTTTAATCAATTCATTTAGAGTGGAGTTATAGGGTGTTAATGTTTGATAAATTATTAAAGACTTGGAACTAAATCTTCCAGCTCGTCCACTCAATTGATGGTATAATTGAATATTTTTTTCTGTCGTCCTCAAATCATATCCTCTGCCAGTAAAATCAGCGTCTATAACTACTATACAGTTTAGTTTTGGGAAGTTAAAACCTTTTGAAATCATTTGAGTTCCTACTAAAATGTCAACTTTTTTATCATTTATTTTTTTAAATAAATTTTTTATATCTTCTTTTTTTTTTAAATAATCGCTTGAAAATATATTAATTTTTTTATTTGGAAATACTTCAGTAATTTCCTCAAATATTTTTTCAACACCAGGTCCATACATCACAAAATCACAATCACCTTCTTTTTGACATTTTTTTTTAATTTTTTTTTCAAAAGAGCAATGATGACATATCGCTCTATCTTTAATTTTATGGAAAGTAAGATATAAAGAACAATTAGAACAAGTATGTTTAAAACCACATTTCTTACAGATTAAATAAGGGGCAAAACCTCTTCTATTTAGAAAAAAAAGTACCTGATCTCCTCTATCTAAATATTCTTTTACTGTGTCTATTGTTTCTTTAGCTATAAACTTATTTTTGATTTTATTTAAATTTAAATTAATTATCTTTGCTTTAGGCAAAGGATAATTATCAAATCTTTTAAAAATTTTTATATGCCTATATCTTTTATTTATAATATTATTGTATGTTTCTATTGATGGAACCGATGTTACTAGATGTATGGGAACTCCCTCAAAATTTGCTCTAGAAATTGCCATATCTCTTGCATTATAAATAACTCCCTCATCTTGTTTATAAGAAACGTCATGTTCTTCGTCCACAACTATAATTCCTAATTTTTTAAAAGGTAAAAGCAGTGCAGATCTAGCTCCAACTAATATTTTTATTTTATTACTAATAATTCCTTTCCAAATTAATCTTTTTTGTTTAGGTGTTATTTTAGAATGCCAAATTGCTGGCTCATAGCCAAAAAAATCTTCAAACCTTGATTTAAAATCATTAGTCAAAAATATTTCAGGTAATAATACTAAAGCTTGTTTATTTTTTTCAATAATTTTTTTTATCCGTTCAAAATATACTAAAGTTTTTCCAGAACCAGTTGTGCCTTGTAAAACTGATACATCAAATTTGTTATTAACTTTTTCAAGGTATTTAAGAGCTAGAGACTGTTCATTATTTAAAATGAAATTTTTTGACTCTGTTTTTTTTACAACATTTAAATGATCTTTAATTCTTATAAATTTATTAGAGTTTCCTATTGCCATCTTCAAAACTAGGCCAATTGGCACCATATTATATGATGAAAACCATTCGATAAAATCAATTAATTTTTTATCAATAAAATATTCAGTTTTTTTACCAATATCTTTAATATTTATGTTTTGTGGCTCAGTATAATTGTTCTTCCAAATTACACCTATTTCATTTTTGGAGCCAAATGGAACTTCTACTAAATTTCCAATTTTACTTTGTATTTTAGAATTATAAGTAAAAGGAAAATTAAAAACCTTTGGCAACAAAACTTGTGCTTTCATACAATAATTGTATTAGAATTATTTTTAATTAAAAATGAATTGGTCTTTTATCAACAGCTAATGCAGCTTCTTTTATTGCCTCAGTATGGGTTGGATGAGCATGGCAAGTTCTAGCTATATCTTCAGCACTTGCACCGAATTCCATCGCTAATGCCATCTCCGCGATCATATCTCCGCAATGTGGGCCAATGATATGCACACCTAAAACTTTATCAGATTTACTATCTGCTAAAATTTTTACAAACCCCTCTGTTTCATTATTAACTTTTGCTCTAGAGTTCGCTAAAAATGGAAATTTTCCAACTTTATAGTTTTTATTTTCACTTTTAAGTTGTTCTTCAGTTTTACCAACTGTAGCTACTTCTGGTGAAGTATAAATTACTCCTGGAATAATATCATAATTTACATGCCCTGCTTGACCAGCTAAAATTTCTGCAACTGCTATACCTTCTTCCTCAGCTTTGTGTGCTAACATAGGCCCTTTTATTACGTCTCCGATAGCGTAAATGTTTTGAACTGATGTTTGTAACTTTTCGTTAACTTCAATTCTACCTTTGTTATCTTTTTTTATACCTAATTTTGTTAAATTAAGTCCCTCTGTATAAGGTTTTCGTCCAACAGAAACTAGAACTTTATCAACTTCAATAATCTCATCTTTTGAATTTTTAATATCTGTATAATCTATTGAAACTTTTGTACCAACATTCTTTAATGAATTTACTTTTGATCCTAACTTAAATTTAATGCCTTGCTTAGTCAAAATTTTTTTAAATTCATTAGAGACTTCTCTATCCATCCCTGGAGTTATATAATCAAGATACTCGATAACTGTTACATCAGAGCCTAATCTTGACCATACAGAACCCATTTCTAAACCAATATAACCTCCACCGATTACAGCTAGTTTTTTCGGTACTTTATTTAGTGACAAAGCACCAGTTGAGGAAATTATATTTTTTTCATCAATTTTAATTCCTGGTATAGAGGCTACTTCTGAACCAGTAGCTATAACTATATTTTTAGTATTATAACTAGTTTTTTTATTATTATCATAAACAACTACATCATTTTTTGAAAGTAATACACCTTTGCCTTTTATATAAGTGACTTTATTTTTTTTAAATAAAAATTCTACACCTTTGGTAAGGACCTGGACTGATTTGTTTTTATTAGACATCATCTTTTCAATATTAAGTTTAATACCCTCAATCTCTATACCTTGATGATTAAAGTCTTTTTTGGCTTTGTGAAAATTTTCTGATAAATTAAGTAAACTTTTTGAAGGAATACATCCTACATTCAAGCAAGTTCCACCTAAAGCTCCTCTGGACTCTACGCAAGCTGTCTTCAAGCCAAGCTGTGCAGATCTTATTGCGCAAACGTAACCTCCGGGGCCTCCACCAATTATAATTACATCAAAATTATTTTCCATTATTAAATATTCAGAAAAAGCCTTTTTGGTTGCTCAAGGGAATCTTTTACAATCTTTAAGAATGATACTGCCTCTTTCCCATCTATTATTCTGTGATCATAGGATAAAGCTAAATACATAATTGGCCTTATCATTATATCTCCGTCAACAACAATAGGTCTTTCGACTATATTATGCATTCCTAGCACAGCTGATTGAGGAGGGTTTAATATAGGAGTAGATAACATTGAACCATATATTCCGCCGTTACTTATTGTGAAAGAACCACCTTGTAGATCCTCAATAGTAATTTTTCCGTTCCTTGCTTTTTCTCCTAAACTGTTGATGTTCTTCTCTATATCTGCAAATGACATTTCATCAGTCTCCCTAAGAACTGGGACCACTAAACCTCTATCAGTTCCAACCGCAATACTAATATTATAGTAATTTTTATAAACTATTTCATCGCCTTGAATTTCAGCATTTATGGAAGGGAAATTCTTTAATCCTATTACGCAAGCCTTAACAAAAAAAGACATAAAACCAAGTTTTACTTTATATTTGCTTTGGAAATCATCTTTATATTGGTTACGCATAGAAGTTATCTCGCTCATATCCACCTCATTGAAGGTTGTCAACATTGCAGCATTTTCTTGAGCTTCTTTAAGTCTTTTAGCTATGGTTAAGCGTAATCTAGTCATCTTAATTCTTTCTTCAGGACCATGCTTAATTTTTCTTTCTGAAGGTTTAGGCTTAACACCCATTAAACTCATAACGTCCTCTTTTAGAATTACACCATGTTTTCCCGAACCTTTAATTTTATCCAAATCTACTTTGGCTTCAGCTGCCATTTTTCTTGCAGCAGGGGAAACTGATGGTTTTTGACCTTTTGCTTTTTGATTTTCTTTTATCTTCCTAATTGTAGCCTCAGGTGGAGTAAAGTTCTCCGATTGACCCCAAATATGCAAGCCCCCAGTTATTTTTTCAGCTTCCTTTATAGACATTTTTTTTGATTGATCAGTTTTCGTTTCTTCATGAACATTATTTAACACAAGTGCTTCTTCTTCCTCGATTTTAAGTGGACTAGTTTCTTTTTCTTCGAAAAGTCTAAGAGGTTCTTCTTCAGACACTTTTAAAATTTTATCTTTTTTCTTTGGAGGAGAATAGTTTTTAATCTCTTTAACACTTTTTGAAATTTCCTTAGTGGATCCATTTATTAGTCCAAGCAAAGCACCTACATTAACGGTTTCACCTTCTTTAACAGATATACTTTCTAAAACACCATTGGACGGAGCTGGAACTTCAACGTTAACTTTATCAGTTTCTAATTCTACAATAGGCTCATCGGCTGTAACTTTTTCTCCTTGGCTTTTTAACCATTTCGAAACTGTTGCCTCTGTTACAGACTCTCCTAATGTAGGTACTATTATTTTATCTGACATTTAGTTTCCTAATACCTTTTCTAATATTTCTTTTTGTTGTGCAAGATGTTTATTTAAGTTTCCAGTCGCAGTTGAGGATGAAGCTTTTCTACCTATAAATTTTACTTTATCCCTAGTAAAGTATATTATTTCTAACGTTCTATCGATATAATTTCTGACAGTATTCCACGCACCCATGTTTTTAGGCTCCTCTTGACACCAAATAAATTCAGCCTTTTCATACTTTTTTAATAAGTTGGCCAATGTTTTTGCAGGGAAAGGGTATAATTGTTCTATACGAATGAAAACAACTTCGTTATTTTTATTTGTTTCTCTAGCTTGAATTAAATCATAGTATATTTTTCCTGAGCACATAACGACTTTTTTTATTTCGGCATTTTTTTTTAATCTTATTAGGCCACTATTCTCCAAATAAGCATCATCATTTAGAATACGATGAAATGTTTTTTTTGAAGTAAATTCATCAAGCTTAGACACACAGTTTTTGTGTCTCAACAAAGACTTAGGTGTCATTATAATTAATGGCTTTCTAAAATCTCTATGCATTTGTCTTCTAAGGGCGTGGAAATAATTTGATGGAGTTGTGCAATTTACAACTTGCATATTTTCACCAGCACATAGTTGCAAAAATCTTTCAAGTCTTGCTGATGAATGTTCAGGACCTTGACCTTCATAGCCATGGGGTAGCAACATAACTAATCCACTAGCTCTTCCCCATTTTGACTCGCCGGATGAAATAAATTGGTCAATAATAATTTGGGCTCCATTTGCAAAATCACCAAATTGTGCCTCCCATAGTACTAAAGTTTCAGGCTCAGATAGAGAATAACCAAATTCGAAACCAAGGACAGCTAGCTCAGATAAGAGGCTATCAATTATTTCAAATTTCTGTTGATTAATATTAATATTATTTAAAGGAATATATCTTTCGTGGTCGTCTTGACTCCTTAATACAGCATGTCTCTGACTAAATGTTCCTCGTCCAGAGTCTTGTCCTGACAGTCGCACCGAAAAACCCTCAGTTAATAAAGTGCCAATTGCAAGATTTTCAGCAGTTGACCAATCAATTGGTTTATTTTTTTCAAACATTTCAACCTTTAAATCAAATATCTTTTTTAGTGTTTTATGAACATTTAAATTTTTAGGTATAGTTGAAATTTTTTTTCCAACATTAATTAATATATCTTTTTTTACTCCACTCACGCCTCTTTTATCTTTTCCTAATCCAGGCTTAAATCTAGACCAAGCTCCTTCGAACCATTTCAGTTCCGATTTATAATTTTTAGATAACTTAAGTTCTTTTTCTAAAAAATTTTTAAATTTATTTTTTTGGTTTTCAATTTCTTCAATTGAGGTTAATCCCTCCTCACTAAGTTTTTTGCCATAAATTTTTAGAGTTGTAGGATGAACTTTTATTTTTTTATACATAATTGGTTGTGTGAAAGATGGTTCATCACCTTCATTATGGCCAAAACGTCTATAGCAGACCATATCTATAACTACGTCTCTATTAAACTTTTGTCTGTATTCAGTTGCAATTTTTGCACAGTGAACCACAGCCTCTGGGTCGTCACCGTTCACATGAAAAATTGGAGCTTGAGCAATTTTAGCCACATCGGAAGGATAAGGCGATGACCTTGCAAATCTAGGAGCTGTAGTAAAACCTATTTGATTATTTACGATAATGTGAATGGTTCCTCCAATGTTATGACCTGGTAAGCCCGACATAGCAAAACATTCGGCTACTATACCTTGTCCAGCAAAAGCTGCATCACCATGCATCAAAACTGGTATAACTTTTTTTCTTTTTGTATCTTTATGAAAGAATTGTTTTGCTCTTACTTGACCTAACACAACTGGATTAACAGCTTCTAAATGGGAAGGATTATCTGTTAAACTTATATGAACAGAATTTCCATCAAATTCTCTATTAGAAGATGCTCCTAAATGATATTTTACATCTCCGCCTATCTCTTGGTTAGAACTTTTTCCAAAAAATTCACTAAAAATTGCTTTGTAAGGTTTACCCATTACATTAGCTAAAACATTTAACCTGCCTCTATGAGGCATTCCTATTTTAATTTCTTTTGCTCCTAAATTTCCTCCTCGTTTTATAATTTGTTCTAATGCAGGAATTAAAGATTCTCCTCCATCTAAACCAAATCTTTTTGTTCCTACAAATTTTACAGCTAAATATTTTTCAAATCCCTCTGCTTCAACCATTTTATTTAAAATCGCTCTCTTACCATTCTCGGTAAATTTAATTTCTTTTTCAGGTCCTTCTATTCTATTTCTAATCCAAGTTTTTTCATCGGGATCACCCATATGCATAAACTCATAACCAATATTTGAACAATAAGTTTTTTTTAAAATTTGTAAGATTTTATTAAGATCAGCGTACTGTAAGCCTAGAACACCATCTAAAAATATTTTTCTATTAAAGTCTTTTTTTGTAAAACCATAAGTTTCTGGTTTAAGTTCAGGATGTTTCTCTTTTTTTAAAAGGCCTAGTGGATCTAAAGTTGCAATAAGATGCCCTCTTATTCTGAATGCTCGAATTAACATTATTGCTCTGACAGAATCTTTAGTGGCTTGTCTAATTGAGTCTTCATTTAAATCTTCTTCCTCTTTTTTTATCTCAATTTTATTTAAATTAATTTTCTTTGTTTTTCTTGTCGGTGACCAACTAGGGCCTTTAAGATCGTCATAAATCAATTTTTGTTCTTCGCTCAAGCCCTCAAAAAATTGTCTCCAGCTAAGTGGTAATGATTTTGGATCAGAGAGATAATCAGCATAGAATTCATTAATAAATTCTGAGTTATTGCCTGCTAAGAAGGAAGTCTTTTTATAAGTAGTGTTATCTTTAGATGACGACATTTAAAACCTATTTTAACACAAATTGCCGAGATTTAACCACTAAGTTTTTGCAATAGTGTCTCGCCGATATCTGCTGGTGATTTTGAAATAGTGATTCCTGCAGATTTCATAACCTCAATTTTATCCTCGGCTCCACCTTTTCCGCCAGAAATGATTGCTCCAGCATGTCCCATTCTTCTTCCAGATGGAGCAGTTAATCCAGCAATAAACCCTACCATAGGCTTTTTGATTTTTTCTCTTTTCAAAAACTCTGCGGCCTCTTCCTCGGCAGAACCTCCAATCTCTCCGATCATAACTATTGATTTCGTCTCATCATCTTTTAAGAATAATTCTAAGCAGTCAACAAAATTTGTTCCATTGATGGGATCTCCTCCAATACCAATACAAGTTGATTGTCCCATTCTACTATTTGACGTTTGTGCTACTGCTTCGTAAGTTAAAGTTCCAGATCTTGAAACAATCCCAACAGTACCTTTCTTATGAATATTACCAGGCATAATACCTATTTTACATTCTCCAGGTGTAATTATTCCTGGGCAGTTTGGTCCTATTAATCTAGAATTGCTATTGTTTAATATTTTTTTTACTCTAAGCATGTCTATAACTGGTATCCCCTCAGTTATACATACTATTAATTCAACTTTCGCTTCAACTGCTTCAATTATAGCTGCACCAGCAAATTTTGGAGGTACATAAATCATTGTAGCATTCGCATATGTTTGATCTTTTGCCTCTTGTACAGAGTTAAAAACTGGAAGACCTAAATGTTTTTGACCTCCTTTCTTAGGAGTTACTCCCCCAACTAATTTAGTTCCATACTTTAAAGCTTGCTCTGAGTGAAAGGTGCCATGCTTGCCAGTAAAACCCTGACATATAACTTTAGTACTCTTATCTACAAGAACTGACATTTATTTTATAGCCTCAACAATTTTCTTAGCGGCATCATTGAGGTCTGAAGCAGATAAGATTTTCAAGTTAGATTTATCTAAAATTTCTTTACCTTCTTTAAAATTGGTCCCAGCTAATCTTACAACCAATGGAACTGATAAATTTGTTTCTTTAGCAGCATCAACTACTCCTTGAGCGAGAACATCACATCTCATTATGCCACCAAATATATTTATTAAAATACCCTTAACATTTTTATCAGACAAAATTAATTTAAATGCTGCAGATACTTTATCTTTTGAAGCGCCGCCACCTACGTCTAAAAAATTCGCAGGTTCTTCACCATAAAGTTTTATTATATCCATAGTTGCCATAGCTAGTCCTGCTCCATTCACCATGCATCCTATGGATCCATTTAATTTTATATACGCTAAATCATGTTTACTTGCTTCAATTTCAGCAGGGTCCTCTTCGTTCAAATCTCTAAGTTTTAAGATTTCTGGTCTTCTAAAAATTGCATTATCGTCAAAATTCATTTTTGCATCTAAACAAATAATTTTGTTATTTTTTGTAAGAATTAATGGATTAATTTCTATTAAACTTGCATCTTTCTCTACCAATATTTTATATAGCGACTTAATAAGCTTATAAGCAACTTTTTTTTGTTGATCGTTAAAATCAAATGTAGAAATTATACTTTCGATTTCTTTATCATCTGGGCCCTGATCTTTTAATTCAATCTTGTTAGTAATTATTTTTTCTGGATTTTCAGATGCAACTTTTTCTATATCCATACCACCTTCAGTACTGCTAATAAAAGCAATTTTTGAAGTTTCTCTATCGATTAAACAGGACAAATAATATTCTTTTGAAATTTCAGAAGCTTCTTCAATATAAAGTCTTTTAACTTCTTTTCCTTCTGGCCCTGTTTGATGTGTAACAAGTGTTTTCCCCATCATTTTCTTCGCCTCTGTCTCTAATTCGTTAATATTATTAATTAGTTTAACACCTCCAGCTTTTCCTCTTCCGCCAGCATGGATTTGTGCTTTTAAAACAAACTCTTTACCTTTTAACTTTGTTATCTCTTTTTTGATATCATCTGTAGATAAAATAACTACTCCATTTGAAACAGGAGCCTCAAATTCTTTAAGAATTTCTTTGGCTTGGTGTTCGTGAATATTCATTGATTATTTTAGATTTTCATCAATATTTTTAGCAGCATCGAATAACTCCTTTACTGCGTCTATTGATTTTTGAAAATTTATTTTTTCCTCTTCAGATAAATTTATTTCAACTATCTTTTCGACCCCTTTAGAACCAATAATAGCTGGAACCCCAGCGTATATATCTTTTACTCCGTACTCTCCGTTTAAATACACTGCACACGGTAGTTGCCTTTTTAAATCGTTAATGTAACTTTCTGCCATTTGAACTCCTGATGCGGCAGGTGCATAGAAAGCAGATCCTTTTTCTAAATATTTCACTATTTCTGCCCCGCCTTTTTTAGTCCTATCCACTATTTGATTTAATCTTTCTTTTTTTAATTTACCATCTTTGACTAAATCTTTTAATTTTTTCCCATCAACTTCTGTTGATCCCAACATTGCCACCATACTATCTCCATGCCCTCCAAGAACAAATGATTTAATTTGACTTACCGGCACATTTAATTCTTGAGACAAAAAATAAATAAATCTTGAAGAGTCTAAGATTCCAGCCATTCCTACTACTTTATTCTTTGGTAGACCTGAGTATTTTTGTAAAGCCATAACAATTACATCTAAAGGATTAGTAATACAAATTACAAAAGCATTAGGGGATGTATTCTTAATTCCTTCAGCTACTTGTTTTATAATTTTTAAATTTATTCCAAGAAGATCATCTCTGGTCATGCCTGGTTTTCTTGGAACTCCTGCTGTAACAATGATTACATCAGAGTTTTTTGTATCTTCATAATTATCAGTTCCAGATAAATTGATATTAAAATTATTAACTGGTGAAGATTGAGCAATATCTAAAGCCTTACCTTTAGCTAATCCTGCTGCCACGTCAAACATCACAACATCGCCTAGTTCTTTTAAAGCGATCAAGTGTGCTAATGTTCCTCCAATTTGACCAGAACCTATTAAAGTAATTTTTTTTCTCATTTATTTTTTATTTCATTGTTGGCATTACAAACTCAGGGTCTGACCTTGAACCTGAAGGCCATCTTGACGTAATTGTTTTTAGTTTTGTATAAAATCTGACTCCCTCTGGACCATGCATATGCTGATCTCCAAATAGTGATCTTTTCCAACCGCCAAAACTATGAAATGCGACTGGCACTGGAATAGGGATATTGATACCAACCATCCCAATTTTTGCTTTATTCGAAAAAGCTCTTCCTGTATCTCCATCTCTTGTAAATATACTAACTCCGTTTCCAAATTCGTGATCATTTACTAGTTGTAATGACTCATTAAAATCTTTTGCTCTTACAACTGACAAAACTGGTCCAAAAATTTCCTCTTTATAAATTCTCATATCTTTCGTTACATGATCAAACAAACATCCTCCAATATAGTAACCGTTTTCATATCCTTGTAATTTGAAATTTCTTCCGTCAACTATTAATTTTGCACCTTCCTTTTCTCCTATATCGACATAGCCTTTTACTTTTGATAAATGCTCTTTTGTGACTAGTGGACCCATCTCAGATTGTTTGTCCATTCCTGGTCCAACTTTGAGAGCTTCAACTTTTCTAGCTAATCTGTCAATTAATTCGTCTCCAATATTGCCAACTGCTACCGCTACTGATTGCGCCATACATCTTTCACCTGCAGAACCATAAGCAGCTCCCATCAGACCATTTACTGCCTGATCTAAATCACAGTCAGGCATTACTACACAATGGTTTTTTGCTCCTCCTAAAGCCTGAACTCTTTTTTCATTTTTAGCACAATTTTCATAAATATATTTGGCAATAGGTGTTGAACCTACAAAACTTATTGCAGTAACTTCTTTATTATTTATTAAAGCATCAACAGCTTCTTTGTCTCCATTAATTACATTCAAAACTCCTTCCGGCAAACCTGCTTCATTTAAAAGTTCAGCTAATTTTATCGAACATGATGGATCTTTTTCGGATGGTTTTAAAACAAATGTATTACCGCATGCAATTGCCATTGGAAACATCCACATTGGTACCATGGCAGGAAAATTAAAAGGGGTAATACCTGCACAAACACCTAAGGGCTGTCTTAAAGACCAGCTATCAATGTTGGATCCAACGTTTTCTGTAAATTCACCTTTTAACATTTGAGGTATACCGCATGCATACTCTACGACTTCTAGACCTCGAACTAAAGATCCTTTGGCATCCTCGTAAACTTTTCCGTGTTCAGAAACTATTATTTTTGTAAGTTCATCTGAGTTTTTTTCTATTAATTCCTTAAACTTGAACATTATTCTAGCCCTTTGAAGGGGAGGTTTATTAGCCCAATCAGGATAAGCTTTTTTAGCTGACGAAACTGCTTCATTCACGTCCTTGGTAGAAGCGAATTTAACTTCGGCGCTCTGCTCACCCGTTGCAGGATTAAAAACTTTACCTGTTCTTTTAGAGTCACCACTAAAAGACTTTCCGTTAACAAAGTGCTTAATAACTTTCATGAAGTAATTGAATAAATAAGGATTTAGCTAGTTGCAAGCATTTTCTTGATGGATCCAATAGCTTTTGCAGGATTTAATCCCTTTGGACAAGAATTAGTACAATTCATTATAGTATGACATCTGTATAATTTAAGTTCATCAGCAACCTTTTTTAATCTTTCTTGTTTATCATTGTCTCGACTATCGTTTATCCATCTATAAGCTTGAAGCAATACAGCTGGACCTAAATATTTATCTCCATTCCACCAATAACTTGGACATGAAGTAGAACAGCAAGCACATAGAATACACTCATAATATCCATCGAGCTTTTCTCTGTCTTTTTGAGATTGTTTTATTTCCTCTTTTTCTTTACCAGTATGGCCAACTTTTAACCAAGGTTGTATAGACTCATACTGTTTATAAAGAGTACTTAAATCTCCAATTAGATCTTTTATTACTCTTAAATGAGGAAGCGGATAAATATTTAAATCCCCCTTAATATCAGTATGAGATTTAATGCAGGCTAATGTGTTTATCCCTTCAATGTTCATTGCACAGGACCCGCATACTCCGTGAGCACATGATCTTCTGAAAGTGACAGAAGGGTCAATCTCATTCTTAATTTTTATAAGGATATCTAAAACTTTAGGTCCACAATTATCCATGTCCACTTCAAAGGTGTCAACTCTTGGATTTTTTCCATCAGAAGGATCCCATCTGTATACATTTACTTTTCTTAAATTTTTAGAATTGGTTTTATCTTTAAAATATTTGCCTACTTCAATTTTAGAGTTTTGAGGTAAGTTAAATTGAGCC
This sequence comes from uncultured Pelagibacteraceae bacterium, assembly GCA_902522955.1. Taxonomy (GTDB): domain Bacteria; phylum Pseudomonadota; class Alphaproteobacteria; order Pelagibacterales; family Pelagibacteraceae; genus Pelagilacustribacter. The sequence goes on from CABYXR010000009.1 coordinate 20,718, forward strand.
ATCTAATAAACTCTCTCCTTCGGAGGAAAATACTGAACATCGTTGGTAAGGGTTCTAGAATGAACATCTCTATATTTTATATCAACCTTATTTTCTTTTTGCCATGCCAAAGTGTGTTTCATGAAGTTTTTATCGTCTCTTTTAGTAAAGTCTTCTCTCGCGTGAGCACCCCTACTTTCTTTTCTATGATAAGCAGAGTCCATTGTTGTTAGAGCTTGTCGTATTAAATTATCAAACTCTAAAGTTTCAACCAAATCAGTATTGAATAATAATGATTTATCTTTAACTGAAATATCGTTCATACCTTCGTAAGGTTTTCTTATTTGATCCACGCCTTCTTTTAAAGTTTTTTCAGTTCTAAAAACTGCACATTTAGATTGCATTGTTTTTTGCATAGATAACCTTAGTTCTGAAGTTTTAGTTGAGCCATTTGAATTTCTGATTTTATCAAACCTTGTTAAACATTTATCTGTTTCACTATTTGATACTTCCTCATGAGGACTTCCTGGTTTCAATAATTCTTTTGCTCTTTTTGCGGCTGCTCTACCAAAAACTACAAGATCGATTAATGAATTAGATCCTAGACGATTGGCTCCATGCACAGATACACACGCAGCTTCTCCGATAGCCATTAAACCTGGAACAGTTTTTTCAGAACCATTTAAAGTTAGAACTTCAGCTTTATAATTTGTGGGAATTCCTCCCATATTATAATGAACTGTCGGAACAACTGGTATAGGTTCCTTGCTTACATCAACATTAGCAAAAGTTTTAGCTGCTTCGGCAATACCTGGAAGTCTTTCTTCAATAACAGAATTATCTAAATGATCTAGATGAAGATTAATATGATCTTTATTTTTTCCTACGCCTCTACCTTCATTAATTTCCATTTCCATGGACCTACTGACAACATCTCTAGATGCTAAATCTTTAGCATTAGGAGCATATCTTTCCATAAATCTCTCACCTTTACCGTTAACTAAAAATCCACCTTCACCTCTAACTCCCTCTGTAATTAAACATCCTACTCCATAAATTCCTGTAGGGTGAAATTGGACGAACTCCATATCTTGTAGAGGAAGTCCTGCCCTTAGTACCATCGCATTACCATCTCCTGTGCAAGTATGCGCAGAGGTAGCAGAGTAATAAACCTTTCCATATCCTCCTGTAGCCAAAATAGTTATGTGTGATCTGAATCTGTGAATAGTACCATCTGTTAAGTTCCAAGCAATTACACCTTTGCATTCTCCATTTTTCATTATTAGATCTAATGCAAAATATTCAATAAAAAATTCTGTATTTTGTTTTAGTGCTTGCCCGTATAAAGTGTGCAAAATAGCGTGACCTGTTCTATCTGCAGCTGCACAAGTTCTTTGAACTATTCCATTTCCATAATTTTTAGTCATACCTCCAAAAGGTCTCTGGTAAATTTTTCCGTCGTCTGTTCTGCTAAATGGTACACCGTACCTCTCTAGTTCTACAACTGCTCTGGGTGCTTCCTTGCATAAATATTCAATCGCATCTTGATCGCCTAACCAATCTGAACCTTTGACTGTGTCATACATGTGCCATCTCCAGTCGTCTTCACCCATGTTTCCTAAAGCAGCAGAGATTCCTCCTTGGGCTGCTGAAGTGTGACTCCTCGTCGGGAAGACTTTGGATATACATGCAGTTTTTAATCCAGCTTCTGACAATCCTACCGCTGCTCTTAGACCGGATCCTCCAGCGCCTAGCACTACGACATCGTATTCATGGTCAATAATTTTGTACTTACTCATTATGAAAGATTATATATTCCTATAATAGTTAATAAAGGAATTATTATAGCAAAAATATTAAGCAATTTATTTGCGACATTTTTGATTTTTTCGTCTCTTATATAGTCTTCAAAAATCTCACTTATTGTCAAAGCTGAAAAAAAGTATGCAACAACAATAAAAACCGAGAAAAAAATCCTAGTTGGCTGAGATATAAAAAAATTTACTATATCTACATAATCTTTATCGTAAATTGACGTTAGATTCATTATGAACCAAATCATTAATGGAATTAACAAGACTGAACTGTATTTCGTAAAAAGCCATTTTTTGGTAGATGTATGCATTTCAAAAAATATTTTTTCCTATTAAATAAAAAAGAATAGTTAAAATAAAAGATCCAAAAAAAGTTAATATCCCAGTGATTTTTGCTATTTTCAGATCAAAGCCGTAACCCAAATCCCAAAACAAATGTCTTACTTCATTTAAAATATGAAAACTAAATGACCAGCATAAAAAAATTATTAAAAATTTTCCAAAAAAAGAATTTAAAAAAAAATAAAATAATTCGTAATTATTCTCACCTAAAAGTAAGAACATTGTCCAGAAACAAATTAAAGTTAAAGCAATGATATTAATTACTCCAACTATTCTATGTGTTATAGAAAGTAGAGAGGAGACATGCCACCTATATATCTGCAAGTGTGGACTAAGTGGATTATTTTTATATTCCATTGTTTTAAATTTATTACTTTACTATTTATTTATCAAATGTTCTGCAATTTGAACTGTATTTAGTGCAGCACCCTTTACAAGATTATCTGAAACTACCCACAAATTTACAGCTTTTACATTTGAATTGTCTTTTCTTATTCTTGATATAAACGTTGTATGATTATCTTCTACCTCTAGCGGAGTAACATATCCACCGTCTTTGTGTTCATCCAAAACTTTACATCCAGGAGAGTTTCTTAAGATTTTTTTAATGTTTGCAAAGTCAAATAAATTTTCAAATTCTATATTTATTGACTCTGAATGCCCTGTTTTAACCGGAACTCTTACACAAGTAGCTGTTAAATCTATATCATCGTCTAATATTTTTTTCGTTTCATTTATCATCTTTAGTTCCTCTTTCGTATATCCATCTTTACCAAAAGAATCTATATGAGGTATTAAGTTAAAAGCTATTTGCTTAGTAAAATTCTTTGAGGTTATTTTTTTGTTCTTTAGATAATCTTCTGTTTGTTGAAATAATTCATCAACAGACGCTTTTCCTGCGCCTGATACTGCTTGATAAGTTGAGACTACAACTCTTTTAATTTTGTACTCATCATGTAAAGGCTTTAAAGCCAAGACCATCTGTATTGTTGAACAATTTGGATTTGAGATAATGTTTTTATGTTTGCTTAAACTTTTAGAATTTACTTCTGGAACCACTAAGGGAACATCATCTTGCATTCTGAAAAAACTGGAATTATCTATTACAATAGTTTTTTTAGAGGCCTCAGGTATCCATTTTTTAGCTATTTCAACACCAGCAGCAAAAATTGTTATTTCTGCTTTTGTAAAATCATATTTTTCTAATTGCTCGATTACAATTTCTTTTTTTTTAAATAATAATTTTTTTCCAGCACTTTTTTCTGAAGCTATCAAAAAAATTTTGTTAATTTTTATTGAGGACTTCTCTAATACTTCAATTGTTTTTCTACCAACGTTGCCTGTAGCACCGATTATAGCCAAATTCATATAGATCTTTATTTTATTTCAATTTTGAGATAATTGCATCACCCATATCAGTTGTAGTGACCTCTTTATTACCTTTAGACATTATATCTTTTGTTCTAAAACCCTCATCTAAGACTTTTTGAACTGCTGTATCTAATAAATCCGCCTCTTTTTCCAAATCAAGAGAATAACGCAAAGCCATAGATAAACTTAAAATCGTTGCAATTGGATTGGCTATATTTTTTCCTGCAATATCTGGGGCAGACCCATGCACAGGTTCATATAAAGACCTAATTTTACCATTTTTATTTTTTGCTCCAAGTGAAGCAGATGGGAGCAAACCTAGGGAACCAGTTAGCATAGCAGCCTCATCTGATAACATATCTCCGAAGAGATTATCTGCAAGTATTACGTCAAACTGTTTTGGGTTACGCAAAAGTTGCATTGCGCAATTATCAGCTAACATATGATTTAATTCTACACTTTTATATTCCTTATCTTTTAAGGTTTGAACTTCTTCTCTCCACAAAACACCAGCTTCCATAACGTTAGATTTCTCACAAGAAGTAACAACATTTTTTCTTTTTTTTGCTAAATCAAAAGCTACTCTTGCTATTCTTTGTATTTCATTAGTAGTATAAGTATGGGTATTTACACCTTTTCGCTGATTATTTTCTATTGGTTCAATTCCTCTGGGTTCACCAAAATAAATTCCTCCGGTTAATTCTCTTACAATCATTATATCTAGACCTGAAACTATCTCAGGTTTTAATGTTGAAGAGTCAACTAATTGTTTAAAGCATATTGCTGGTCTTAAGTTTGCAAACAATTTCAATTCTTTTCTTAGTTTTAAAAGAGCTCTTTCTGGCTTTTTAGAAAACTCTAAGTTATCCCATTTAGGACCTCCACATGCACCTAATATGACCGCATCAGCCTGTAGTGACTTATAAAAAACTTCATCAGTAATTGGAATTTTGTTAACGTCAATAGAAGCACCGCCTATAAGTTCCTCATCAAAACTAAAATCCAAAGATTTATTTTTATTAAACCATTCTAGAATCTTTTTAACTTCTTTTACAACTTCAGGACCAATACCGTCCCCTGGCAATAACAAAATCTTTCTTTCTTTGTTTTTACTCATTTAAAAGTATCCAAGGTTTGTCAGAACTCATTTTTTTTTCAAAATTATCAACATGATTAATTTTTTGCATAGAAAGATCAATATCATCAAGTCCTTCGATTAAACATTTTTTCTTAAAATTATCTAATTCAAATTTCACAGTCTTATTTCCAAAGAAAATTTCTTGCTTTTTTAAATCAACTTTAATTTCTTCTTTTCTTTTCGAATATTCTGATAATTCTGAAATTATTTGTTCGCTTATTTTAATTGGTAAAATACCATTTTTAAAACAATTGTTATAAAAAATATCTGCAAAACTAGAACTAATTATGCATTTGATTCCAAAATCAGATAACGCCCATGGCGCATGCTCTCTTGATGAGCCACAGCCAAAATTTTTTCCAGCTAATAGAATTTTTGACTTGTTGAATGGTTCTTTATTTAAAATAAAATCTTTCAATAGTTTACCATTTTCGTCATATCTCATTTCGTAAAACAAGCTTTTACCTAATCCGGTTCTTTTAATTGTTTTTAAGAACTGTTTTGGAATTATCATATCCGTATCAATATTTTGTAGCGGCAGATATGATGGTATACTAGTTAAATTTGAAAATTTATCCATTATTGTATCTCTCTTACATCGGATAAGTGACCTTTAATTGCAGCTGCAATTGCCATTCCAGGACTAACTAAATGTGTTCTTCCACCTCTACCTTGTCTTCCTTCAAAATTTCTATTTGATGTTGATGCACATCTCTCTTTTGGTTTTAATTGATCAGGGTTCATCCCTAAACACATGGAGCAACCTGGTTCTCTCCATTCGAAACCAGCTTCAATAAATATTTTATGTAAACCCTCTTTCTCTGCTTGAGCTTTAACTAGGCCTGATCCAGGAACTACCATAGCGCTTACATTGCTTGCGATTTTTTTCCCTTTCAACAAACTTGCTGCTAATCTTAAATCCTCTATTCTACCATTGGTACAGCTACCTATAAAAATTTTATCAATTTTTATATCAGAAATTTTCGTATTAGCTTTTAGGCCCATATATTCTAAAGATCTTTTCATAGCCATTTTTCTATCTTCGTTAATTTCATTATTTGGATCCGGAACTACTCCTGTTACTGGAGATATATCTTGAGGTGAAGTTCCCCATGTAACAAGAGGTTCTATTTGTTTTCCATCAATATTTATTTCTTTATCAAATTTACAATCTTTGTCTGAATACAATGATCTCCAAAACTTTACTGCATCTTCCCAATTTTTTTCTTTAGGAGACATTGTTTTTCCTTTTAAATATTCAAATGTTTTATTATCAGGAGCAATTAACCCAGCTCTAGCTCCGGCTTCTATGGTCATATTGCATACTGTCATTCTTTCTTCCATTGTAAGGTTCTTGATAACTTCACCAGCAAACTCAATTACATATCCGGTGCCCCCAGCAGTTCCTATTGTGCCGATAATCTTTAAAATAACGTCTTTTGCTGTAACACCTATTGGTAATTTTCCGTTTACATTAATTCTTAAATTTTTTGATTTTTTTTGAATTAATGTTTGTGTAGCAAGAACATGTTCGACCTCGGAAGTTCCTATTCCAAAAGCTAATGATCCAAAAGCGCCATGAGTAGCTGTATGACTATCTCCACAAACAATTACTGTTCCCGGTTGAGTAAATCCTTGTTCAGGTCCAATAATATGAACTATTCCTTGTCTTTTATCATTGACGTCAAAAAGTTTTACTCCAAACTCTTTACAGTTTTCTCTTAGTGTATCAACTTGTATTTTGGACTCCGTATCATTAATTCCTTTTGATCTATCAGTAGTTGGTACGTTATGATCAGGAACCGCTAAAGTTAATTCAGGTCGTCTTACTTTTCTTTTTTGTATTCTTAATCCTTCGAAAGCTTGGGGACTTGTAACCTCATGAACTAAATGACGATCAACATATATTAATGAAGTACCATCATCCTGCTGGTGAACAAGATGATTATCCCATATTTTATCATATAGAGTTTTAGACATCGAAAATTTAATTATTTTTTATCTTCAGCTTTTAATTTAGTTTTTTCTTTAACAACATCAGCCTCTTTTTTTTTATCTTCAGTTTGTATTTGCTCATTAGAGGCAGTAGCTTTTTTTGTTTCAGGTATATCCGGCTGAGTAGAAACATCTATTCCAATTTTCTTTTTTATTTTCTCAGCAATTCTAGCTGACTTACCTTTCCTACTTCTCAGATAGTATAATTTTGCTCTTCTAACTTTTCCTGTTCTTATAACTTTTATAGAATCTACATTTGGACTATAAAGAGCAAAAGTTCTCTCTACTCCCTCTCCAAATGAGATCTTTCTAACTGTAAATGATGAATTTAAATCTCTGTTTTTTTTCGCAATACAAACCCCTTCAAAGTACTGAATTCTCTCTCTTTTGCCCTCAATTATTTTTACACCCACTTTTATGGTGTCGCCTGGCGAAAATTCAGTGATTTTCTTATTGGCAACAATCTTTTTAATTGCCTCTTTATTTATGTCTTCAATGTTTTTCATTTTTTTTGTTTAAATATTTTTTCCAAAGATCAGGTCTCTGGCGACGTGTTATAGCCTCTGATTGTGACAAACGCCAGCTTTTAATTTTGGCATGATCGCCTGATAATAGTACATCAGGAGTGTCTTTTCCTTCCCAATTCTGAGGTTTCGTATACTGTGGATATTCCAAAAGGTCATCTTTGAAACTTTCCTCTTTTAAAGAATTTTCATTTCCTAGAACTCCTGGCAATAAACGAATAATTGAGTCAATAAAAACATATGAAGCTGTTTCACCACCAGATAAAATAAAATCACCAATACTATATTCTTGAATATTTCTTGTTTCCAAAAGTCTTTGATCTATTCCTTCAAAATGACCACATAAAATATTTAATTTTTTTTTCTTACTAAATTCTTGTACAGTCGTCTGGTCTAATTTTTTCCCTTTTGGGGATAAATAAATAATTTGATCTTTCTTATTTAAATTTTGGTCAAGTGCTGAAGCTACAACATCTGGCCTTAGCAACATTCCACTCCCACCGCCAAAAGGAGTATCATCTACTGTTCGATGTTTATCAGTTGCATAATCTCTAATATCAATTACTTTTAAATTCCAAAGTTTTTTTTCCCGAGCCTTTTTGTAAATTCTAGTATTTAAAGGTCCAGGATACAAATCTGGATATAGAGTAAAGATTTTTACCTCAAACATAAATATTTTCCTTACTTAGTTTTAGGTTGTTCCTTCTTCGCTTCTGCTTTAGGTTGTTCCTTCTTCGCTTCTGCTTTAGGTTGTTCCTTCTTCGCTTCTGCTTTAGGTTCTTCCTTCTTCGCTTCTGCTTTAGGTTGTTCCTTCTTCGCTTCTGCTTTAGGTTGTTCCTTCTTCGCTTCTGCTTTAGGTTCTTCCTTCTTCGCTTCTGCTTTAGGTTGTTCCTTACTTTCCTTTTTTCTATCTTTTTTAGGAATAGCTTTTAAAGGATTATTGCCAGGTTTAGGCATCGGCATTAATTGCATTTCTCCTAATATTCTTGAAACTCTTAAAGTCGGTTGTGCACCTCGGCTGATCCAGTATTTAACTCTTTCAAATTCAACTTTAATTCTTTCTTTCTTATCTTTCGGTAATAGTGGATTATAAGATCCAAGTTTCTCAATAAATTTTCCATCTCTTGGATATCTTCCGTCAGCTACTACTATTTTGTAAATAGGTCTTTTTCTTACTCCCCCCATTGATAATCTTATCCTTAACATATTATACCTTTCATTTTAGTTGATTGAGCATTTCATCTGGTATCATTCCAGATGGAATTTTTTTTCCTTGAGACATTTTTTTCATCATGTCTGACATCATTTTAAATTGTTTTAGTAGTTTATTTATCTTTGAGACATCTACTCCTGCACCTTTAGAAATTCTTTTACGTCTAGATCCGCTAATAATTTTTGGATTTTCTCTTTCATTTTTTGTCATTGATAAAATAATTGCCTCGTTTTCTACTAGCATTTTTTCATCTATATTTGCTTGATCCATCTTTGCTTTCATTTTGTTTACTCCTGGTAACATAGACATTACTCCTTCCATGCCTCCCATCTTTTTCATTTGTCTTAACTGAGCAAGATATGAGTCCATAGTGAATATCCCTTTTTTTAATTCATCTTCTGTTTCTTTAATTTTTTCTTCACTTAAATCTTGTTGTGCTTTCTCTACTAAAGTAACTACATCGCCCATTCCTAAAATTCTATTAGCTAGTCTGTCAGGATGGAAAAGCTCAAGATCAGTAATTTTTTCTCCTACACCGATATATTTAATTGGTTTTCCAGTGACATGTTTCATGCTTAGTGCTGCACCACCTCGCGCATCACCATCAATCCTTGTAAGAATTATTCCAGAAAGATTAACTGCAGTATCAAACTCTTTTGCAACATTAACAGCTATTTGTCCTGTCAATGAGTCAGCTACTAAAATTGTTTCTGCTGGTTTTGTAATGTCTTTAATTTGCTTAATCTCAGACATCATAGGTAAATCTATCTGAGTTCTTCCTGCAGTATCGAAAATTATTAAGTCTGAACCATTAAGATTAGCAGCATTTAATGCTCTTTTAGTAATGTCAATTGGTTGTTGCTTTTCAACTATCGGCAAACATTGAATCCCATTTGCTTCGGCAAGTAGTTTTAGTTGTTCTTGGGCAGCAGGCCTATAAACGTCTAAACTAACCACCATTACTTTTTTTTTGTAATTTGTCTCAATATTTTTAGCTAGCTTAGCTGCAGATGTAGTTTTTCCTGAACCTTGTAATCCAACTAATAAAATTGAGACTGGAGGTACAGCTTTAAAGTTTAACTCCTCATTTTTGGAACCTAAAATATTAACTAGTTCATCATAAACAATTTTTACTATCATCTGGCCAGCAGATGTTGATTTAATAATTTCTTGACCAATAGCTTTTGGTTTTACATTCGCGATGAATTCTTTTGTGACTGGTAAAGCTACATCAGCCTCTAATAAAGCTAATCGTATCTCTTTTAAGCCAGAGTCAACTTGTTCCTCGGTTAATGAGGGAGCACTTTTTAACTTAGAAAAAATACTTTCTAATTTATTTGTTAAATTTTCAAACATTTTTATTACACCCAACACCTATCGCACTAGTGGGCGAACCCTCGCTGACTAGTGTCGACACCCTTGTTTTCAAGAGCACCGCAAAAACATGTGTATTTGCGGAAAGTTTGTGAAAACTACAATTTGGGGTTTTAAAAGTCAATGAATAATTATACTAATCTACTATTATGCCTTTGATTAATGCTTTTAGAATGCACGGTTTAGGTAATAGGTTTATTATTGTGGATAGAAGAAAAAACTCTATAGACATACCTAGAGAAAAAATAATTCATTTAGGAAATCTAAAGTCTTTTCACCGAAATATTGAATTTGACCAAATAATATTTGTTGAAAAAGAAATTAATAACACATTTCCAATAACCATTTTTAATTCAGATGGAGGTGAAGTAAGTGCGTGTGGAAATGGAAGTAGGTGCGTAGCTTACTTATTAAGTAAAGATTTAAATAATAAAGAAATTAAATTAAAAACAAATAATAGATTGCTTAATGCGAAAATTGTTGGAGATTCTGATGTTCAGCTAGAAATGGGAAAACCTATATTTGAATGGAAAAAGATTCCATTAAAAGAAAAATTAGATCATAAAAATATAACTTTAAATATTGATGATAGAGAATTTGCTAATGGATTTTGCCTTAATGTAGGAAATCCACATATAGTTTTTTTTGTTAAAGATTGTTTTGAATATGATCTTAAAATATTAGGACCTAAAATAGAGAATCATGAATTATTTCCTGAAAGAATAAATATTACATTTGCTCAAATAGATAATAAAAACAATATTACAGTAAATGTTTGGGAGCGTGGTGCTGGATTAACAAAAGCATGCGGAACAGCTGCTTGTGCTACTGCTGTGGCGGCATTTATAAAAAAATTAGCTAAAAATGATATCAATATTAAATTTGCAGAAGGAAGTTTAAATATTAAAATAGATGAAAGTCTTAATATATTTATGAGAGGTCCAGTTTCAGAAATAAAACATACTAAACTAGAAATCTGAATGGGTTTATTTGATAAATTTAAAATAGGGCTAGGTAAAAGTTCAGATGGACTATCTGCAGGATTTGAAAATATATTTTCTAAAAAAAAAATTGATAAAAACGTTCTCACAGAATTCGAAGAATTAATTATTTCGTCTGATGCTGGTGTTGATGTTGCAAAAGAACTTAGAAAAGACTTTGAAAACTTTAAAGTTGATAAAAAATTAGATGACCACAAAGAAATTCTAAAACTTTTAGCGGATAAATTAGCAATAAATCTTCAAAAATACGAAAAAGATTTAAGTCTTATGGGGAATGCAAAATCTGCTGTAATTGTTGTATCAGGCGTAAACGGAGTAGGAAAAACAACTAGTATCGGGAAACTTGGAAAGTATTTTAAAGACAATAATAGATCAGTTGTCTTTGGAGCTGCAGACACTTTTAGAGCAGCAGCAATAGATCAACTACAAGTTTGGGCGGCAAAGGTAAAAGTAGATATAATTAAGTCAGAAATTAACAGTGATCCAGCCTCAGTCGCTTATAAAACTGCAGAATTTGCAAAAAAAAATCAGATTGATGTTGCTTTGATAGATACAGCAGGAAGGTTGCAAAATAAAAAAAATTTAATGGAAGAATATAAAAAAATTATTAATGTTCTTAAAAAAATTGATGAGAATTTTCCTAATGAAGTAATTTTAGTTTTAGATGCAACTACTGGACAGAATGCTTTAAATCAAGTTGAAGAATTTAGTAAAATTCATAACATTACAGGCTTGATAGTGACGAAACTCGATAGCACTGCCAAAGGAGGTATAATCTTAGCAATTTGTAAAAAATATAATTTACCTATCGTAGCTGTTGGAATGGGTGAGAAAGATACCGACTTACACCCATTTAAGGCAGAATATTTTGCTAAGGCTTTGCTAGGGTTAAATTCTTAATATTTTTTTATAAAATTTTCAATTTCAATTAATAAATTTAAGTTAAATTCCATCATATGATCGTCTTCTTTTGTGAAATATGAATGTTTAGGATTGTTCGCTTTTTCAAAAAGTTCCCTTCCCATCGAAATTGGTACAACGTCATCTTTCGCCCCATGCATTATTAAAATCGGTGTAGAAATCGATGTAATCTTGCTTATTGAGTCATATCTATCTTTTAAAAGTAATCTTATAGGTAAATAAGGATAATAAATTTTTGCAGAGTTTTCTATCGAAGTAAAAGGGGACTCTAATATAATACTATTAAAATCATTTGTTTTACCTAGTTCCACTGCAACACCGCTACCTAGGGACTCACCATACAAAATTATTTTATTGTTACTAATTCTTTGCCCATTAAGCCATTTTATAGATGCTTCAGCATCTTTATATAAATTTTGCTCTGTTGGAAATCCTTTGTTGCCACTAAATCCTCTCCAAGAAATTAGTAAAATATTAATATTTAATTTAGATAACTCATTAAGTTTATAAATTCTATTTGATAGATCACCAGCATTTCCATGAAAAATTACTAATGTTTTAAATTTATCAAAATCTTTTTTGATAAGCCATGATTTGAGTTTTATTTCTTCATCAACTTTAATAAAAATTTCTTCATAATCAAATTGAATCTTGCTATTTTGATAATTATTTTCTGAAGGATGGTATAATAAATTTCTTTGATAAAAATACATAAAAATTAATACAGCTAAATAAGCGACGACAAAAGATGAGAGTGTTATGTATAAATATTTCATTTTATAATTTTTCTAGCTAAATAAACTCCAATGAATACAAACGCAGCTCCATAATAATGAAAACTTAAAAGCATTTCATCAAATAAAATAATCCCATAAATTGCAGAATATATTGAGAATATATAAAGTGTAAATCCTGCTAAAGATGCGCCTACATATTTTTGAACTTTTGTATACAGAGTAAAAGCTATTATCCCTGGAGAAATAGCGGCAAATAAAACCCAAAATAAAAAATTATCATTAAAAGAAGTATTAAAAAAAAATGACTCCTCTATTAAATAAAAAGGAAATAAGGAAATTGCTCCGAAAAAAGCTATTAAAGTAAACCTAGCCATTAGGCTATAGCTACTTTTCCAATTAATAAGAAAGATAGAATATACAGCCCAACCTATCGCTGCACCTAACATCCATAAGTCACCTGAGGTAAACTTAAAATTAATTAAATATGTTAAATCTCCTTTACAAATTATAGTTAAAACTCCTAAGAGACATATAATTAAACCCAAAATTCTGGATAAATTTATTTTATCTTTAAAAAATAAAACTGAAAGTAATATAATAAAAATTGGTGAAGAAGTATAAATTATTCCCATGTTAGCCATTGTAGTTGACATGCCTGCGATAAATGGAAATGCCCCGCAAACTCCGCAGCCTGTGAATCCTAAGAAAAAAAGTTTTAAAGACTCTTTTTTAAATTGTTTCTTCTTTTTGATAATTTCTTCAAAAAAGAATGGTACTAAAATCAAAAATACAGTTAACCATCTCCAAAATGCTAATGAAACTGGTGGAACATACTCCACTCCGCCTCTTGCAACAATAATGTTTGAGGCCATAAAAATTGGCTGAACAAACAATAATAAATATGGATATAAATTATTTCTTTTTGTCACCAAAGGCTTCATATAACATCATTACTATTACCAAGCCCATTAGAATATAAACTGGCAGAACATCTGTAAAACCAATCATCATTGATCTTGTTAAGGTTGTTGCCAAACCAATTAAAAACGCGATACAAAATACACAGCCTAATATTGATGTTATTTTATTCATCTTTACAATTCTTCTCTAACCAGTTAGCTGTACCTAAAAATCTTAAGTCATCGAGTTTATTTCCAACTAATTGTACACCTAAAGGTAAATTATTTTCTCCAGATAGTAAAGGTAATGAAATTGTTGGCAAACCTAAGTATGTCCAAATTTTTTGAAAATCTGCACTTCCAGTTGATTTTAAGCCTTTATCTGCCACACCACTAGAGGAGGGGGTAATAACTCC
>CABYXR010000010.1 GCA_902522955.1 uncultured Pelagibacteraceae bacterium
TTATAATTGAAAATAAATTATCATTTAAACTTAGAGACTTAATCAACTACGCTATAAGACTTTATGACGATCAAGGTGTCGAGGTAAAAAATAAAAAAACTGAATACGAGGTTCTAGATTTTATAAAAGAAAGAATGCGAAATGTTTTAAAATTAAAAAATATTAAGGCAGATATTATAGAGGCTTCAATTAGTTCACACGCAGGAGACAGTTTTTTAGATTTATATGCAAAAACAATTTTAATGAATAAATATAAACATAAAGGAATTGGTCTTAATGCTATTAGTTCTTATAAAAGAGCAGCAAATATTTTAGAAAAGGCTGACAAAAGAATCACGGGAAGACCTGACGCTGTGCTATTTAGAAAAGATGAAGAAAAAATACTTCATGAAAAAATTAACGAGATTCGAAAAGCTTTTACCGTAAAAGATGATAATAAAGACTACGAAAGCTTGTTGATAAAGCTTTCTGATACTAAAGAGACTACGGATAATTTTTTTGACAATGTGGTAGTAAATGATGAAAATCGAGACATTAAAAATAATCGCTTAGAGTTGTTGAAAATGTTTTGTAATACCTTTGATAACTTTATTGATTTTTCAAAATTAGAGGGATTGTAATGGCAAAAGTTGTATTTAGTTTTGACGATAAATCAGCAAAAAAACTAAAGAATAAGAAAAATATTTTAGGTGGAAAAGGAGCTAACCTCGGCGAGATGGGCAGGTTAGGTCTACCAGTGCCTCCTGGGTTTACCATTACAACAGACGTATGTGATCTTTTTTATAAAAATAAAAAAAAACTTCCTAAAAAAGTAATAAAAAATATTGAGTCTGAATTAAAAAATATTGAAAAGAAAACTAAAAAGAAATTTGGTGATCTTGAAAATCCATTACTAGTATCAGTGAGATCAGGAGCAAGAATTTCAATGCCTGGGATGATGGATACTATTTTAAATTTAGGACTTAATGATAAAACGGTCGAAGCTTTAAAAAGAAAGGCATCAAACGGTAGATTTGCAAAAGATAGTTACAGAAGATTTATTCAGATGTATAGCAATGTGGTTCTTAACGTTGAAGGGCACTTATTCGAAGAGTTAATAGATAATTATAAGTTAACTAAAGGCGTCCTACTAGACACAGATTTAGATGAAAGTGATTGGGACGGATTAATTATTAATTTTAAAGAATTAGTCAAGAAAGAAAAAAAAATTAATTTTCCGCAAGATGTAAAGGAACAATTATTAGGAGCGATTAATGCAGTATTTTTATCTTGGGATAGTCAGAGAGCTAAAACTTATAGAAAATTAAATCAAATTCCAGACCACTGGGGTACAGCAGTTAATGTACAAGCAATGGTATTTGGGAATATGGGCAATGATTGTTCGACTGGAGTTGCCTTTACGAGAAATCCTTCAACAGGGGAAAATTCTTTTTTCGGAGAATTTTTAATTAATGCGCAAGGTGAAGATGTTGTGGCAGGAACAAGAACACCTCAATATATTACAAAAAAAGCTAAGCAAGTTGCGGGTTCAAATGACCCATCAATGGAAGAGGCTATGCCTAAAGTTTATAAAGAGTTGGCAAAAGTATTTCTTCGATTAGAAAAACATTACAGAGATATGCAAGATATTGAATTTACAGTTGAGAACAATAAACTTTGGATGTTGCAAACGAGATCAGGAAAAAGAACTGCAAAAGCTGCAATAAAAATTGCAGTAGATATGGTTAAAGAAAAATTAATTTCTAAAAAAGAAGCAATCCAAAGAATAGATCCCAATTCTTTAGATACTTTATTACATCCTACTTTGGACGATAAAGTTAAAAAAAAAGTGATTGCCTCAGGGCTACCAGCATCACCAGGAGCAGCGAGTGGTAAAGTTGTTTTTACTGCAGATGAAGCAGAAAAACTAAATGGTATGATGCAAGACACGATATTGGTCAGATTAGAAACTTCACCAGAAGACATTCATGGTATGCATGCTGCTAAAGGAATTTTGACGGCAAGAGGTGGCATGACAAGTCATGCAGCTGTTGTTGCAAGAGGAATGGGAAGGCCGTGCGTATCTGGTTCGAGTGAAATCACAATTGATTATGAACTAAAACAATTTAAAGCAGGTGACGAGACAATTAAAGAAGGTGATGTTATTACAATCGATGGTGGTAGTGGAAAGGTAATGAAAGGTTTAGTTCCAACAGTTCAGCCAGAAATTTCAGGTTATTTTTCAACAATTATGAAATGGGCCGATGAATTTAGGAAACTTAAAGTAAGAACGAATGCTGAAACCGAGGCTGACAGTAAAACTGCTCGAGAGTTTGGGGCAGAGGGTATCGGCTTATGTCGAACAGAACACATGTTTTTTGATGAAGAAAGAATTTTATCAGTTAGACAAATGATTTTATCTAAATCAAGAGAAGATAGAGATAGTGCTCTAGGGAAACTTTTACCTCATCAAAAAGAAGATTTTAAAAAAATTTTTAAAGTCATGTCAGGCTTACCCGTTACGGTGAGATTATTAGATCCACCGCTTCATGAATTTTTACCTAAAGCAGACAAAGACATTGAAGAAGTTGCAAGATCATTAAATTTATCAGCTAAAGAGGTTAAAGATAGAATAGCCGAACTTCACGAAGAAAATCCTATGCTAGGTCATAGGGGTTGTAGGCTTGGTATTTCTTTTCCAGAAATTTATGAGATGCAATGTAGGGCAATTTTTGAAGCGATAGTTCAACTTAAAAAAGAGAAAGTCCAATCGGCTTTTGCAGAAATAATGATACCTTTAGTATCTACCGAGTCAGAATTAAAAATTTTAAGAACTTTAGTTAATAAAATTGCTAAAGAAATAGAAAAAGAAAATAAAACTAAATTAGAATATATGGTAGGCACAATGATAGAATTACCACGTGCAGCTTTACAAGCGAAGTCTATTTCAAAACATGCTGATTTTTTTAGTTTTGGAACAAATGATTTAACTCAAACGACTTTTGGAATAAGTCGAGACGACTCTGGAAAATTTTTAAATGATTATATTGATAATAAAATTTTTGAAGTAGATCCTTTTGTTAGCATAGATCAAAGCGGGGTAGGTGAATTGGTTGAAATTGCAGCCTCTAGAGGTAGAAAAGCAAATAAAAAGATTAAACTTGGAATTTGTGGTGAGCATGGAGGGGATCCTAAAAGTATAGATTTTTGTTCAAGAACAGGATTAAATTATGTTTCTTGTTCACCATTTAGAGTCCCAGTTGCAAGATTAGCTGCGGCTCAAGCTGAGCTTTCAAAATAATCATAAATTATAATCAATTCTTATATTCTAAAAAGACATAATTTTTTTTATGCTATTGTTGATTTTTGTCTCTACTCACAGTTGTATCAAAATTAATAATGGATTTGAGTTTTACATAAATTTTTTTTTGACCTAATATGAACTCAAGTCTTAAGGAATAAAAAAATATGTTAGTGAAAAAAATTATAACTTTTTGGGTCTTGGTGTGTTTTATTTTAACAGGACATCCATCTTACGTATCAGCAGGATCAAATGCTGCAGGGAATACTTTATGTACCTATAGTGTGAGCGATGGTTGCGTTACCTTAAACACTAATGAAACATATACGAACAGCGGAACAATTCAAGCTTGGCGAAAAGCTGTAAATGCTCGTAACAAAACTGGCACAACTATCACCAACAATGAAAATGCAACGATAAAAATAAGTGCTTCCGCTGCAATTACCTACGGAGGAACAATTAGTGAAGCAGGTAGTTCAGCAACTCATACACTTAATAACAGTGGTACCATTGAAGCTGGTGGACAAACAATTCAAATGCAAAATGGTGGAAATTTTACAATAACAAATTTTTCTACTGGTACTATTAAAGTTACAGGTGGCAATCAAAGAGCTATTTGGGGCACTAGTACTTGGGGCACATCAAGTACAGATAATCGAGGAACAATTACAGCCACACTGGAAGGAGTATTTGCAAGCACAAGAAGTGGAAAAACATTAGACTACACTTTAACTAATTCAGGAACAATTACATCATCAGCAGGAAATGCAGTTAAAACTTCTGCAGCTGCTACTGAAATAACTAATTCAGGTACAATAACTGGAGCTACAGATGCTTTGGACTTAAATGGAACTATTAGTACGGTTACAAATACTGGAACACTTAATGGATCTACTGTCGATATAGATAATAATGGAGCAATCACTACTCTGATTAATGATCAAGGTGGGTCAGACACATTGACATACGATGGTGCTGTTCCAACAAATTATAATGTTGTTTTAAACTCTACTTCTGATTTTGGTAAAATAGATTTTTCAAATGAGAGCGGATCTTTATCTTTTGGAATAGATTCTTCCTCAACGCTTGCAGCTAATACTTACTCTTCAGTCCTACAAAATATTGAAGAAGATGAAATTGGTAATGAAGCAACATGGACAAATTATAATAGTACATTTAAATGGAGATTAGTCGCAAACGGAAACGATTGGGATCTAGAAGTAGCTAACAGAAGAACAGGCTATAAAGTTAGGATACCTAAAACAAGATTTTCGGCAATAGCTTCAGTTTTAGAAAACTTTAATACTAATGGAACTAAGTCTACTCTTACAAGCAATCTTGACGCTTTGTCTGACACAGCTCTAGAAAAAGCAATGAGACAAATCAAAGGAATGACTATTCAAAAATCTATTGGTCAGAGCGTTAGAAGCAATAATAGCTTTAAAAGAGCTATGACTGGAGCAGTTAAAGGACCAAGCTTTGGTCAATTAGTTCAAAATAATTTTGCTAGTTTAAGTTTTGATGATGTTCAAAATTATTATAACCCTGGAGTAGAAAGAATAAATATAACGAATGATTTTACTATTAGTGATATTGCCAACATTTATTCAAAAAGAAACTTATTACAAATAGGTGCACCGGATAATTCTTTTTATTTAAGAACTTTTGGAGGTGTTACCGATCAAGAAAAAGTCGGAGATGAAATTGGTTATGAGTCAACCACAGCAGGCTTTGTGTTTGGAAATCAAACTATTATTGATAATTTACAAGCAGGATGGGGACTAGGATTTTCGACAACAGGATTAGATTATGATGAGGGCTATGGTTTAAATAATACTCACAGTTTACATGCTAACTTTTTTGCAAATAAAGAATATAGAAAGTTTGATACATCTTTAAATTTAGGATCATTTGTTTCAAAAAATAATTCAACTAGAAACATTACTGAGGGAAGTACACAAACATTAAAGTCTGACAGGTATGAATTGGGCCTTGATTTAACCGGAGGAATTTCAAAAAAGATAAATTTAGGTGGTTGGGTTTTAAATCCAACAGCTACTATTAATACTGCCTATGTTTTACAGGATGACATTGATGAAAGCGGGGGAGATTTAGCTCTTAAAATCAATACTGATAATTTATTGCAAATTAAACCAGAATTAGGTTTTAATTTAGATAGAGAGTTTTCAAATAATGGTTTTGCATCCAAAGGATTTAGTCTTTCAATATTTGGTAGCGAAGAAAATAAATTGGATGGAGCAGATTCAACAGCTACAATAAAAGATACTGGTGACGGTTATGCTTTAACAGAAAATAAAAAAAGAGATCAATTTGTTACTGCAGGATTAGGTTATTCCTCTATTAACGAAAAAAATAATAGTCAATTTTTGATAAACGCTTTTGGTACACAAAATACGAGTAATAATATGAACTCCTCTTTAATATCATTCTCTTACAATAAAAAGTTTTAAAGTATTAATAAGTTACTATCAAAAGATTTAGCACTATGTGTAATTATTCCAACAGATATTCTATTAACACCTGTTTTTGATATTTGTTTGATATTTTTTAATGAAGCATTGCCAGAATACTCAGTGTCATACTTATTTTTGCAAATTTTTAAACATTTTTTTAACTGTTTTGTACTCATATTATCGAATAAAATTCTTTTAAATTTTATTCCTAAAACTTGACTCAATTGTTTATAGTTTTCTATTTCAACAGTAATAATTTTTTTGGTTTTGACTGCTTTTTTTATTAATTTCTTTAAATTATTTTCAGCACTTATATGATTATCTTTTATAAGAATTTCGTCGCTTAGGTTATAGCGGTGATTATGTCCCCCACCTTTTTTAACAGCATATTTTTCTAATAATCTGAGATTTGGTGTAGTTTTACGAGTGCAACATATTTTGGTCTTTTTATTTACTTTTTTAACAAATTTATTAGTTAAGGTAGCAATACCCGATGCATGATTTAGAAAATTCAATGCTGTTCTTTCAGAAATTAAGATTGTTTTTGTTTTGGCTTTTATCTCTGCTATAACTTTATTTTTTTTGATTAATTTTCCATCTTTTATTTTAGCTTTAAATTTTGCTTTCTTATCAATTAATTTAAAGGCTGCTTTACAAAAATCTAATCCAGCAATAATACCATTTTGTTTAGCAATAATCTTTGCTTTAGATTTTTTATTTTTAAAACTTATTAGATTGGTTGTAATGTCACCTTTGGGCTTTAAATCTTCTTCCAGCGCTTTTTTAACAACAAAATTAATATATTTTTGATTTAATCTTTGCACTGATCTAACGACCAATTTCAGCCATTTTTTTTACTGACATTCGGGCTGCGTCTGCAATTTTTTTTTCTATAAATATCTCATTTTTCTCATTTTCAAGGCAATCTAAAATTTTTTCCAAAGTAATTTTCTTCATATAAGGACATAAGTTGCAAGGTTTTATAAATTCAACATTTGGATTATCTGATTGAACGTTATCACTCATTGAACATTCCGTAACTAACATAACTTTTTTTGGTTGGTTTTTTTTAACATAATCAATCATGCCACCAGTTGATCCTGCAAAATCACAAGCATCCAAGACATCGCTCGGACATTCTGGGTGACCAATAACTTTTATTCCAGGATTATTATTTCTTATTTCATTAATTTCTTTAGCTGAAAACTGTTCATGAACTATACAAGAACCTTTCCAAGAAATAATTTTAACTTTTGTTTGTTTTGCTACATAGTTTGCTAAATGCTGGTCTGGTAAAAATATTACTTTTTTGGTGTTTAATGACTCAACAACTTTTACTGCATTAGCAGAAGTGCAACAAACATCTGTTTCAGCTTTTACGTCAGCAGAAGTATTAACATATGAAACTACAGGAACTCCTGGGTATTTTTTTTTTAATAATCTTACATCTTCACCTGTCAAAGACTCTGCCAGTGAGCATCCAGCTTTCATGTCAGGAATAAATACCCTTTTTTCTGGACTCATTAATTTTGCAGTCTCAGCCATGAAATGAACTCCACATAAAATAATTATGTCTGCAGAGGTTTTTGAAGCCTCAACAGCTAAAGCTAAAGAGTCTGCAGCTATATCTGAAACTCCATGGTAAATTTCAGGTGTTTGATAGTTATGTGCAAGTATTACAGCATTTTTTTCTTTTTTAAGCTTATTAATTTTTTCTATTAAAGGAGCGTGAATTTTCCACTCAATTTCAGGTACGTGTCTGGAGATTTTTTTGTAAATCTCCGCGGTATTGCTATTTAATTGCTCTTGTGCAGACATACTTATTCTAATCTATCAAGTTGCACTAAAATTGTCATTCATTTATTGTCGCATAATATATAAGCGGTCGTGCTGAAATTGGTAGACAGGCACGCTTGAGGGGCGTGTGGGTTTCCCGTGAGAGTTCGAGTCTCTCCGACCGCACCAAAAACTTATAGAAAACTTAAAAAAATTTTTAAAAAAACACGTCTTTTTTAGATTCACTGTGCTGGAATTGTGCTCGTCACTGTGTTCAGATGTGTAGTGTATGAAAGCTGTATATATTAAGTCAAAAAAAAAAAAATCTGAATATTCATCTACAAACCATTCTATTGATATAGAAAAAAATGAAGTTTTGAGTTTTTCAGATCTAGATTCCTTAAATAATAAAAACAATCTCAAGAAGGTAACTGAAATAACACGAATAGGTAAAGCTGAAATAATCGGTGGTTTCTCTGGTTGTCATAAAATAAATGATGATATTTTTATGATAGACTTCGATCAAGACGGATTAACACCTGATATTCGTTCTGTAAAAAAAAATAAGAAGTTTGTTGGTATTTTAATAAATTGTGGAATGGACTGGGTTCCAAATGATTTTTTTGAAACATCTCTTGAATCTAAAAAAGAATCTTTTGAATTTAATTTTAAAATTAAAAGCAATAAATTAATATTTTTTGGGGTAAATGACTCTGAAATTAATAAAAAAGAGAAATTAGCTTCTAATGTCAATAATTTTATCAAGGACAAAATAAAAAATAATAAATTTTTAGAGTTTAAAGTGGCAAAAGGAAAATATAACATTTATACTTTTTATTCTGACGGGAAGATCAGGAGTCATTTTATTGAATTAGAAAATAAGGAAAATTAATTATGATGCAGTTTATAACATCTCCTCTGTTGTATATCTATTATTTAGCAATAGCATTATCACTAATTCATACTGTATTTCATTTTACAAAATTAAAAGATTCTACACTGGATTCTGTAGTAATTTTAATAAGCTTACTGCTTTATATTTTCATTGCCTCTTTAGCAATTGTTATTTTTATAAATGCAGGTTTCATTTTTAGTTTTACATATTTAATTGAATACCTCATAATTATTACAGTTATTTTTTACGTACCTTTTTTTTCTGTAAAAAATCAAAAAAACAAAAAATTGAAAAAATATACAGTTGGACTTACTCTAATTCCATTTATTATAATTATTGTTGTGCTTCATTTCACGTATGCAGGTAATAAAATTTATAAAGCTAGCAAATATTGTAATGCACCAATTGAAATTGAAAAAATAGTTTGTAATTATGAAAACGGTAAATATACAGGGCAGTTAAAAGCATTTTCAAGGCATGGTAATGGTACTTACGAATGGAACTCAGGCAGAGTGTATGTTGGTCAATGGAAAAACAATTTAATGCATGGATCAGGCACTATGACACAAGGTGAAAAAATTCTAAAAGGTCAATGGAAAAAACATAAGTTTGTTCAATGAAAAAACTTTTAGCAATCATAGCTCTCAGTTTGTTTTGGAACAACACAGTTGTTGCTAAGCATTTTCACTTAACTGAATGTTATATAAAAAAGATTACTGACCCCAAATATAAACACTTTGAGAGAAATTCGTTTAAAGAGATGAAAAATTTCCCAAGTTTGTTAAAAAAAGAAATTAATGATGGTAAGGAATTTTTACTTTTTTACGGAGATTTTGGAATTTTTAAAAGCACTGAAATAAATAAATTTGTAGAGCTGTCTCTTGTTTCTAGTTATCCGACAGTTTTAAACGTCGTTACTGAGGGCAAAGATGGTGAAACTCTAATCCATAAGACTGGATACGATATATTAACTGGAACTGAGAATAATATCTTTTTCGGCCCTGCTGATCTTAGTTTTAGAAAAAGAGATGGCTTTGAAAAACACAATAATAGACTTGTTATAAATAGAAGCAAAGGAACTATCGAGTTGAAGCTAACGGAGTTTGGAACTCAAAAAAAAATAAGTGCTTTTTTGCAATGCAAAAAAAAGCCTATAAAACATAATAAATCAAAAAAGAAAAAAAAAGACACTGATAATTTTACTAATCTTTATTTAATATTTTTATCAATTATAGGTCTTATAAATTTAGCTGGTTTAATTTATTTAATCAGAAGGAAGAAATGAAAAAAATTGATTTAAATAAAATTATTAACGAACCTAACTTGCTTAAGTGGGAAAAAGCTAATCTTGTTTGGTATGGTAAGGACAAACTATTAACACGTGAAGCTCACGCAATCCACGAACAACTATTAAAAGATAAAATTGATACTAAATCACAAAAGTATTGGGATTTGATAGACGAACAACTTTACAAAAAACATAAAGATAGATTAGCTAAATACTT
Source organism: uncultured Pelagibacteraceae bacterium (assembly GCA_902522955.1). GTDB lineage: Bacteria > Pseudomonadota > Alphaproteobacteria > Pelagibacterales > Pelagibacteraceae > Pelagilacustribacter. The sequence continues at coordinate 9,931 of CABYXR010000010.1, forward strand.
TTCTTTTGATAATTAAATAACTGATCTGACTGTGTTGATATTGTGCTCATTACAGTCTACTCTTGGAAAAAGTGTTGTGGTTAGTGGGGAACGGGTAATGCCCCAAGGAGTTCGAGTCTCTCCGACCGCACCAAAAAAGAATGATTTTGTTAAGAACTCTTAGTATATACTTAAAACTATGGATTTATTTTATAAATATAAAAGAATCATTCTAATAATCCTAATTATTCTTTTTATTGAATTAAGTGGTTACGGTATTTTGGCATCATTATCAAGGTTGCTTAACGCTTTGTAATTTATGATAACACAAAATAAGTTATCAATTTTAATATCTATTTTACTTTTTTTTATCCCAGTTGCTACTTTTTTAAATGAAATAAATTTACCTCAAATCTTAAATATAGATATTTATGTTATAATCTTATCTCAAATATTTTTACTTTTAATCACTTTTTTAATTAGTTTATTCATACGTAAGATTTTATTAAATAACTTCATCAGTTTTAGAAGTTTTTTTTTGATCAATTCTATTTTTATATATTTATTATTTTATTTTAAAAACGCTAAGTATTTCTTCTATTCTTTGCATGAAAAAAATTTTTTAATAGATGATATATTAGTTATTTTTATCTATATTTTTTTTTACTATATATCTTTAAAATTAGAAAAAAAATTATTTAATTTTTTACTTAGATTTTTATCAATTTATATTATTTTGCAATTATCTTTATTTTCTTATAATTTTTATAATTTCAAAATAAGTCCAAAAGAAAGTAAAAATTCCCAAAAAAACATAGAAAAATTAAGCTCTTTAAATATTGATTTAATTAAGCAAGATTCAAAAGAACCTGCAATATTTTTCATAGTGTTAGATGGAATGATGAATTTAGAATATGCGGAAAAATTAGGAATTATTGTAAGTAAAAAAAAGGTAATTGATAAATTAAAAAATAATAATTTGATTTATAAAAACAATTTTTTCACCAATTACAATGTAACTTATTTAAGTGTAGCATCTTTATTACAAGGATCTTATCCTGTTATTGAGACAAGTAAGAAATACAATAACAGAGACAATTTTTTTCCTGCATTCATTTTAAATCAAAGGAAAGATAATAATTTTTTTAAAATTTTACGTAAAACTAATAAAAAATTTTATTGGTTGGGAAGTCAATGGGCTTATTGTCAAAATAATAATTATATTAAATGTGTTAATTCGAAAGGAGTTTATAAGTTTATCTCAAAGATAAAATTATTTTATTATGATAGCGTTTTTATTCATTTATTTAATCTTTATCCTAATTACAACTCAAGCAGCGACTCTATAAATTTTTTAATAAATTTTGAAAAAAAATTTAATGATAATGAAATTTATTTAATTCATGTGCTAAGCCCTCATCCACCATATTTTTTTGATAACAAATGCAATATTCAAAATAATCTACAAGTGGATAACAATTCAGAGAGTCATGCGATGGTACATTATTCAAATGCTTATAATTGTTTGCTAGATATTATAAGTAAATTAACTGGAAAAATTGATGATATAAGTAAAAATAATATGGTCTTTATTCTTGGAGACCATGGTTGGTCTTTTGGAAATAAAATTATGAAAAAAAATAATATTGATCCTGAAGAAAGTAGATTTAGCCCTTTTTTTTCTTATAAGGTTCCTTCCCAATGTGAAAATATTAATTCTCCAAAATCTATTGTGAATATACTTCGGTTTGCTCTGATTTGTGCAGGAAATAAAGATTTAAGCTACCTACAAGATATAAAATTTAAAACTTTTTATGAACATGAGCCAAACTTCGGCAAAGTATTTAAAAGAGATTAGATACTAATAATTTGAAAGTAACTTCAAAATTACATCCTTTTTATTTTGAGATTGATTTTTAACAACGACACCAAATTCAAATAATAATTCATCAAGTTTATTTAAATTCTTATTAAAATTATCTTTTGTTTTTTCTAAAAAAAGATCGATTTTGTCTAGATCTTTTACTGAAATTGTTGTGCCTATATCTTTTTTAACTTTATCTTCAAATGTTTCTATTCGAATTTTATCTAAATATTCATTATGAATTTTTTCTAAATAATCTATATAAAGGACTGGTTTTCTTTGCACGATTAAATATTCTAAAGCAACACCCCCATTATCAGTTATTAAAACAGATGACTCATCAAAACATTTTAAACTTCTTAAATCTGTGTTTAGCTCAAAATTGTTATTCAATAAGTATTTTTTTCCAATTATTTCTAAATATTTGTTAGATCTTTTAACAGTTTCTGGATGAGTTCGTAATATTGTTTGAAATTTTTTTTCAATTAATTTGTCTATAATTATTTCAGCATAATCATCGAATAAATTTCTCTTAGAATTACCCCACGACGGAGCAAATAAAATTTTTTTTTGGTTCTTATACTTATTTTTATCTCTATTTAATTTTTCTAAATAAAGATAACCAGTGTTAAAAATTTTTTTTTTCTTGAAATTAAAAACTTTTTCTGCTTCTTCAAGTTCTTTTTTTTGATACTCGCCGTTACATAAGATTACATCATAGTTTTTAAAAGCCTTGTGAGTATAACATTTGTGTGTGCTCACTAATGAATGAAATATATAAATATAATTTTTACAGAATTTTGACTTTTTAATTTCGTGATTTCCTAGATCTGTAAGTGTCATTATTACCATATCACAATTAATTAGGGAAAATAGTAGAATTCTAAAAAACCCAGATCCAATATAGATAGGTTTAATATTTTTTGACAGTTCCTCAGTGTCTTTTGAGTCTGAAGTAATATATATTATTTCTATTCCTGATTGCTCATCTAAAATTTTAATTAAATCTTTTAAATAATTTCTGTAATTTCTAGACTCTGAAAAAAAAACTATTTTTTTTAAATCTTTAGATTTTTTTATTTTAAGAAACGACAAATACCCAAAAAAAGGAGAAAAAAAGCTCATCATTTAGATAATATAATATTCTTTAGATCTTCCTTTTTTAACTCGACTGGGTTATTTGATAATCTCAAAATATTTACACCTGAAATAAAATTTTGAAAATCTTTCTCCATATTAATATTTAAATTGCCAAAATCGTTTTCTAAATTAGCTTTTTTTTTCAAATTTTTCATAAATTCGTTAAAATTAAAAAAGTTTTTTGTATTTGAAGCTTTAAACATAATATTATACCTCCCACCCAGATCAAAATTACAGTTAGCTTTTGACATGTTTTTATAATTAAACTCTAAAAACTGGTTTAATGTAAGGGAAACTGCATGCCCATGGCTAATATTGTATATTGATGTAAATGGATAAGACACAGCATGAGGGGCTGTAGTTTTTGAAATACTAATGGCTTCCCCTGCTAAATTGGCAGATAAACACATAGCAGAAGTATTTTCTTGATTAGGTTTGTTCAAAAAATCCAAAAAATATTTAAATGATATTTGAAGAGATCTTTCAGCAAATTTTACACTTTTTTCATTTGATTTTTTTGAAATTAAAGACTCAATTGCCTGAGCTATAGCGTCAAAACCTGCTGAAGCCTTAATAGTTTTGGAGGCAACTACTACTAATTCAGGAAAAAGAAAAAAAAAATCAGGTTTTAACTTTTCTCCTTCAACTGAATATTTAATTTTATCAATATATATTACTGCATTGGCAGTAACTTCTGCACCTGATCCCGCAGTTGTCGGAATAGCTATTAACTTAGCGTATTTTTTATTAATATTATAAGTAGCGTTAGTAATTTCCTCTTGAATATTTTTACTGTCAGTTAAAACGTTCGCAATTTTTGCATAATCCAAGACCGAACCACCCCCAATAGCAATAATCAAATCTGGAGTAGATTTTTTTAAAAAATTAATAATTTCTTTCAACTCTTTTAAATCTGGATAAGCTGATTTTTTGAAGAAAAATTCACAATCAAAAGAAGATAATAAATTTTTGATAAAAGTTTCTGCCCCAGAACTTTTGAAAGATTTATCTCCACAAATAATTATAATCTTTTTAAATTCTTCTTTCTTTAATAAAGATTGAAGTTCTTTAGTTGATGGGAAATTTAAATTTTCCATTATTTTTCCATGAATCTCTTTTTAATTTCAATTAAATTTTTTGGTCTAGATAAATTCTTTAATGAGCTGTTTTTTGTTCTTACTTCTAATAAACTTGGTCCTTTTGATTGCATGAACTTTTTTATAATTTTTTGAAAATTATGTTTACTGTTAATTTTAAAAAAATTTCTATACCCAACACTAATAGATAACTTTTTAAAATCTATACCGGCAGCATTAGTTAACTGACCACCTACAGATTCATGGGAATTATTGTTTAAAATTATATGTTTAAAATTATTATTTTTAATAAAGCCCACGGTTCTAACTGGTCCCAAGTGCATTAATATTGACCCATCTCCATCTAGGCAAAAAATTTTTCTTTTAGAGTTGAGAGCATAACCTAAAGCAACGCTTATCGAATGTCCCATACCGCCTACCATATAAAAATCTCGCCCGTTTTTATTGTTTAATTTTTTTCTTAATTCCATTAATTCTCTAGATGTATAGCCGGTAGTTGATATAATTTTACTATTACCGGGTACAAACTTTAAAAATTTCTCAATAAAATCTGCTCTGGAAATATATTTTTTAACAACATCTTTTTTAAGTTTTACTTTTGACTTAAGAGTACCCTTTTCAATTAAACAAGCTACAATTTTTTTATTTTTGCGAGCTTCTTTAATAATTTTTTTAAGGCTCAATAAATCTGTTTCATTTCTTAAAATACAATATTTGATATTTAAAAGTTTTAATAGGCTTCTAGTTATTTTACCTTTAGCTTTATGTTGAGGTTCGTCAGGCACATTCGGAGAACCTCTCCATCCAATCATGAGCAGTAAAGGTATAGAGTAAACCTCTTGACTAGCTATCGATATTAAAGGATTTATAGCATTACTTAATCCTGAGTTTTGCAAGTAAATACAAGGCATTTTTTTAGATGAAAGATAATGGCCTATCCCGATAGATACAGCCGATCCTTCGTTAGTTGCTATTACATGTCTTTTAATTGAATAATTTTCAATTTTTTTTGATAGATTAGTTAAAATACTATCCGGAACACCTGTAAAAAAATTTATTTTATTTTTCTTTAATGTGTTAATTAAGTTTTCAACAAATATCATTATTATTTGATTAAATTTATGACTTTTTTAACTGAGCTTATTTTGTTTTCTAATTCGTAAGATCTCTGATTTTTAAGAATACTTATAGCTGCATTTTCCATAGCAGGATAAGCAGCTCTCAACATATGATTTGCGTATATAACTATTTGAAAACCATTTTTTATTAACATTGTTTCATTTGTTTTGGAATAAGTTGAGGGCACAGATACCAAAGGTTTGCTATATTTAGATTTTCTAAAAATTTTTGAGAAAGAGAAAATTTCTTTTGGAGTTTTTTCCTTACTATGAATAAGAATTAAATCTGCTCCTGCTTCAGAATATGCACTCGCTCTTTTTAAACTATCTTTTAAACCTTTTCCTAATATGAAACTTTCAATTCTTGCTCCAATTAAAAAATCTTCAGATTTTCTCACTTTTTTTATAAGCTGAATTTTTTTACAAAAATCTTTAATTGTGTCCTGTTTAGAGCCTGACTGATCAGAAAATAAAGAATTTTTTTTCAAACCAATTTTGTCTTCAATCATAATCGCTGAAACACCCAACCTTTCTAAAGTTTTAATTGAATACGACAAATGTTCTATCCGACCTCCATTGTCAGCATCAAAGATAAGAGGTTTTGAAGTTACATCTAATAAGTCGCCCAATCCACTAAATCTAGAAGAAAAATCGAGCACCTGGTTATCAGGCTTACCTTTAAGACTAGAGTCGGTTAAACTGGAAGACCACATAGCATCAAATTGTTTAATGCTATTTTTTTTTCTAATATTTACATTTTCAGCTATTAATCCTGATAATGGACTGTGAGACTCCAAAACTCTTACAATTTTTTTCGTGTTTAATAGTCTTTTAAGAATTGAAACTCTATTATTTGGAGAAAGATTTATTAATTTTGATTTAATGGCTGTAGACGAAATATTTTTTGTATATTTTGGTTCAATTAATTTTCCACCCCATTTTTTTAAAGTTGAAATTACTTGTTTTCTAGTTTCAGATTGAGGTCCAGTTTTCCAGTCATCTCCATGAACAACAAAATCTGGCTTAATCAAATTTAAATTAGGTCTATAATCTAAAGTGTGTTGAGGGATCACTTTTTTTACTAATTTAATATTTTTTAAAACTATTTCTCTTTGTTTATAGTTAAGAGTGGGTATATTTTTATAAGAAGAAATGGCCGTATCAGTTAAAAGACCAGCTATAACTTTACCATATTTACTGGCAGTATTAATAATATTGATGTGGCCTTCATGAAGAATATCTGCTGATAAAGCGATATAAACAATTTTGTTTTCCATAATTTAAAACCAACAAATTAGATAATTTTTTTTAATTAATCCTTTTTTTTCACTTTAAAAACTTTATCTAAAAAATTTTTAAATTTTCTCCAGTATAATGTAATGTAAGCTCCAATTGCAGCTATAGCACCTAGTATAGCCTGAAGTATTAAACTTCCTGTTCCTGGATCCAGGTAAGCATAAGCATTTGTACTTGGTAACAAAAGAGTTAAAATAAATAAAAAATTTTTCAAATTCATTAAATTTTTAAATTACAATTTAAACATTTATAGTGCAATAAATTATATTTTTACTTGAATTATTAATCAATGGCAAGATTGTTTAATGCTTTTAAGTTTAATGTGGTGCTCTAAATCTACTATGACATGCAGTACAATTACCCCACATCAATTCTTTTTGTACTGCTCTTAGGTCGTCTGCGGTTTCAATTGCTTTAGTAAGTTTAATCATATCGTCTGATGCTTTTTGCATTAAATCATTAAACTCATTTTTGTTTTCCCAAATACTTGGTAGCGCTTCCGTTTTAAAACCTTCTTTTGTATTTTCAGGAAAATAATCTAATAATTTTTTATAATTTTCTGAAATTTTTTTCATTAAAGGTTTTGCCTCTTCAATTTTTTTAGATTTTAATAAAATAGATATTCTTTTTGCATTTTGATAGTTTTCACTAAACATTGCCTTTCTACCTTTAATAATTTCCTCTACATTTTGAGCGTTGGCAGAGAAAGAGAAGCTTAAAGAAAAAATGATAATAAGTATTTTTATAATTTCTGTCTTTTGTCTCATTAAATTCATATTGTCATGAATACTGAGTATTTCCCGTCAATAAGTTGATAAATTACATAAGGCTCGTCTTTATCTCCCGGCATTCCTGGTGTGCCATTAGGCATTCCTGGCAAAGCTATACCATCAATCTCAGGTTTCTCTTTTAACAATTTATTTATCGCTTCCATCGGAACATGACCTTCTATAAAATATTTGCCCATTATAGTAGTATGGCAAGACTGCATTTCTACTGGAATTTTATATTTTTGTTTTATTGTATGAAGACTTCTCATATCTGTTTGTTTTACTTTGAATTTTTCTTTTTCTAAAAATAAAACATAACCATAACAACATCCACATGAAGGAGTTTTAAAAACCTCAACATTCTGCTTGATGTTAGTATTAGCTAATGCTTCTTTTTTATCTGTGACAAAGTTTAAGATATAAAAAAAGGATATTATTAATAGTAATAGTATACTTGATTTAAATGAATTTTTTTTTAAAAACATATATATAATGAAACTCATTAATACAAATTATGAGTATGGGATATTAGCCAAATTGTTCCATTGGGTAACATTTATTGTTTTAATAGCCCAGGTTCCTTTTGGATTTTATCTAGTTGGGCTTGAATTTTCTGATGAAAGAATTGAACTTGAAAATATCCATATCCTTATAGGCATAACCGTATTTTATTTAACTTTATTTAGACTAATCTGGAAATTCTTCAACCCAAGCCCATCTGAAACAAAAAGTTTTTTCAAAGGACAAGTCTTAATAGGAAAGGCCAACCATTTTTTACTTTATTTATGCATTTTTACCATAACTATTTCTGGAATTCTTAAGAAACTTTATATGGGAGAAGCACTTAATTTTATATTTTTTAAATACGGATTTAAAAAAGATAATTTCGTTTTAGCGGATGCATATTACGAAGTTCATATTTATGCTAATTACTTATTATTAGCTCTAGTAACCCTTCACATTCTTGCAGTAATTGTTCATCATTTTGTTTTTAAGGATAAAATTTTAAGTAAAATTACTTAATGGCAAGCTTCGTTGAATTTTTTTAATCTCCAATAATTATACGGCCATGGTGTAATAAATCCAACAGTTAACATTATTGGCACAACCCACCAAGTTAAAATAGCTCCTCCTGTAAGGAAATAGTCAGTAGTATTCATAGCAATTTCCATACTTATCATAGAAATTAAACTCATCCCAATAGCTGTTTTAAAAGCTAACTTAAGTGAAAAATTTTGTCTTAATAAAATAATTGTTTCTAAAATTATACTTGTAATAATCCCATTGATTATAGCTAGAATCATAATTACCAAAACAGGAAAAGGAATTTTTGTTAATTGAAAAAATAAAATAGTTCCAAAATCACCAATAGAACATCCAAGTAAACACCAAAATGTATTCTTTGCACTGATATTCCATGTATTTTTACAGGACCAGTTAAAGCTTTTATTGATTATTTTCATGAAACTATTTCTGCATTGTCATTATTTATTTTAAGAGTTTTATTTTTAAACACAGAAAATTCTGGGTCAAATAATTTTATAAGCGCAAATGGGTATGGCTTATCAATCAAAATTTTACCAATAACATTATCGTTATATTTTATTTCGTCACCGATTTTTACACTTTTTTTAGTTTTAATAGACATTAATTGTCTTCTAATTTTATTTTTTAATTTCATTCTAGCGGTATTTTCCTGTCCAACATAACAACCTTTTTTAAAATCAATTGCATTTAATTTTTCAAAATTAATTTCAAGCCCAAATAATTGATTTTGCAAATTATTTAAACCTTCAATTGGAATTCCTTTAAAGAAAGCCTTTTCAAGATAAGACTTATTTTCTACAATTTTAAAATTAAGTTTCTTTACTGTTAAATAAATTTTTTCTAAGGGAGATATTATTCTTGCGCCTAAATCATTATCCCTAGGATCGACAAAAATTGGACTGTCTCTAAATTCAAGGGTTGTTTCTTGTTTGCCCAACTCTTTTTGTATTATTTTGAAATTTTCGAAATTTATTACTCCCACAACGAAGTTTGAAGACAAATCTTGTATATCTACTTTTGATCTTATTTTGTATTTAGATAAATTTTCGACAAGTTCTTTAACTGAGCTTCCATTACAATCAAGTAAATAGCCTTCATCATTTTTAATTACAAAAAAATCAAATAGATATTTACCTTGAGGGCTTAATAATGCTGCAAAAACTGAACTAGTTTTAGACACTTTATTTATATCGTTTGTAATTATATTTTGAAGGAATTCTTTAGCGTCCTCTCCAGCAATAGATATTAACCCTCTATTTTCTAAAATAATAATCTGGTCTTTTTCCATGTTAATAGAGTATATATTATAATAAATTTTTAAAATATGTCTGATAATTATAGTCTCATCATAAAAAATGGTTCTTGCTATATAAATGGAGAATTAGTCAAAACAGATCTAGGGTTATCTGGAAAGAAAATTAAGAAAATAGGCAAAATTGAATTAAATAGCTCTAAGGTTTTTGATGCTACGAATAAGATTATACTTCCTGGAATAATTGACACTCAAGTTCATTTTCGAGAACCAGGATCAACAGACGCAGAAGATTTAGAGAGTGGAAGTAGAGCTGCTGTTTTAGGAGGAGTTACTGCTTTATTTGAAATGCCAAATACAAATCCACCTACTTCTAATTTGGTAGAGTTTGAAAAAAAACTTCAACTAGCTAAATACAGGATGCATAGTAATTATGCTTTTTATTTTGGAGCAACACCTGAAAATACAGAACAACTCTCCCAACTTAAAAACTTAAAAGGATGTTGTGGAATTAAGCTTTTCGCCGGGTCATCAACGGGAAATTTATTAGTTGATAAAGAAGAAGACATTGAAAAAGTAATTTCAAAAGCTGATAGAGTAGTTTCAATTCATTCAGAAGATGAAGAAATACTAAATTTAAGAAAAAAATTTATTAAAAAAGGGGACGTCCATTCGCATCCTGAATGGAGAAATAGTGAGACAGCTATGTCCTCAACTCGAAGAGTCGTTAAAATTGCAGAACGATATAATAAGAAGATTCATGTGTTGCATGTGACGACCAAAGAAGAGGTAGATTTTTTAGCAATGCACAAAAAAAATGTAACCTTTGAAACTACACCTCAACATTTAACTCTTTATGCACCAGACTGCTATAATAAACTAGGAACATACGCTCAAATGAACCCTCCTTTAAGAACAAAGGACCATTATGACAGATTATGGACAGCTATAAAAAATAATATTGTAGATGTTCTAGGTTCAGATCATGCACCCCACACTAAAGAAAATAAACAAAAAGAATATCCTAATTCACCTTCAGGAATGCCAGGAGTGCAGACTATTTTTCCAGTAATGCTAGATCATGTAAACAATAACAAACTTTCTTTAGAACAATTAATAAAATTAATGTGCGAAAATCCATGTAGGATATTTGGAATTAAAGACAAGGGCTTTATCAAAGAAAACTTTGATGCTGATTTGACCATAGTGGATATGAATAAAGAGCAAATTATAAAAGATGAGATGATTGTAAGTAAGTGTGGATGGACTCCATTTAATAATTATAAAGTAAAAGGGTTTCCTGTAGCAACTATAGTTAACGGTATTATAGTAATGTCTGATGGAAAGATAGTTTCCAAGGCTCAAGGAAGACCTTTAAGCTTTTAATATCTTATTTTCAATTAAGTCAGATTTAATTTCATCTAAAATGGCAGGATCATCAATTGTTGCAGGCATTTTGTAGGGCTCATTATCCGCAATTTTTCTTACAGTTCCCCTCAATATTTTTCCAGATCTGGTTTTAGGTAATCTTTTAACTACAATCGCAATCTTGAAAGCAGCGACAGGACCAACTTTATCTCTAACCATTTTTATACATTCAGAGATTATTTCTTTTTTATCTTTTGTTACTCCGGCCTTTAGAGCAAGTAATCCAATTGGTAGTTGACCTTTTAATTTATCAGCAATGCCAAGAACAGCACACTCTGCAACATCTTTATGTTCAGCTAAAACTTCTTCAATTGCACCAGTAGAAAGTCTGTGCCCAGCAACATTAATTATGTCATCAGTTCTTGACATTATCCAAACATATCCATCTTCATCAATATGACCTGCATCGTAGGTTAAATAATAGCCAGGGTATGTTGACATATAATTTTCTTCATATCTTTTGTCGGCACCCCAAAGTGTTGGAAAAGTTCCAGGAGGTAGAGGAAGTTTCACTACAATATCACCCATTTTTCCTGGACCCACTTCCTTACCCTCGGAATTTAATACTTTTAAATCGTAACCTGGAACTGGTTTGAATGCAGAACCATATTTTACAGGAAAAGACTCTATACCAGTACAATCAGATGTTATTGCCCAACTCGTTTCTGTTTGCCACCAGTGATCTATAACTGGAGAACCCGAAAGTTTTTCAAACCACTTAATTGTATCAGGATCAGCTCTTTCACCAGCAAGAAATAGTTTTTCAAACTTACTTAAGTCATATTTTTTAAAGAAATCACCGTTTGGATCCTCTTTTTTAATTGCTCTAATAGCTGTTGGTGCAGTGAATAATGATTTAACTTTATGTTCTGAAATAATTCTCCAAAAAACTCCAGCATCAGGAGTGCCTACTGGCTTTCCCTCAAATAAAACAGTAGTACATCCATAAAACAAAGGTGCATAAACAATATAAGAATGACCTACGATCCAGCCAATATCACTAGCTGACCACCAAACGTCATCTTGATTAATGTTATAAATATTTTTCATTGTCCATTTTAATGCAACTATATGACCTGCGATATCTCTAACGATTCCTTTTGGTAATCCAGTAGTACCTGAAGTATAAAGTATATAAGCATAGTCATTGGCATTCATTTTTTCACATTCAGCTGGCTGAACATCGTTATGCGCATCTTCCCAAGTAATATCTATTGAGGAATTTAATTCTGCTTTATCTTTTTCTCTTTGATAAATGATGCATTTTTCTGGCTTATGATTAGCTAGCTCGATAGCTTTATTAACTAAAGGTTTGTAATGCACTGTTCTGCCAGGTTCGTAACCACAAGATGCTGAAATAATTAATTTTGCCTTTGAATCATCTATTCTACTTGCCAATTCATTAGCTGCAAAACCACCGAATACCACTGAGTGTACTGCACCAATTCTTCCACACGCTAACATCGCGATCACTGCTTCAGGAATCATTGGCATGTAAATTATTACTCTATCGCCTTTATTAACTCCTTGTTTTTTCAAAGCACCTGCAAATAATGCTACTTTCTCTCTTAATTCTTTATACGAAATTTTTTTTTGAATACCAGTTATAGGACTATCATAGATTATAGCTAACTTTTCACCTCTACCTTGATCAATGTGATGGTCTAAAGCATTGTAACAAGTGTTAGTTATTCCATCTTCAAACCATTTATAAAATGGAGGATTGCTAGAATTAAGAATTTTTGTAGGTTTTTTGTACCAAAATATGTCTTCAGAAATTTTTTGCCAAAAATCTTCTCTATTATTTATCGAATTATCATAAATTTCCTGGTATTTTCGACTCAAATCGTTCTCCTAAAAAAGTTAAATTTTTCTGAGTATTCCATAAATATCCCCAAAAAAAAACAGAAAATCCAATAAAAACAGGGTTTTTTGGACAAAAAAACACTTCACTGTAACTGTAATATTTATTATGGTTCCGCCAAGTTACTCGGTAGTAAGCGATTAGCTTATTTGTCCGAGTAGTTTATATATAAACTAATAGAAAACTAACTAACGAGGGAGGTTTTCATGAGAAAATTAAGTCTAATTGCATTAGCAGCAGTTGCCGCTTTAGGTATTACTAGCTCAGCTAACGCAGCGACGCCCATGCTTGAGACAGGAGATTTCGTAGGAATATCTTTCTGGCTTGTGTCAATGGGTATGATTGCAACTACTGTATTCTTTTTCGCTGAAAGAGGAACTGTAGCAGCATCATGGAGAACATCAATTTCAGTAGCTGGACTAGTTACTGGTGTTGCGTTCATCCACTATATGTACATGCGAGAAGTTTGGGTGACTACAGGTGATACGCCAACAGTATACAGATATATTGACTGGTTAATCACTGTGCCACTTCAAATGGTAGAATTCTATCTAATCTTGGCAGCTGTAAGAAAAGTGCCAAGCTCAATATTCTGGAAACTATTAATTGGTTCACTAGTAATGTTAATCGGTGGATACTTAGGTGAAGCTGGTTATATTCAACCATTTGTAGGTTTCGTAATCGGAATGGCTGGATGGATCTACATCTTGTTTGAAATATTCTCAGGAGAAGCTGGAACTATGGCGGCAAAAGCTGGTAACAAAGCTATGTCAACCGCTTTCAGTGCTATGAGAATAATCGTAACTATTGGTTGGGCAATATATCCTTTAGGATATGTGTTTGGTTACCTAACTGGTGGCGTAGATGCAAATGCATTGAATATAATTTACAACTTAGCTGACTTTATTAACAAGATCGCTTTTGGTCTAGTAATCTGGGCAGCAGCAATGCAAAACACAAGATTAGCATCTAGATAATAGATAATAATTTATAAAAAAAGGGCAGGTATGTTTTACATACTTGCCCTTTTTCTTTTTATACTTATATATACTACGATGGCAAAAATCACATATACAGATCAACAAGGAAATTCCAAAACAATAGAAGTTGAAAATGGTCTTACTGTAATGGAAGGAGCAATTCAGAACGATATACCTGGGATAGATGCTGATTGCGGAGGGTCTATGGCATGTGCGACTTGCCATGTTTATGTCGAAGAAAAATGGTTAGATAAACTTCCTAAATCAGAAGATGGAGAGATTGATATGATTGACATGGCATTTGAACCAAAAAAAAACAGTAGACTTAGTTGTCAACTGATAGTCAGTGATGAGCTAGATGGACTTCAAGTTACAACACCTGAGAAACAATCTTAATGGTTAAAAAAGATGCTATTATCATTGGAGCTGGTCCTGTTGGATTATTTGCAGTTCATCAACTAGGCATAAAGGGCCTTAACGCAGTTGTAATTGACAATTTAGATAAAGCAGGAGGACAATGTATAGAGCTTTATCCAGACAAACCAATTTATGATATTCCTGGTATTCCGGAATGCACTGGTGAAGAGTTAACAAATAAATTATTAGAACAAATCAAACCTTTTAAAACTAAGTTTTTTTTAAATGAACGAGTAGATGAAGTTCAGCAAAAAAATGGTAATTGGTTTGTAAAAACTAACAATAAAAACGAATTTATAGCTCCCAATATAATAATTGCTGGCGGGGTAGGATCTTTCGAGCCTAGAAAACTAACACTAAAAGATATTGAAAAATTTGAGGGAAAGTCTTTATTTTACTCAGTAAAAAATAAAGATGACTTAAAAAATAAAAATATCTCAATTTTTGGAGGAGGGGACTCGGCCTTAGACTGGGCTTTAGAACTTTCTAAGTTTTCAAAAATAATTTTAATTCATAGACGTAATGAGTTTAGAGGTGCTATCCACACTTTAAATGAAATTAAAAAATTGGAGAAAGACGGCAAACTTTCAATCAAAACTCCTTGTCAATTAGAGTCAGCTGAAGGAGATAAGAATTTGAAATCAATAACTATTAAATATGAAGACGGCAAAACTGAAAAGATTAATACAGATATAATATTGAGTTTTTTTGGATTAGTCATGAAACTTGGTCCAATAGCTGAGTGGGGACTGAACATGAATAAAAAAACTATAAAAGTAAATTCTGAAAATTTTGAAACAAATAAAAGAGGTATTTTTGCTGTTGGTGATATTTGCACCTATCCAGGAAAATTGAAATTAATTTTATCAGGATTTCATGAAGTGGCCTTGGCTTCAGTTGAATGCTTTAAAAGAGCACGTCCCAATGAAAAATATAGATTTGAGTTTACAACTTCTTCAAAAATTATCCAAGACAGACTTGGAAAAAAATGATCGAGCTTTTAACAGCTGATACACCGAACGGTAAAAAAATATCAATTATGTTAGAAGAAATTGAGTTCGATTATAAAGTAACAAAAGTAAATTTATTTAAAGATGAACAATTTAAACCAGAATTTAAAAAGTTAAGTCCTTTTAAAAAAATACCTGTCATTATCGATCATGATGCAAATAAAAGTCTTTTCGAGTCCGGTGCAATTTTAATGTACTTAGGAGAAAAGAGTGGAATGTTTTATAATAAAAATCAAAGAACAGAAATAAACCAGTGGCTAATGGGACAAATGGCTTACGTAGGACCTATGTTAGGACAACATCATCAATTTCACCACTATAATCCTGGAAAAAGTGAATTCGGTGAAAGAAGATACTTTAAAATTGCTGCTCAAATTTACAAAGATTTAGATGAGAGACTCGAAATTTCGAAATATTTAGTCGGAAAAGATTTTACAATTGCTGACATTGCTACTTTCCCCTGGATAGCTAGACATAATTGGCATGATATCGGACTAAAAAAATTTAAAAATTTAACAAGATGGTACGAAGAAATTTCAAAAAGAAAAGCTGTTCAAAAAGGATATGATTTATTAAAAAAAGGCGACAGCATTCCTAAACCTTAATCTTCAATAAAAATTTTTTCATCTCTTTCGTGTTTTTCTTGAGCTTCGATAGAAAGCGTTGCCACAGGTCTAGCCATTAATCTTTTTAAGCCTATTGGCTCTCCAGTCTCTTCACAATAGCCATATGTATTGTTTTTTAATCTTTGAAGAGCAGCGTTAATTTTCGAAATAAGTTTTCTACTTCTATTTAGAGCTTTCATCTCGACGGTTTTGTCAGTGTAGGAAGATGCTTGATCAACAATATCGGCTGATGAAACATTATCATCCGAAGAATTAAGTAAATTACCAAGATTGTTTGCTTTGATTATATCTTTTTTCCAATTTATTAATTCCTCAGTGAAAAATTTCTTATGTTTTGCACACATATATTTTTCTTTAGAATTAGGAATATACTTTTTTTTAGGTGTTTTTTTTTTAAGCATTTATAGAATTTTGGGGGAGTATATGTTTGAATTTAGTCGTGTCAATAGTCTTTAAATTGTATTAATTTAGCCAAATGAGTGAAAAAAAAAATATATATAACATTTTCCTAATATTTTTAATTCTCCATCTATTTATTTGGACTTTAGTTCCATCAATTACAAATATTAACTTACCCTTAGATACTATAGAGGCTTTAGCATGGGGAAGTAACTTAGATTGGGGATTTAATAAACATCCACCTTTAAGTGCTTTTATTGTAGAAATTTTTTATCAAATTTTTGGAAATCAAGACTGGGCATATTATTTTTTAAGCCAGCTATTTGTATGTTTTTCATTTTT
>CABYXR010000011.1 GCA_902522955.1 uncultured Pelagibacteraceae bacterium
TACTAATTACTATATTAAAAAATTAAAACTTAATCATAGAATCAAAGTAAACCTTCATAATGATAATTTGTTTAAGGTAAAAATTAAAAATGTTTAATGGCATTATTTATAAGCAGGGTATTATAAAAAGCATAAAAAAAAGCGCTAGATATATTAAAGGTAGTCTGGTTATAGAAATACAATCTAACATCAAATTCAATAAAAACGATATAGGAGAGTCAGTTTGCTGCGATGGTGTTTGTTTGACCTTAATTAGAATAAAAAAAAGATCTTTTTTGTTCTATCTATCAAAAGAAACGATTAGAAGATCTAATTTCAAAAATGCAAAAATTGGTAAAATAATTAATTTAGAAAAGTCTCTATTACATGGTCAAAAAATATCTGGCCATTACGTTCAAGGCCATGTTGATACAACAGCAAAAGTTAAAAGTATTAAAATTATAGAAAAAACTTGGATAATTAAATTTAAATTAGCAAAAAAAAATTTGTATAAATCGTTAATAGAAAAAGCTTCTATTTCTATTAATGGAGTATCTTTGACAATTTCAAAAGTTTTTAAAGATAATTTTGAAATTAATGTAATCCCTCATACACTTAAACTTACCAATTTAAAAAATTTAAAAAATAAACAATTAGTTAATATTGAGATAGATATTTTTAGTAAATATATGGCGAAAATTAAGAAATGATCAATAGAAAAGTTTTTTCACCAATAAAAGAAATTATAAGAGACGCTCGTAAAGGAAGAATGTTTATTCTAGTTGATGACAAAGATCGAGAAAATGAGGGTGATTTGATAATTCCCGGATCAAAGTGTAATTCGAATAGTATCAACTTTATGGCTAAACATGGAAGGGGTTTAATATGTTTAGCCTTGTCCAAATCTCAAATAGAAAAATTAAAACTCCCTTTAATGTCAAGAACAAATAAATCAAGGATGCAGACAGCATTTACTATTTCAATAGAAGCAAAAAAAGGAATTTCTACAGGTATTTCAGCTTACGATAGAGCAAAAACAATTAAAGTTGCGATTAATCCTAAAACCAAAAGAAAAGACATTGTATCACCTGGTCATGTATTTCCATTGGTAGCAAGACCCGGTGGTGTTCTAGAGAGAACAGGTCATACAGAAGCATCAGTAGATATTTCAAAGTTAAGCAGGTTAAATCCAAGTGCAGTTATATGTGAAGTAATGAATGAGGATGGCAGAATGGCTAGGCTCAAAGACCTTTATGCTTTTTCAATTAAACATAAAATTAAAATTGCTTCTATTGAAGATTTAATTGCATACAGACTTAAAAATGAAAAATTAATTCAGAAACTATCTAATAAAACGCATCAAATTAAAAAAAAAAAATTTATTGATTTTTTAGTTTATGAAAATAAATTAAATAAATCTAAGAATTTTGTTATCAAGAAAGGGAGTATAAATCCTAAAAAAGCAATTAGAGTGAGAGTTATATCTACCAAACTAAAGAGTCTTAAACTTCTATTAAAAGATAAAAAAGTTGGTAAATCTTTAAGATATCTATCAAAATTCAATAATTTTATCATAATTATAATTAATAACGATAAAATTGATAAAAAAGAGAATGACAATGTAATTTTACGTTATTATGGGATAGGAGCTCAAATTATTAAAGATTTAAAAGTGAAAAATATGATACTTGTTACAAAAACTAGAAAAAAAATAATTGGATTAGAAGGTTTTGGACTAAAAATAACTAAGCAAGAAATTATTAAATGAAAAAAATATTAATTATAAATGCAAATTATTACAAGAAAATCTGCCAAAGGTTGTCTTTATCTGCTCAAAAAATACTAAAAAGAAATAATATACAGTACAAAACAATAAATATACCTGGGGTTTTTGAAATACCTTTTACTTTAAAAAAATTCGTCAAAAAATTTGATGCATTCTTAGTTTTAGGTTGTGTTATTAAAGGTCAAACTCCTCATTTTGATTTAATTTCAAGATCTGCTTTTGATGCGATTATTAGAATATCAGTTGATTACAACAAACCTATAACAAATGGAATAATTACTTGTTTAAATATGCGCCAAGCCATTCAACGAAGTTCAATTTCACAAAATTCAAAAAAAATTAATAAAGGTAAAGAAGCTGCAGATGCACTTGTAGCTCTTCTTAAAAATGAACCAAAAAATTCATAAAAGTTCTTCACCTAGAGTGAAGGTTATCCAGAAAATTTATGGATTTTTAATGAATCCTGATGTTGAAATTGAGTATCCAAAAAGTCAATATAAAAAATATATTAAAGATGTAGTTTCTGGAACACTTGAAAGAATAGATTTGATAGAGGAAACTGTTATTAAACATCTAAATAAAGATATTGATTTAAAAAAAACTGATAAATTGTTGAAGATAATTTTATTTTCAGCTGTTTTTGAATTTTTATTTAAACATAATACTCCAAAGAATGTAATTATACACGAATATGTTAAAGCCTCTGAGTTTTTCTTAGAAAAAGCTCAGATTAACTATCTTAATGCTGTTTTGGATAAATTATCAAAATTAATAAGAAATCATTGAAATTAAGACTTTTTGGTACCAAGTTATAATAACTTTAACTTGCCTTTCTTTAATATTTTTGGCATCTATCCATTTTAAAATGAATAATTATTTAGAACTATTATATTTAATCTCTTTTACAGGAATAATCGCTGTTGCTTATAGCTATTTATTATCAGGTCAAATTCTCGCTGCTAGTGCTGGAAATTCAAAAATGCAGGAAATTGCGGAAGCCATTCAAATTGGTGCAAAAGCGTATTTAAATCGACAGTACAAAACAATAGCAGTTGTTGGTTTAATAGTTCTTATAATAGTAACGTATTTTTTTAATTTTTTAGTGGGTTTAGGATATTTTATTGGTGCATTCTTATCTGGAGTAGCTGGATATGTTGGAATGTTAATTTCTGTTAAGGCTAATGTAAGAACTGCAGAAGCGTCTAGATTAAGTTTGCAGTCTGGCCTGACTATAGCTTTTAAATCTGGAGCAATTACTGGTCTTTTGGTTGCTGGGTTAGCGTTATTAGCTATAACACTATATTATATAATCTTAATTAATCTTAATGTAGATAATAGGGAAATCATTAATGCTTTGGTTGCTCTTGGCTTCGGAGCATCTTTAATTTCTATTTTTGCAAGATTAGGAGGAGGTATTTTTACAAAAGGCGCTGACGTTGGCGCGGATTTAGTAGGTAAAGTGGAAGCTGGTATACCTGAGGATGATCCTAGAAACCCTGCAGTCATAGCTGATAATGTAGGTGATAATGTGGGTGACTGTGCTGGAATGGCCGCTGACTTATTTGAAACCTATGCAGTCACAATAGTTGCAACAATGGTTTTAGCCTCAATTTTCTCTCCACAAGATTACAATCTAATGATTTACCCATTAACTATTGGAGGGGCTTGTATAATCACATCTATTATTGGTACTTGGTTTGTAAAATTAGGAAAAAGCAAAAGTATAATGGGTGCCTTGTATAAAGGGTTTTTAGTAACAGCTTTAACATCTTTAATCATTATGTATCCAGTTACAGATGCTATTGTAGGATTAAAAAGTACTTACAATAATAATGCTGGAGCAATTTTTACAGGATTAGATCTTTATATTTGTGGGATAGTTGGATTTTTAATTACAGGATTATTAATATTTATTACAGAGTATTACACAGGTACAAATTACAGACCTGTACAATCAGTAGCAAAGTCATCAACTACAGGTCACGGAACTAATGTAATTCAAGGATTGGCAATCTCGATGGAGGCTACAGCCATTCCTGCTCTTATTATTGTAGCAGGAATATTGTATACGAATAGTTTAGCAGGTCTTTATGGTATAGCTATCGCTGTAACAGCAATGCTAGCTCTAACGGGAATGGTTGTTGCTTTAGATGCTTATGGACCTGTTACTGATAACGCTGGTGGAATAGCTGAGATGTCTAAACTACCGAAAAACGTGAGAAAAACCACAGACGCGCTTGATGCTGTAGGTAATACTACTAAGGCTGTAACAAAAGGTTACGCTATTGGTTCTGCCGGTTTAGGTGCTCTGGTTTTGTTTGCTGCTTATACTGAAGATATTAAATATTTTTCAAATGTTAAAGAGTCTGCTTTAGCAGGTGTTGACGTAACATTTGATTTATCAAATCCATTTGTTGTTGCAGGGTTATTAATTGGCGGTATGCTTCCTTACTTATTTGGTTCTATGGGTATGCAAGCTGTAGGGAGAGCAGGTGGTTCAGTTGTGATTGAAGTTAGAAGACAATTCAAGAAAATTCCTGGAATTATGAAAGGAAAAAGGAAACCTGATTATGGAAGACTAGTAGATTTGTTAACAAAAGCTGCAATAAAAGAAATGATCATCCCATCATTACTTCCAGTTTTATCTCCAATAATTTTATACTTAGTAATTTTTAATATTGCGGGTATGGAAGCAGCTCTATCTTCACTAGGCGCAATGTTACTTGGAGTAATAATTACAGGTTTATTTGTTGCTATTTCCATGACGGCTGGTGGTGGGGCATGGGATAATGCAAAAAAATATATAGAAGATGGTAACTTTGGAGGAAAAGGTTCTGAAGCACATAAATCTGCTGTTACTGGTGATACGGTAGGTGATCCTTATAAAGATACTGCCGGCCCTGCTGTAAATCCAATGATAAAGATTACAAATATAGTAGCTTTATTACTTTTGGCAGTCATTGCTCATTAATACTATTTATCTCTATACATTTTTTCTCTAAGACTTGATAAAAAAGACTCAACAAAGCTTTTTTTACTTAATTGATTTTCTGTTTTATTTTTTGAAAAATTCATTTTGTTTAAATCATTTTTGTTGTAAATTTTTTTATCTTTAAGAATTCCATATTTATCAAAATTTAAAACTAAAACATTATTGGTTTTTAAAACATGTTTTCCAAGTTTGTGGTATTTTCCTTTGGACAAAGTTCTTTCTAAATATATCCAAATATCATCATTATCAAATGATTTAGAGTGTGGCTGACCCAATACCTCTACAATATCGTTTTTATTTGTTTTTTTAACAATTAATGTTTTAGATCTATTCTCTAGAAATAGAATACCATGGTTTTTATCTGGATCTTTTAATTGACATCCTACTAAAATAAATAATAAGAATGCTAAATTAATTAAATGATATTTAATATTAAAAAACATAATACTCTTCTTTATAACACATTATTGAAGTTGTCTCGAAATTTATATTTTTATAAAGAAATAGGTCTTAAAGATGTTTTTGAATCAAGGATATATTTGATGTTTTTCCATTTCTCAGTAATACTAATTGTACACAAATATAAAAATATTAAATTTTCTCAAAAATCATATGACTCTCTATTTCAAAATATTGAAAATAATTTAAGAGAATTAGGTCAAGGTGATGTTGCTGTTAATAAAAAAATGAAAGATTTAAACAAAATTTTCTATGATATTTTATTAAAAATTAGTACAAGAAAAGACAAATTTGAGATAAGTAAAAATTTAGTTTTAAAGTATTTCGGCGAGTTAAATGAAATAAACAACAAAAAATATGACTTATTTGCTAAGTATTTTGTAAATTTTTATGATTTTTGTTTTGAACTTCCTCCTGAAACCATGATAAAAGATGCATTAATATTTAAGGATAAATAATGGCTGTACCAAAAAGAAAAACATCAGTATCTAAAAAAAAAATGAGAAGATCTCATCATAAACTTGTTTCTTCTAACATTGTTGAAGATAAAAAAAGTGGTGAGTATAAACTTTCTCATCATATAGATTTAAAATCCGGTTACTACAACGGTAAGAAAATTTTAGACATTTAATCATTTGAAATGACAAAAAAAATTACTATTGCCATTGATGCAATGGGTGGTGAAAATTCTCCTAAAAAAAATATTGAGGGCCTGAACATTTTTTTGGAAAAAAATCATAATAGAAATGATTATTTAATTAAACTTTTTGGTGATGAAAATAGGATTAAAGATCACTTATCTAAGTTTAATATCAAAAACGATAATGTTGAAATTTTTCATACAGACTCGGTAGTTTCAGACGACGAAACTCCTTTATCAGCTATAAAAAATTCCAAAAATACAAGCATGTGGAATTCAATAAAATCACAGATTGATGGCAACTCTGACATTAGTTTATCGGCAGGTAACACTGGTGTTCTTTTTGTAATTTCTAAAATGATACTAAAAATGATGAGTGATGTAACTAGACCAGCTTTAGCAGGTTTGTGGCCAAGCAAAAAAGGAATG
Organism: uncultured Pelagibacteraceae bacterium; assembly: GCA_902522955.1. Classification (GTDB taxonomy): domain Bacteria; phylum Pseudomonadota; class Alphaproteobacteria; order Pelagibacterales; family Pelagibacteraceae; genus Pelagilacustribacter. The sequence continues at coordinate 6,286 of CABYXR010000011.1, forward strand.
AGTGTTGTGTTAGATTTAGGCGCCAATATTGAATGTGATGAAAATAATTTAGTTGATTTTTCTGAAATGGGAGCAGCTTTATTTAAGTCAATATTTCCAGATCAAAAACCGCAAGTGGCATTACTTAATATTGGTTCTGAGGAAATAAAAGGAACAGAAATCCTCAAGAAAACTTATGTTAAATTAAAAGATCTTGATAGTGAAAAAAATTTTATTTTTAACGGTTATATCGAAGGGAATCAAATTATGAATGGAGATAGTAACGTAATAGTGACTGATGGTTTTACTGGGAACATAGCTTTAAAAACAGCAGAAGGAACTGCAAAATTTGTTGTTGATAATTTAAAAGAATCTTTAAAGGAAAATATAATATCTAGATTATCTTTAGTTTTTTCTTATTTTTCCCTTAAAAAGTTTAAATCAAAATTAGACCCAAGAAAATACAACGGTGCAATTTTTTTAGGATTAAATGGGCCAGTTGTTAAAAGTCATGGCGGGACAGACGCTATTGGATTTTATCATTCCATTGACTTATGTTATAAAATTATGAAAGGTAATTTAATGCAGGAAATTAAAAATAATTTAAGTCATTTAAATGATAGAGAAAAAAAGAATTAATTATACAAAAAAAGATATTTCAATAAATTTAAGTGATAAATTAGGTCTTTCAAATTCTTATTCATTATCAATAACCGATAGTTTAATTCAAATATTAAAAGAACTGATGCGAGCAAGAACTGTTAATATTAAAAATTTTGGTACTTTTAAAACAATATCCAAAAATGAAAGATTGGGCAGAAACCCAAAAAATAATACAATCTACACAATTACAGCAAGAAAAGCTTTGAGTTTTACTGCTTCAAAAAAGTTAAATGAAGATCTAAATAATTAATAATGCAGAAATTTTATAAAATCTCAGAAGTATCAAAGCTACTTAATTTAATAAATTCTCGAGATAAAAAACCTGCTAATCACACTATAAGATTTTGGGAAAAAGAATTTAAACAAATAAAACCATTATTAATTAATAAAAGAAGGTACTACACTGAAAAACAAATCGATATTATCCGTTTAATTAAATATTTGTTGAAAGACAAGGGGATGACTGTAAAAGGAGTAAAAAATATACTTAAAAAAAACATAAATAACCTTGACGATTATGATTTGAATAGTTTAAAAATTGATTTTCGAAAAAAAGATATTGAATTAAAAAGTAAAAAAGTTTTAGAAAAAATTAAAGTTTTAAAAAACTATGGCAAAAAAAACTCACATTAAAGTACGTTTAGTTCCCGAGAGTAATCCAGAAAGTAAAATTATTTACTATGCTAAAAAACCCACTAAAGGTGAAAAAGCTAAAAATAAACTAAAGTTAAAAAAATATAATCCAAACACCAGAAAACATGAATTTTTCGTGGAAAAAAAATTACCTCCACACAGTAAATAGTTATTTTTTTTTAAAAGATCTAAATTCGTAATCGATATAAGCGCTAATCATATTAGTCCATATTTTTTTTGTTATTTTAGGATCTATTTTTTTTTTTAGAGATTTTTTATTGATATTTTTAAGAATTATTGAAATTCTTTTTCTATCGATAATATCTTTTTTATATTTTTTATTTTTTAAAACTTGATCTACAAGTTTAGTTCTTTTTTTGATTAAGTTTAAAAAGGCATCATCTAATCTATCAAGTTTTTTTCTAATTTTTAATATGTTTTTGTTAACCATAGCGACATTAAGATATTAGTCTTTTATAATATGCAATATATATTAAATTCCATGAAATCAAATAATGAAAAGATAAATACTCTATTTTTTTATTGGCTAGTAATAAGCTTTCTTATGGTTTGCTCAATTATAATAGTTGGCGGACTTACTAGACTTACTAATTCAGGTCTTTCTATTACAGAGTGGGAGTTATTTTCAGGAGTTCTCCCACCATTTAGTAATACTACATGGAATAATTACTTTAACTTATATAAAGAAATTCCCCAGTATAAATTATTGAACTCAAATATGACCCTAGATGAATTCAAAATAATATTTTATTGGGAATATGCTCACAGATTTATAGCAAGATTATTAGGTTTGTTTTTTATTTTGCCATGTATTTATTTTTATCTAACAAGAAAAATAGATACAAGCTATTTAAAGATATGTTTTTTAATTTCAGTGCTGATTTTGTTTCAGGGATTAGTTGGATGGTACATGGTAAAAAGTGGTTTAGTAAACAAAGTCACAGTTAGCCACTTCAGATTATCATTACACTTAACGATTGCTTTTATAATCATCTCAATGATTTTTTGGAACATTCTTAATTTTAAAAAAAGAACGTTTAAAATTTTTTTCAAAAATGACAATAAGTCATTATTTTTCAATTTTTTAGTTTTAATCGTATTTTTTCAAATTATTTTTGGTGCTTTTGTTTCTGGTTTAGATGCAGGTCAAATTTATCAAACATGGCCTTTAATGAATCAGGCTTATTTCCCTGATGATATAAATATTAACAATGTAAGTTATCTTTTAGATCTAAATAATCAAAGTCTGATTCAATTTTACCATAGAAATATAGCTTACTTGATTGTGTTTTATGTTTTATTTTTGGGAATTTATATATATATAAAAAAAATTAACTATCTATTTAATCATTATTTTATCGTTTTATTTTGTATTATTTTTCAAATATTTTTAGGAATAATAACTTTGACGAGTGGTTTGAATATCTATTTGGCATCTTCTCATCAGATCGGTAGTCTGTTGCTTGTATTAAGTGTTATTAATCTACATTACCGTCAAATAAATTAAATTGACTTTTTCAAATATAATTAGTAATTATCGCGATTAATTATGACGCCTTTTGCTAAAAAAAAAGATATTAAAAAAAACTGGTATATTATAAATGCAGCAAATATTGCTGTGGGAAGGCTAGCTTCGTACATTTCCAAAATATTAAGGGGTAAAAATAAAGCAACATTCAATCCTCATATCGATAATGGTGATTTCGTTGTTGTCACAAATATTGAAAAGATTAAGTTTTCAGGTAAAAAACTTAAAGAAAAAAAATATTTTAGACACACTGGCCATCCAGGGGGTATTAAAGAAATAACTCCTTTAGGATTAAAAGAAAAAAATAAAAGTCATGAAATTTTAAAATTAGCTGTGAAAAGAATGCTGCCTGGAGGCCCATTAGCAAAAAAACAACTTACCAAGTTAAAAATTTACTCTGGAGACAAACATCCCCATGAAATTCAAAAACCTAAAACTATTCATTTTGAGAAAATTAACAAAAAAAATCTTATTATTAATTAATGGAAAATTTAAATACAACATCTGAGTCACCCAAAAAAATTAAACTTGATTTTAAAGATGGTAAATACGCAACAGGAAGAAGAAAAAGATCAATAGCAAAAGTTTGGGTTAAAAAAGGATCTGGAAATATTTATGTCAATGGTGTCAAAATGATCGATTACTTTAAGAGACCAGTTCATCAAATTATTGTGACGAGACCTTTAGAGATCTCAAATGTAAGAGCTAACTATGATGTAAAGTGTTCAGTAAAGGGTGGAGGATTATCTGGTCAAGCAGGAGCAATTATTCTTGGGATCTCAAAAGCTTTAATTATTCAAGATGAAGATCTTAAAAAGAATTTAAAAAAAGACAAATTAACGACCCGTGACTCTCGTGTGGTAGAGAGAAAGAAATATGGCCATAGAAAAGCCAGAAGAAGTTTCCAATTCTCTAAAAGATAATCATTTAAATTTCATAATTTAATCGACAGTGTTATAAGAACTTATGTTAAAAAAAAAGTTGAATATTGCTATTATAGGAGCAACAGGGTACACGGGTTTAGATTTAGTTTTTTTGTTAACTAAACATCCCAAGGCAAAAATTTGTTATTTATGTGCTACTAAAAATTTAGGTAAAGAGATAAATTATTTTGACAAAAGGATAAAAAAAAGATTACCTAAAATAACGTCTATCAAAAAAATAGAGTGGTCCAAATTAGATTTAGTATTTTTATCTCTTCCAAACGGTGAAGCACAAAAAATTATTAAAAAAATATATTTTAGATTTAAAAAAATAACTTTCATCGATTTATCGGCAGATTTTAGATTAACTAATAAAAAATTATACGAAAACAATTATCAAATTAAACACAAAGCAAAAAACCTGATCAATAAGTCTATCTACTCTATATCAGAAATAATAAAAACAAAGATAAGAACTAAAAGAATTATTGCTAACCCTGGTTGTTATCCGACATCTATTCAAATTCCTTTGATTCCTTTAATTAAAAAGAATTTGATAAATAGTAAAAATATAATAATAGATGCAAAATCAGGGTTTTCTGGTGCAGGAAAAAATCTAGAAAAAAAATTTAAACATAGAAACTTATATTCGTCTACTTATGCTTATAACATAAATAAACATAGACATGTAGCAGAGATAGAACAAGAAATTTTTAAATACACAAAAAAAAAAATTATATTTACTTTTATACCTCATTTGCTTCCCACATTCAGAGGAATTTTAAGTTCAATTTACGTAGATTTAACAAAGACTTCTTCAGTGAATAAACTTAGAAATGAATTAATTAAACACTACAAAAATGACAAATTTGTTAAAATTTTAAAATTAAATTCTGAGATAGGATCTGGGAATGTTATTAATACCAATAAATGTGAAATATCTATTTGCAAAACAAAAATTAAAAATAAAATAGTTATTTTTTCTGCTATAGATAATTTGATTAAAGGTGCATCAGGTCAAGCAATACAAAACATGAATTTAATTTATGGATTTTCTAAATCACTCGGTCTTAAATGAAAAATTTACTAATTTTAACTTTATTTTTTTTTATAATTAGTTGCAGTAAAACAAAAACAGTATTAATTTGTGGAGACCATGTTTGTATTAATAAAAATGAAGCAGAACAGTATTTTGAAGAAAATTTATCTATAGAGGTAAAAATACTTGATAAAGATGAAAAAAATAAGATTGATTTAGTTGAATTAAATCTAAAATTAGATGAAAAAGAGAAAAGATCTGTTTCCATAACTAAAAAAAAAGATACTAATAACACTATTAAAATCTTAAGTAATGATGAAATTAAAAGAAAAAAAGCTGAGTTGAAAGAAAAAGTGCGAATAAATAAACTAAAAGTTAAAAAAGAGAAAAAAGATAAATTTCAAGTGAGCAAAATTAAAAAAAAAAAGATAAAAAATTCCATCGGAGTGCAAAAGACAAAAAACAAATCTCAAATTCAAATTGTAGATGTATGTGTAATACTTGAAAAATGCAATATAGACGAAATATCAAAATTTTTAATTGAACAAGGAAAGAAAAAAGGTTTTCCTGATATTACCTTGAGAGAATAGCATATGATTAACAAAAAGATTATGAATATTGCAATTATTGGATTGGGTAACATTGGCGGTTATTTGTATAAGTATTTACTTTCTAATAAAAAAATTCTCTCTAAAAAAAATAATTGCACCCCTAACATTATTTTTATTTCAGCTAAGAATAAGAATAGAAAAAGAAAATTTAAAATTGATAAAAAAAAATGGCTAAACAATTATTTAGAAGCAACTCAATCAAAAAATGTTGATATAATTGTTGAATTAATTGGTGGAGCAGAAGGTCCAGCAAAAAAATTGGTTTTTAATGCATTAAAAAATAAAAAACATGTTGTCACTGCTAATAAAGCTTTAATAGCTAAATATGGTGATCAGCTATCAAAAATTGCAGAAACAAATAATGTTAATTTAGAGTTTGAGGCTGCGGTATGCGGGGGTGTGCCAATAATAAGATCTCTCAAAGAAGGTTTAATTGCAAACAAAATTAATAGAGTTTATGGAATATTCAACGGTACGTCGAATTATATTTTATCAACGATGGATAAAAAAAACGAAGATTTTAAAAATGTTTTGCTTAATGCCAAAAAACTTGGTTACGCTGAGTCTAATCCTAAATCTGACTTAAATGGTGATGATGTAGCAGCAAAATTGAAGATACTTTCTAGCCTATGTTTTAATTCTTTTATTGATAAAAATATTCATGTGGAAGGTATTAATTTTATTGATAAAGCTGATATAGATAATGCTAACAAACTGGGATATAAAATTAAATTATTAGGGGTTTCAGAAATACTTAATAAAAGAATCTATCAAAGAGTTCATCCAACGCTTATTAAAAAAAGTTCTTATATTGCAAGTATTGATGGAGTTTTAAATGCAGTGATAGTAGATGGCCAACCTGTTGGTCAAAATGTCATTCAAGGAGAAGGCGCTGGCCCTGAGGCAACTACTTCGGCTTTGATATCTGATATTTCATCAATTTTGAGAGGTAACATTAAATTTCCCTTTTCAATATCAAGCAATGAGAGAAAAAAACTTAAATACAAAGTTATATCAGACAGATTATTCTCAGCTTATCTAAGATTTGATGTGCTTGATAAACCTGGAGTATTGTCAAATATTACAAATATTTTTTCAAAAAATAAAGTCTCAATAAAAAGACTTATTCAAAATCCTAGTAAGACTAAAAAAAATTCTTCAATAATAATAATTACTCACGACTCAAAAGATAAAAGCTTAAATAAAATTATTAAACAAATAAAAAAAAAGTCATACATAATAAAAAATCCAAAATTAATTAGAATTGGTATCAGTAATTAATGTCTATTAAACCCGAGTATCTAAAATTATTTGCCAATGTAACAGAAAGAGCTGCTTATAGAGCATCAAAATTTATTGGAAAATATGATAAAGAATCAGCAGATCAAGCTGCAGTTGACTGTATGAGAAAAGAATTTAACAAGATTGATATGGATGGTAAAATTGTAATTGGTGAGGGAGAAATGGACGAAGCTCCAATGTTATTTATAGGAGAGAAAGTAGGAACAAAAAAAGGACAAAAAATAGATTTGGCTGTTGATCCTTTGGAGGGAACAAACTTTGTAGCCAAAAATTTACCTAATTCGTTCTCTGTTTTAGCTGCCACAGAAGAAAATAAATTATTCTTTGCTCCAGATACATACATGGAAAAGATCGCAATTGGTTCAAATTTACCTAAACATTTAGTTGATTTAGATAATAGTGTAGAAAAAAATATTTCTCTTTTAGCAGAGGCAAAAAAAACAAGTCCGGACAAATTAACAGTATGTATCTTAGATAGGCCGAGACATGAAAAGATTATATCATCATTAAAAAAAATGGATGTTAATTTAAAATTAATAAGTGATGGTGATATTTCTGGAATTATATATACAGTTGATCCTAATTCTCCCGTTGACATGTATATGGGTATAGGAGGGGGGCCTGAGGGTGTTTTAGCAGCTGCAGCTTTAAGTTGTTATGGAGGTCAAATTCAAACTAGACTCGTGTTAAATTCCGAGGAAACTATAAGAGCAAAGAAGATGGGAATAACTGACTTAAAAAAGAAATATAATATTGAAGATATGATAAGAGGAGATGTTATGTTTTGTGCTACAGCGATAACTAATGGAGATTTAGTAAGAGGAATAGTAGATCAAAAAGATTTCTTTGAAGCAAGTACAGTAGCTTTGCATAAAGAAGGAAAAATTAACACTATATATAACAATAAACATAAAAAATGAATTCAGTATCAGTTACTGGAAAAAATTGGATTTTAAAAAAATTTGATCAAGAAAAAATATTATTTTTAAAAAATAACTTTTATCTAGATGAAATTGTAGCAAAACTACTTGTACAAAGAAATGTACACAATGAGGAAATAAATAATTTTTTAAATCCATCAATTAAAAATTTTTTACCAAACCCTAATTGTTTGCTAGATATGGAAAAATCTTCTTTAAGAACACTTGAAGCATTAAAAAAAAAAGAAAAAATTGGTGTTTTTGGTGACTATGATGTGGATGGAGCCACTTCTACAGCTTTGTTAGGTAAATATTTCGATAAATTGAATGTAATTTATGAAATATATATCCCAGATAGAAAAACTGAGGGTTATGGGCCCTCTATAAAAGGATTTAAAGAATTAATTGATAAAGGAGTTAAGATTATTTTTACCGTTGATTGTGGAACATTATCATTTGAGGCTATAGATTATGCAAAAAGTCAAAATATTGATGTTATTATTTTAGATCATCATCAATCTGAAGTAAGTTTACCAAAAGCTTTTTCCATTATTAATCCTAATAGATTGGATGACAAATCTAATCTTCAGTATTTATGTGCTGCTGGAGTTACTTTTATGTTCTTAATTTCAATAAATAAAGAACTTAGATCTGTAGATTGGTTTAAGAAAAATTCTTTAGAAGAACCAAATTTGATGAATTTTTTAGATTTAGTATCTTTAGGAACAATATGTGATGTTGTTCCTTTAATAGGTTTGAATCGAGCTATTGTTAAACAAGGTTTAAAAATTTTAAAACTTAAAAAGAATCTTGGTATAAAAACACTATTGGATATTTGTAAAGTCCAAACAAATCCATCTACTTACCATTTAGGATATATCTTGGGGCCAAGAATTAATGCTGGGGGAAGAGTAGGTAAATGTTCACATGGAGCTAATTTATTATTAAACTCAAATCCTAAAGAAGTTTTTAAATTAGCAACTGAATTAGATCAATATAATAAAGAAAGAAAATTACTTGAAAATGATTTAATAGAAAAAATTTTGACTAAAACTGACATTCAATCAAATGATCCAGTAATTATTTTAAAAGGTAAAAATTGGCATGAAGGTATTATCGGGATTGTTGCAGCCAGATTAAAAGATAAATTAAATAAACCAACTATAGTTATTTCTTTAGATGGTAAACTGGGTAAAGCTTCTGCTAGATCAATTCCAGGTTTTGATATTGGGTCAGCAATAATAGCTGCTACTCAAGAAAAAATTTTGGTTAAAGGTGGTGGTCATAAAATGGCAGGTGGTTTTTCTATATATATAAACAAAATAGAAAACTTTAAACAATTCATATTAAGAAGGTATAAAAATTATAATTCTAATCTAATTCAACAAAAACCTTTATTCTTAGATAGTAAAATAGCACCCTCAGCAATTAATCTAGAGTTTTACAATAAGATCAATATTTTATCACCTTTTGGCTCAGGTAATCCTGAACCAAAGTTTGTAGTAGAAAATCTAAAGCCAGTGAACAGTAAGATAGTAGGTGATAAGCATATAAAATCAATTTTGATTGGCCCTGAAGGAACAAGTATTAAAACTATAGCGTTTAATGTCACAAATAATGAAGTTGGGGCATATTTATTAAAAAAAAATAATAATTTGTTTAATATAGCAGGCAAATTGTCTCTAAATGAATGGAATGGACAAAAAAATGTAGAGTTTATTATCGATGATATTTCTGTTAATAAAGACAAAATAAATAGGGTCCCATCGTCTATCGGTTAGGACAGTTGGTTTTCATCCAACAAAGAGGGGTTCGATTCCCCTTGGGACCGCCAACTTGAAAATAAGTGTTTTTAAAGATATTCTTATTTAATAAACAAATATGTACGATAAATTTGGTCAATTCATAAATGGTAAATGGCAGAAATCTTCTACCGGTGAAACTTATGAAGTTTTAAATCCTGCTACTGAAGAAATATTGGGGAAAGCTTCAAAAGCTTCGATAAAAGAAATTGATTTATCTCTTAAATCTGCTGAAAGAGGTTTTCATATTTGGAAGAATACATCTCCATGGGAAAGATCAAAAATAATAAGAAAAATTTCTGAAATGATTAGAAAAAAAAATAGTGTATTGGCAAAATGGCTAACTTTAGAAGTAGGAAAACCTTTGTCGGAAGGTTTAGGAGAAGCCAACGGAGCAGCAGATATTTTTGAATGGAGCTCTGAGGAGGCAAAAAGAATTTATGGTGAAACTTTACAAGGTAGATCTCCTAATACAAAAATTCATGTGTACTATCAACCTGTAGGAGTTGTTGCTGCTTTAGTTCCATGGAATTTTCCTGTGACTTTAGCATCAAGAAAAATATCAACTGCATTATCAGCTGGTTGCTCAGTTATTGTAAAACCAGATGTAATTACACCCGGCTCCGTAATGGAATTAGTTGATATATGTCAAGAAGCAGGTGTACCTCCTGGAGTTATTAATCTTTTGTCTGGTGACCCAGCTTTTATTTCAGATAGATTACTATCATCAGATATAATCAAAAAAGTATCTATTACTGGTTCAACTAGAGTGGGTAAATTAATTTTAAAGAAAGCAGCCGAAAAAGTTCAAAGAGTAACTATGGAATTAAGTGGCCACTCGCCATTTATTGTTTTTGAAGATGTAAACATGGATAGAGTTACAGACATGGCAATTTTTGCAAAGTTTAGAAACAATGGTCAAGTTTGTATTTCTCCCAGTCGATTTTATATTCACGAAAAGAAAAAAGATGATTTTACAAAATTAATGGTTGAGAAAACAAAAAAATTGAAAATTGGTAATGGAATTGAGAAAGATACTATATTAGGTCCTTTAACAACAAAAAAAAGATTAGATGAAATTGAAAAGTTGGTTGAATTAACAAAAAAAGAGGGAGCAAAAGTTTTATGCGGGGGAAGAAAACCTGCTGGGTTCAATAAAGGATATTTTTATGAACCTACTATTTTTGATAATGTAAAAGATAATTATACTATAATGAATGAAGAGCCATTTGGACCACTAGTGCCCATTCTTTCTTTTAAAGATTTTGATGAAGTTATAGAAAGAGCTAACAAAAATGATTTAGGTTTAGCAAGCTACATATATACAAATAATTTAGAAAAAGCCCACAAAGCCTCAGAACTTATGGAAACCGGGACAGTAGCGGTAAATACAGGCGTTGTAGCTCTACCAGAGGCTCCTTTCGGGGGTATTAAACAAACCGGGTACGGTAGGGAAGGTGGTTCTATGGCCATAAAAGATTATTTAAACATAAAATATACTCATTTAGGAATTAATTAAAGTTCATGAACTTTTATGTTTATGTTCTTAAGTCCACTGGTAAAGAAAACGTTACGTATGTAGGTTATACAAAAGATATTAAGAAAAGAATTTTGCTTCATAATAAAGGAAAGGGTGCTAAATTTACTAGGGGAAGGAGATGGAAACTTATTTACAAGGAAAAATATCATTCAAAAAATAAAGCAATTTCTAGAGAATATTATATAAAGAAAAATAGAACTTTAAGAAATAAAATTAAAAATTTATATCAATGAATATATCAATTTTATTACCTTATAAAGAAAACTTTTCTGAAAGCTACGCTGGTGCTGTAGCTTTATATGTTAATGACACCGTTAGAATAAGCAAACATAAAAAAAATATTACTATTTATGGAAATACGAATTTTAAAAAAACATATAATTTAAACTATAAAAATATTCCTCTCAAAAGAAATATTTTAAAGAGTCAATCTAAAATATATGTATCTGAATTTATTAAAACGCAAAAACAAAATAAAAATAATCTAATTGAAGTGCATAATAGACCAGTATACATCGATTTAATTCAGGAAAAACTAAGTCAAAGACTAGTTTTATATTTTCACAATGACCCTTTAAGTATGGCTGGTTCAAAAACAGTATCTGAAAGACTAAAATTAGTTACAATCTGTTCAAAAATTATATTTAATAGTCAGTGGACAAAGAATAGATTTCTGACTGGTTTAAACAAATTCATTCATGCCTCAGAAAAATTAGAAGTTATACAACAATCAGCAACTAAAACAAATATTGACATTTCAAAAAAAAAGAAAATTATCACTTTCACTGGGAAATTAAATAGCGCAAAAGGATATGATTTATTTGGAAAAGCAATAGTAAAAATTTTAGATAATCATAAGGATTGGAAAGCGTATGTAATTGGAGATGAATTAAGAGAAAAAATTTCTTTTAAGCATAAAAATCTTAAAATTCTTGGTTTTTTAAAACACAAAGATGTTTTGAAAATATTTAATAAAACAAGCATAGCAGTAGCTTGTTCTCGATGGGAAGAACCTTTCGGAAGAACTAGTCTAGAAGCGTCTAGTAGGGGATGTTCTGTGATAATCAGCAATAGAGGAGGACTACCTGAAACAATAACAAACGGTGTAATTTTAAAAAAATTAAATTATCAAGAACTATACAAGTCAATAGAACAATTAATTAAGAATAGAAAAAAAAGACAAGAATTACAAAAATTATCTTTAAATAATTTTTATCTAACACATAAATTTATTTCAAATAAAATAGATAAATATAGAGACAAACTATCAGGTGATGTTATCTCTTTTTTTAACGTCAAAAGAAAGAAGCCATTAAAAATTTTACATGTAACTAATTTTAATGAAAGGCATAACGGAAGATTATTTTACAATACAGGAAGAAGATTAAATAATGGATTTTTGAGGTTAAATCATAGCGTACTTGAGTTTAGTGATAGAGATATAGTAAGTTATTATCGATCATTTAAAGATTTCAAAGGATCTAAAAGATTAAATAATAAGCTAATAGAAGTTATAAGTAACTATTTACCAGATATGGTCATTTTAGGACATGCGGATCTAATAAGTAATGAAACATTAGATTATATAAAAAAGTTTTACCCAGATATTAAAATAGCCCAGTGGTTTTTGGACAGAATGGATGCAGAGTGGAAAATTAATAGGAAAAGATTTGAAAATAAATTTAATTATACTGATGCTAACTTTTGTACAACGTCACCAGAGGTCTTAAATTTTGATAAAACTAAAAAAATTTATTACATACCAAATCCAGTTGACGAGTCATTTGAAACATTAAATGTTTTTAAAAATAAAACTTTTAGTAGAGATTTGTTTTTTGCAATGAGTCATGGAGTACACAGGGGTATTTTAAAAAAAGGGAAGTTCGATGTGAGAGAGAACTTTATTAATGAATTGATGGATTTATTACCAAATATAAAATTCGATGTTTATGGAATGGAAGAAAAACAACCAATTTGGGCTGATCAATACTTAAAATCAATAGCTAATTCCAAAATGGCATTAAATTTAAGTCAAGGCGATCCAGTTAAATACTATAGTAGTGATAGAATATCGCAAATGGTAGGAAATGGTTTGCTTACTTTTGTAGATAAAAAAACAGAACTAAATGATTTCTTTTCTAACAAGGAAATTATTTTTTATAATTCTTCTTCTGATTTGGCTTATAAAATCAATAAATATAATAAAGATGATAAACTTAGAATCAAGATTGCAAAAGCAGGTAGAGATAAATATTTTAAATATTTTAATTCAACACTTGTAGCAGAATATATTATTAATAAGTCTTTCAATATAGAAAATAAAAAATTTTATTGGGATAAATAATTTAATGAATTTGGAAAAATTATTTAGGAAATTTAGTTCAGATAAATTTACTCATCAATATCATCAAATTTATCATTCGTATCTATCTAATTTTAGATTAAAGAAATTAAACATTCTTGAAATTGGGGTAGCAGATGGATCTTCATTAAAAGCGTGGTCTGAATATTTTAAAAATTCTAAAATAATTGGTATTGATATTAAACAAATTAATTTGAAAAAAAAAAAATTAAATAAAAAGAATATTTATTTTCATTGTGGTTCTCAGACAAATAAATCCTTTTTAGATGAGTTAAAAAGAAAATACATAAAATTTGATATAATAATCGATGATGGAAGTCATTTTCCTAAAGATGTTGTTTTTACTTTTAAGGAATTATTTAGTTCATTAGATACAAATGGACTTTATTTTGTTGAAGATACACAAACAAGTTATAATCATTTTTTTGGAGGGAATGCGTTTGATCTTAAATATGCAAATACTCATGTGAATTATTTTAAGAATTTAGTTGATACATTGAACTACAAAGAAATACCTAATCCATTTTATATAAAAGGAAAATTTGACGGTTTGATAAAAAGTGTTTCTTTTTACAACAATATGATTGTAGTTAAAAAAGGGATTAATGATATTGAAAGTAATTTAGTATTAAATAACTCGTACGAAAACAAAAGATATCTAATGAAAACCTCCAGAAATAAAAATAGTGAATTTAAGTATTTTATTAAATATAAGATAATTTTTAAAATTTACACATTTATCTTATTTTTGTTAAATCTATTTAAAAAAACAATTTTATTAAGATTTTAATGATATCCATAATTATTCCTACTTTTAACAACTTGCAATATTTGAAATTATGCCTAAAAAGTCTCGAAAAAAACTCTTATAAAAAGTATGAAATAATTTTTCATGTAAATGTTGGTTCAGACGGAACTTTAGAATTTGTAAAAAATAAAAATTTTAAATTTACTTATTCTAAAGAAAATCTAGGTTTATGTAGCTCAATAAATTTGGCAGCTGAATTATGTAAGTCTGATTTTATTCTATACTCTCATGATGATATGTATTTTTGTCCTATGTGGGATAAAATACTATTGAATGAAGTTAATAACATTGGTCATGATAAATTTTATCTGTCTGGCACAATGATTGAACCATTCACAGGTCATATTACTTTCGATTGTGGTACAAACATAAATTCTTTTAACGAAAAAAAACTTCTTGAAAATTATAAAAATATAAATTTTTATGATCATCAAGGATCACATTTTGCTCCGCACTTAGTTTCTAAAAGAATTTGGGATTTGGTTGGAGGTTTCAGTGAAGAATTTAATCCTGGTATTGGGTCTGATCCTGATTTTAATATGAAATTATGGAAAAATGGAATTAGAATTTTTAAGGGTATCAATGACTTCAAAGTTTACCATTTTAGTTCTATAACTACTCGTAAAAAATTAAATTTAATTCAAAATAAAGGGGATCAAACTTTTTTAAAAAAATGGGGTATTACTACCAAGTTTTTCAAAAAATATTATTTAAAATCAAGAACTAGATTCGATGGTCCTCTTAATAATCCTAAAAAAACAATGCTCTACTATCTTGAGCTTTTTTTATGCAAAATTAAACTTCTAAAATTTTATTTTAAATCTTAATCTTATTTAGCGGATTATTTTTGAATAAGTTGGCTTCCTTAATATACCTTCTAACCATTTCTGTTGATTTATGACCTGTCATAGCCATTATACTTCGTTCCTCTGCTCCCGTCTCAGCTGCAGACGTTGCAAAGCCTGATCTTAAACTATGTCCTGAATAGTTTTTACTATCTATCCCAGCTTTTTTTAAATAATCTTTGATCATTAAAGCTACACTTTGATCTGTTAACCTATGCACTGATAATTTGGATCCTTTTGAAAATCTTCTAAATATTGGCCCTTTAGTAATTTTTGATACATTTAACCATCTTTTTAAAGTTGTAACTGGACAATACACGCTATCCGTAAAGTAGGGTAGAGCCTTGACCGATCCTTCTCCGAATTGGTCTGTCTTAGACCTTTTTACTGTTATTTTAAGACCCTCACTAACAAAGTCCAAATCATCATAATCTAACGAAACTATTTCGTTTCTTCTAAAACCTCCGGAAAACCCTATTAATATTATCGATTTATCTCTTAATTTTTTTATATCTTTTATATTTCCCTCATCTATCACTTTAAGTATTATTTTTAACTCATTGATTAATATAGGTTTTTTACCTTTTTGAACTGTCCCTTTTCTTCTTTTTATGCCCATCAAGTTTTCAACAATTACAGGATGCTTAGTATCTAAATAGTGACCTTTCATTCTATGGATTACTCCAATCGATACTAATCTACGTTTAATAGTGCTTAATTTTACGTCTTTCGTAGAAAGATGTGTTAAGTACAAAGATACAATTTTTGGATCTGAGGGTAGATTTTTAAATCCGTTCTGAACACAAAATAATCCAAAATCTTTAAAATCTGATTTGTAAGCTCTTACAGTATTATTAGCTTTGGAGCTTTGTAAATTTTTTATTGTTTCTTCTTGCAAGGCTTTAATATCGGTAACTAGATTTTTCATAATTTCTTAAATATTACTATTGATAACCATTAATTATCATTAGTAATATATTAGATGAATTCTAGTGTCAAGTGTTTAAAATTAAGTATGTTTAAGAATCGAAAAAGATTACTTTTAGATCGTGGACCTAGTTGGCCAGACTACAACAATGCTGAACCATTCATGATTAGATATTATTTGCTATTTAGAAAACGACCAAACTGGTTTCCATTCAACATTTTCCTTCATAAAATTCTTAAAAGCGATTTAGGAGATTTACATGATCATTATTGGTCTTATTTGACTATAGTGCTCAAAGGTGGGTATTGGGAAACCACTAAAAATGGTCGATTTTGGCGGGGTCCGGGCTATATAGGTCTTAGAAAAGCCTCTGATACTCATAGTCTTACGATTCCTGAGGGAAAGACTGCTTGGACACTCATATTTGTGGGGCCAAATAAGGGTTCTAAGCAATTTGCAAATTTTAACAAATCAAGCCAAAACCCGCATAAATAATGATTAAATTCATCCTTCCAATAGCAATATTTATAGCTGCAGTTTACGGGATCTCATATTTTTGGACAAACTCAAGCCTTAAAGGTAAAAAAACCATTGCTTTAAGCCTGATAGTGACCTTTATAATTGGTATTTCTCTAATTACCTACCTAATAATTGATTAATGAAGCTAAAAGGCACTAAATTTCAGCTAAAAGTATGGGATTTTTTAAAAAAGATACCTAAAGGAACTGTTAAAACCTACTCAGAAGTTGCTGAAGCTATTGGAAAACCTTTAGCTGTTAGAGCGGTGGCTAATGCCATTGGCAAAAACCCCTATCCTATCCGAATACCCTGTCATAGAGTTATAAGATCGGATGGATCATTAGGAGGTTATTCAGGCACGGGCGGAGTAAATAAAAAGAAAAATCTTCTAAAAAAAGAGGGAATAATCGTCTAAAAGTTATATTCCATGGGCGTTTTAGCGGATTCGCCCTTCTCACTTGTTTTTTTAGTATATACACTGGTTAGTTGTATTATATACAACCTAATTGCAAAAAAAAAGCCCTCTATGGCTGTTTAAACACTATATTCCAATATTGCAAACCTTCCAGAATTATTCAATATCAACATTTATAATTGATCCCAAAACATTGCAATTACTTGCTTTTTTATTTATTTAAAATTAAATTTGATTTAATTCCTTTAAAAATCGCAATTTTTTTGTTTTTTTTAAAACAGTTTAACAAAATAAATTTATTTTTAAGCCTAAATTTTTATTATTTACCAACGTTTTTAAAGGTTTATCGATTTATAAGTCAGTATGTATTACCTAAGTATTAATATTTTAAATTAATAATGATGCGTATATCATTGTATTTATTGAAAATACTTTAAACTATAAAAAACTACTATAGGGATCGTAATTATTGACATCAGTGTTGATGTCACAATAACACTAGCTACACTATCAACTACTTTCTTTTCTGAGTACATAGAACCTACTAAATAAGTTAAAACTGCGCTAGGCATTGAAGACTGTATTAAAAGTACGCCGGCCGCAAAGCCTTCTAAACCAAGATAAGAAATAAGTGCAAAACCTATAATAGGACCAATTATGACCCTTACCGCGCCTAGAATAGAAGCTTTCGTCCATGAAAGAACTTTAAATCTTGATAAAGCTATTCCAAGAGACATAAGGACTAGAAAAATAGTTGTGTATGTAAGAAGGAAAGTAGTATTCTCAAGAAAACCTGGCACATCCCATTCAAAATATAAAAAAATTACTGAAACAATAATTCCATAAATTGGAACATTCTTAATTAAGATATCCAATGAAAAGCTTTTTTTAGCTAAAAGAACTCCAACTGTGAAATGTAGAAGTATTATTACTGAAGCTATTGCTGAGGCAACACCCAATCCTGCAGTTCCATAAGCAAACAAACAAATAGGTACACCCATATTTCCAGTGTTCGGTAAGATTAAAGGAGGTAGCTCGCTTATGACGTCTTTTTTTAGAAATAGTAGAAAAATAAAACCAACAATAGAAAATCCACCTATTATAATTAATGCATATATAAAATACTCAATAAAGACATCTAAAGTAACCCCAGTGGTAGTTATAGTATAAAATATCATTGCAGGTGTTCCGATATTTCCAGCAAAATTAGTTATGAATTTTGTATTAAATTTAGGGTCTTTTATACCAAGATAATAACCTATCCCTATTATAAAAAAAACAGGGAATAAAACATCGAAAAGTTTAATATATATATCCATTAAACCCTTACGTCAGATTTTTTTGGTTTTCTCAACTTTTTTGAATAATTTATTGAATTTTCAAACTCCATTAAACGTTTATGAATAGATCTAAGTTCAGTTATTCTGGTCCAATTATATAAGAAAACAGAAAAGGCATCTTTGACTTCACCAAAAGCATTAACAACTTGCATCATTACTCCTAAAGTAAAGGCAGCTGTAAATAAACCTGGAGCCATAATCAAAAAAGGAACTATAACAAATAGTTGTCTATACCAAATAGCCCAAAGGTCAAAATAACCGTAATGTAAAAATAGTTTATGATAATTAAATTTTATACCTGTAAATAATTGTAATATCGTTGGTGCTTGAACATAGTTTTTTCTATCATCTTCTCCGTATACTAACTCTTTACGAAAGGCTGCTTCTACTTTTTGATTATTATATTCTAAGCCAGGTAATTTTATACCTACCAACCAACTTATAATAATTCCTCCGATACTTAAGATTAAAGCTACCCATACTAATGAGCCAGAAATATTATCTAAATAAGGAACAGAAACATTAGAAGAAAGAACCCAAAGTATAGGAATGAATGCAATTAAAGTCATAATAGCTTTCACTACCTGTAATCCTATA
>CABYXR010000012.1 GCA_902522955.1 uncultured Pelagibacteraceae bacterium
GTGTAGGTACCGTATATTTTAGGAAGGTTTTCTATAAAATTTCCTTTAAACATTAATCCTCCTCTCTTTCTGAGTATCCATGTTCTTCGTCAATTTTCTCCTGTTTATTGGCAGTCCAAAATAACATTATTACGAATGCAAGAAGAGAACCTTGCGCTGTCATGTAATATGCTAGTGGGTACCCAAGAAAAGACATCGTGTTCAGTTCTGAACCAAACATGAATATGACTAATGAGAAAAAAGCCCAAAGAACCAATGTTACTATCATATGGTTTTTGGTCTTATTCCAATATGCGTCTTTGTTTGACATATTTCCCCCTGTTTTTTTTAACTTTAACTTTAACTTTTTACGTAAAAAGTACTGTTATTGAAGCGAAGCATACTGATTATGAGTTGAATTTAAAGAGAAAAAATCTCTCACAAAACCTAAATGAAGTGCTACAAGTGAGAGAAATAAAGGTTTTTTAAATACAACGTGAAATTGAATCTTGAAAATATCATAGATATCATAAAATCAACTAGGGAATACCTTTTTCCGTACAAAAAGATAGTAAGCAAGTTTACTAGCATTAGCTCAGAAAAAGATCTTCAAAATTTTATACAAGAAAGATCCGCCCATGTAACTCAAACAACATTATACGGATATTTAAAAACTCGTATGGGACACAAATTTACATTAATGGTCCAAGACGAAGAGTTTTCCAAATCAATTAATTTGGCAAAATGGAATATCTATATGGTTGCTTTAGCAGATTGTACTTTTTACGTATTTTCATATTTGATTTCCCAAAAAAATTTACAAAAAAATAATTCTAAAGAAATATTTTTAGCCATTATTGAAAACGAAAAGAAAAATGGATTAAGTGAAGAAATTTACGATAAGGCAAAAACAGAATTTTTTAAAAGAATAGAGTCAGTGGATTTTAAAAAATATTATTTAGAAGATCCATTTAAAGAAAGTGGATTAGCCCTTTTTAATTGGTCGCCAATTGCAGATGAGCTAAAAAATTTAGATAAAAAGATAGTTTTAAACTCTATAAAATTAAAATGGAATTTAATTGTAGAAGAATTTAAAAAACTGACAACTAATCTAAAATTCAACTAACCTTTATTTTGTCTATTCTGAATTAGTGACTCAACTACGCTAGGATCAGCCAGAGTAGTGGTGTCACCTAAATTCTTTGGCTCATTAGCTGCAATTTTCCTTAAAATTCTTCTCATTATTTTGCCTGATCTTGTTTTAGGTAAACCTGGCGAAAATTGAATAACATCTGGCGTTGCTATAGGTCCAATTTGTTTTCTTACCCAAAGTTTTAAATCTCTTTCCAAATCTCCAGTAGCTTTTTCTCCAACGTTTAAAGTCACGTAACAATATAAACCATTTCCCTTAATACTGTGTGGGAAACCTACTACAGCGGCTTCAGCAACTTTTGGGTGAGCAACAAAAGCACTTTCTATTTCAGCAGTGCCGAGATTATGACCAGATACGATAATCACATCATCTACCCTCCCTGTTATCCAATAGTAACCGTCTTTATCTCTCCTACATCCGTCACCAGTAAAATATTTTCCATCGAATTGAGAAAAATATGTGTCAATGAATCTTTGATGATCGCCGTACACTGTTCTCATTTGCCCTGGCCAAGAGCTTGCCATACATAGTCTACCTTTTCCCTCTCCTTTAATGACTTTTCCATCTTGATCCACTAAAACTGGTTTTATACCGTAAAAAGGTTTTGTGGCTGATCCAGGTTTTAAATCTATAGCCCCTGGCTGTGGTGATATAAGTATCCCCCCTGTTTCTGTTTGCCACCAGGTATCAACTATTGGACATTTAGAATCCCCGACAGTTTTGTAATACCACATCCAGGCTTCCGGATTAATTGGTTCTCCAACTGTGCCTAATAATTTTAATGATTTTCTACTAGTTTTCTTGACGGGTTTTTCCCCTTCTCGCATCAAAGCTCTTATGGCTGTTGGAGCAGTGTAAAAAATATTTACTTTATATTTATCTACTATTTGCCACCATCTAGAGCTATCAGGATAATTTGGAATTCCTTCAAACATAATAGTTGTTGCACCATTAGACAATGGACCGTAAATAATATAGCTGTGTCCAGTAACCCATCCAATGTCAGCAGTACACCAATAAATATCGTTAGCTTTATAATCAAAAATATACTGATGTGTCATAGAGGCATAAACCATGTATCCACCTGTTGTATGAAGAACTCCTTTAGGTTTTCCAGTTGAACCAGATGTATAAAGGATGAAAAGTGGATCCTCAGCGTTCATTTCTTCGGGTTCACATTTATTTGAAACAGAAGAAATCATTTCTTTGTAAGAAATATCTCTTCCATCATTCCAATTAACTTGATTACCAGTTCTTTGAACTACAACACATTTTTTTATTTCAGGACATTGAGATAAAGCTTCATCTGCTATTTTTTTAAGAGGAATAATTTTGCCTCCCCTCACACCTTCGTCTGCAGTTATCAAATATTCTGACTCACAATCATTAATCCTTGTTGCTATAGAGTCTGGAGAAAATCCTCCAAATATAATTGAATGAACCGCACCTATTCTTGCACAAGCTAGCATTATATATGCAAGTTCGGGTATCATAGTAAGATAAATTGTAACTCTATCTCCTTTTTGTATGCCAATGTTTTTAAGACCATTAGCAGCTTTACAAACATTTTGATGTAATTCCTTATAAGATATTTTTTTAGAGTCCGCTGGGTCATCTCCAACCCAAATTATTGCTGTTTTTTTTGGATTTTTCTTAAGGTGTCTATCAATACAATTAGCTGAAGCGTTAAGTGTACCATCGTAATACCATTTAATTTTAACTTCATCTTTACTGTATTTGACATCTTTAATTTTTGAATATTTTTTTATCCAAGAAATTCTTTTGCCTTCCTTAGCCCAAAATTTATCATTTTCTTTTACAGAAAGTTTATATTTCGTTTTATATTTAGCACCATTAACATATGCTTGATTCGACCAGCTGTCCGAAACTTTAATTACAGTGTTTCCATCGCTATCTTTTGATTGTGGCAGAGCTTTTAAAGAGTGCCTTTTTTTTGAAATCTTTTTTCTTCTAGAACCTTTTACTTTTCTTATTTTTTTTCTAGTACGTCTTGTTTTCTTTCTTTTTTTTCTCGAAAATTTTTTCTTTTTTCTTTTTTTCTTTTTTGTCACTTATTCCCCCAATAAAATTTATTCGATTTTACCCATCTTATATATAATTTTCCAGCTTTTATAATCAATAGGCATAACTGAAAGCCTGCTTTGTTTAATAAGTGGTAAATGCGAAATAGTCTTACTTTTTTTAATGGTTTTAAGTGAAATAGGTGAAGAAAATTGCTCCATAAACCTGACTTGAACAGCTACGAACCTTTTATCTTTATCTGTTTTATCAATAAAAGCTTCTTTGATCACTTTAACAACCCCTACGATTTCCTTACCAATATTAGAATGATAAAAAAAACAAAGATCACCAACTTTCATTGCTTTTAAATTTTTAGCTGCTTGATAATTTCTTACCCCGTCCCATGCAGTACCTTTATTACCAGCTTTTTTTTGTTGTTCAATAGACCAAACATCAGGCTCAGATTTCATTAACCAATAATTTTTAATCATGTATGTCTTTAGTCTAATTTTAATCCAGGGCCCTTCATATAAGGCGCAGAACTATCTAGAGGCCATCTAGATTTCGCTGGAATATTTATTTTGTCAATTAAGTTTTTTTTAAATCTTTTTATTCCTGCCCAGGCTATCATAGCAGCATTATCTCCGCAAAATTTTATATCAGGATAAATATTTGTACAATTCATCTCTTTAGATAAATTAGATAAATTTTCTCTTATTGATTTGTTGGCAGCTACACCTCCGGCTACTATAAGTTTAACTTCTTTTTTTTTAGTTTTCTCTTTGAAAAATTTTATTGCAATTTTTGTTTTTTTGTAAAGTATTTTGTTTATTGTATTCTGGAATGATGCTGCAAGATTATATTTCATCTTAACATTCCCATTAATTTTTTTGGACTCCCTTAATACTGCAGTTTTTAATCCAGCGAAAGATAAATTGCATCCTGCTTTATTTATAATTGGTTCAGGTAATTTAAAATAATTTTTATCACCTAACTTAGAAAATTTTTCAATATTTGGTCCTCCAGGATATCCAAGATTTAACATCTTTGCAGTTTTATCAAAAGCTTCACCAAGAGCATCATCTATCGTTGTGCCTAATTGCTCGTATTGACCCACGTCTTTGACTATCAGATATTGAGAATGTCCTCCTGAAATTAAAAGAAGAAGGTAAGGAAATTCAATTTTATTTTCTAATCCAGGGCTTAAAGCATGACCCTCTAAATGATTTACACCAATAAAAGGCTTTTTAGAAAATGCTGCGATAGATTTACCAATATTGAGACCGACTGTTAGACAAACAATTAAACCTGGTCCAGCGGTGGCAGCGATACCGTCAATTTCATTTAAAGTGATTTTGGCGTCCTTTAAAGATTTATTAATTATGAATTCGATATTTTCTAAGTGTGCTCTAGCAGCTAACTCAGGAACAACACCGCCAAATTGTTTATGCTCATCAATTTGACTTGAGACTACGTTGGATAAAATGTCTGCAGTTCCGTTTTGATTTTCTCTAATAACCGCTGCAGCTGTTTCATCACAACTTGTCTCAATTCCTAAAAAAGTAATTTTCTCTCTCATTATAAATGCGCAAATATTCATTGTAGTATAAAACACATCTATAAAATATAAATACTTATAATGAAAAAAATTAAAATTGGAGCAAGAGGAAGCAAGCTATCCTTAGTCTATGTATCAAAAGTCAAAAACTTAATACTTCAAAGCCATAGAGATATTGATATTCAAGTAAAAATAATAAAAACCTCTGGAGATATTCATCAAAATATTAAAATATCTGAGATAGGTGGAAAAAATTTATTTTGCAAAGAGATCGAAGAAAATTTACTCAATAAAAATGTTGATATTGCTATTCATGCTTTAAAAGACTTGGAGTCTGTCGAAAATGAAAATTTAACTATAGGTGCATACATTAAAAGAAATGACCCTAGAGATATTCTTGTAAGCAATAAAATTAAAAAATTTAGCGATCTTAAAAGCAAAGTGACTATTGGGTCAAGCTCAAGAAGAAGAGAACTTCAATTAAAAAAGATTAATAAAGGAATAAATGTAGAAGAGGTAAGAGGTAATATTGATACCAGAATTAAAAAACTTGAAGAAAAAAAATTTGATGCAATTATTTTAGCTGCAGCAGGAGTCAAAAGTTTAAACTTAGAGAGTAAAATTAGTTTAGTTTTTGAAAGCGAAGAAATTTTACCAGCAGTAGGACAGGGTATAATTGCTGTTCAGTGTAGAAAGGATGATGATTTTATTTTGGATTTAATAAAAAAAACTAATGATAAAACAACAAGTCTTTGTGCAATAGCGGAGAGAAAAATGCTTCAAACGATTGGAGGAAATTGTGAAACTGCAGTAGGCGGTTTAGCCGAAATATCAAATAATAATTTAAAACTAAAAGCACAACTGTTCTCAGATACTGGAGATGAAAGTTTTAGATATGAAATGACTGGATCTGAAAATGATGCGTTGTTTATCGGTGAAACTGTTGGACAAAAATTATTAGATTTAGCAGGTGATAAATTTACAAATAAATGAATATCTTAATTACTAGGCCACTTATCGATGCTGAGGATTTAATGGGAAAACTTTTTTCATTAGGCCATAAAATAATTCACTTACCAACTTTGAAAATCGTTCCGGCTAAATTAGATCCAATTGATGTTAAGCAATACGATGCTTTTATTTTTACAAGCGCAAACGCTGTTAGAAATTTAAAAGTTACTGTAAAGGACAAGAATAAACTATGTTTTTGCGTCGGTTCTATGACAGAAAAAATTGTGAGGTCAAAAGGATATAATAATACTATTTCCGCAGGGGGGACTGTAAATGCTCTTAAGAATTTAATAATCAACTCCAAAGACGTTAAGAAAAGTGATAAATTAGCTTACATTTGTGGAGATCAAATAACTCTAGAGTTAGATAAAGAGCTTCTCATAGAGGGATTTAAAGTGAAAAAATTTATAAATTATTTTTCAGAAAAAATAACCTCAATAAATGAGTCAAATATTGAATTAATTAGAAAATATCCGTCAAACGTTATATTTGTTTATTCTTTAAGAAGCGCAGAGAGTTTTAACAGCATAGTAGCTAATTATTCTTTAGCTCCAATGATGACACAATCAGTAGTTATGTGTATAAGTAAAAAAATTGCAGATTTTTTTAATAAAGCTGGGTGGAAGAATAATAAGGTTTTCAGCCCAGGTAACGAAATAATAGAGCTAGAAAAAATTAAATGAACGTATTTGAAAATTTTAAAAATTTATTTGTTGAAATCTGGCAACAAGGGATAGCTGGAATTAATTTTACTCAAATAGGTATAGGTATAGTAATTTTTTCATTATTTCTTTTATTGAGAGGCTTAATTTCAAACTTTATTTTAAAAAGGTTACAAAATTACGTTGCTAAAACATCAAACAAATTTGATGATGCTTTGGTTAAAGCTTCTACTGGGCCTGTTAAATTTCTTCCAATTGTTTTAGGAATATTTGTAGCTAGTTCTTACATGGAATTTGATGGCAAAATGCTTGCCTTTGTTGACAATATAAACCGTTCCTTAATAACCATTTTAATATTTTGGTTAATACATCAAATTGTTGAACCATTAACCTACTTGATAAGAAGAGTAGAAGAACTTCTATCTAAAGATTTACTCAATTGGGTTGTAAAAGCAAACAAAATTTTAATTATCTTTTTTGGATTCGCAGCGACACTAGACATATGGGGAATTAAGATTGCACCTATTATAGCTGGATTAGGTTTATTTGGTGTTGCAGTTGCTTTAGGTGCTCAAGACTTATTTAAAAACTTAATTTCAGGAGTTTTGGTTTTAGTAGAAAAAAGATTTAAAATTGGTGATTGGATATATGTGGAGGGTATTATCGAGGGAATTGTTGAAAGAATTGGCTTTAGATCAACAGTTATAAGAAAATTTGATAAATCAATCGCTACTATTCCTAATGCCTCATTTGCAGAAAACGCAGTTGTAAACATTAGCGAAACTACAAATTGGAGAATAAGTTGGATAATAACTTTACAATATAATTCTACTATAGATCAGTTAAAAAATATTAGAAACCAAATTGAAAAATATATCGTAAGCAGTGAAGATTTTAAAAAAGGAGATGACACTGAGCACGCGGTACGAATTGATAAGTTTTCAGATAGTTCAATTGACCTTTACGTGAGATGTTTTACAGT
Source organism: uncultured Pelagibacteraceae bacterium (assembly GCA_902522955.1). Classification (GTDB taxonomy): domain Bacteria; phylum Pseudomonadota; class Alphaproteobacteria; order Pelagibacterales; family Pelagibacteraceae; genus Pelagilacustribacter. The sequence goes on from CABYXR010000012.1 coordinate 7,368, forward strand.
TACTAATGAATGGATTGAATGGCTTAAAGTAAAAGAGAGATTAGCTGTAGAGGTCAAAAAAATTGTTGAGGGTAATGGAGCATCATTTGCTTTTCCAAGCACCTCCATATATGTGGAAAAAAATTAATGAAGTCGGTTCTTATTTTATTTGATCAAGCAGTTAGTTTATACATTTGGATATTAATAATTAATGCGGTTATTAGTTGGTTGGTGGCATTTAATATTCTTAATACTAGCAATAGATTTGTTTACTCAATTCTTGATGTTTCCTATAAACTTACAGCTCCCCCTCTAAATTATATAAGAAGATACCTACCTAATTTAGGTTCAATCGATATCTCACCAGTTGTACTTATTTTAGTTTTATTATTTTTAAGAAATTTAGTATTTGAAATGTTTGCGCCCTCATTATTTTAGTTATGATTATAGATGGAAAAAAAGAAGCTGAAGTTTTAAGAAATGAAATAAAAAAAGAAATAAGTTTATTACAGGAAAAGACTAAAAAAGTTCCTACTCTATCCGTAATATTAGTTGGAAATTATGCTCCAAGTGAGATTTACGTTAAAAATAAAGTAAAAAAATCTAAAGAAGTTGGAATAAACTCAAATATAATAAGGTATCCTGACAATGTATCTGAAAATGAAGTACTAAAAAAAATTATTGAGTTAAATGAAGATAGCAAAGTATCTGGAATTTTAGTCCAGCTTCCTCTTCCAAAACAAATTAACAAAGAAAAAATTGTAAATTTAATACACCCTTCAAAAGATGTTGATGGATTTCATCCAGTTAATGTTGGAAATTTAGCTTCAGGTTATCACGCAATAACTCCCTGTACTCCCCTTGGATGTTCTTTACTAATTAAAAAAATTGAGAAAAATTTATCTGGAAAACATGCTGTAATAGTGGGCAGATCAAACTTAAATGGAAAACCTATGGCTCAACTTTTACTGAAAGAAAACTGTACAGTTACTATAGTTCATTCAAAGACAAAAAATATTAAAGATGAATGTTCTAAAGCTGACATATTAGTTGTTGCGATAGGCGTTCCTAATTTTGTCAAAAAAGACTGGGTTAAAGAAGGGTCTATAGTAATAGATGTAGGTATAAATAAATTAGAAAACAAAATTGTTGGTGATGTAAAATTTGAGGAAGTAAAAGCAAAAGCAAAAGCAATTACTCCTGTACCAGGGGGGGTTGGTCCGATGACGATTGCCTGTTTGCTAAAAAATACTTTAGAGTGTTTTAAAGCTCGTTTGATTTAGACTTATCAAGGTTCAGAAATTTACTATTTCTAAATCTTATTACTACAGTAGCTAGAGCAACAATTAAAATTGCTCCTGAAATATAAAGTAAATTTGTTGGATCTCCCTCTTTATCTTGAAGAATTATGAAACGTGCTAGTGCAGTAATTGCTATCACTAAAGGATAAGCAATTCTTATTGATCTGGTTTCCCAATAAGATCTTACCAAGCCAATTACTTCTATATAAATAAAAAGAAGTAAAAGATCAGCTAGCCCTATATCTTGATCAATATACATATCTCTTATTTCAAGAAAAAATGCAATTACTGTTGCAATCAATACAAATATAACCGCCACTAATTGAATATTTCGAATCGTTGAATTCATTTAATAAATATTATCAGAATTTTAAGATTTATATAACTGTTTAGAATGGTATTTAATAAATTTTTCCACTTTAGACTTATTAAAAGATTTATTTTCTTCAAAAGAAACTTTTTTCATTGAATATGCTTTATTTTTTGTCCTTCTAGATAAAATTGTTACGTTACCTTTATATAGACTTAACACCACATCACCCGAAACTTGACCTCTTTTTTTGTCGATTATTTTTTGGAGTTTTATTCTTTTTTTAGAAAACCAGTAACCGTTATAAACCAGCTCTGCATACTCAGGCATTATTCTCTCTTTATTATGAACTGTATCTTTATCCAAGGTAACAGACTCAATAGCTCTATGAGCTATATATAAAACTGTGCCACCTGGGGTCTCATAAACGCCTCTTGATTTAATTCCAATAAATCTATTTTCAACTAAATCAACTCTACCCACAGCATTTTTTCCAGCTAATAAATTTAATTTTTCTAAAAGTTTTTCAGGTTTTAATTTTTTTCCATTAACTGAAACTGGATCGCCATTTTTAAAAGAAATTTTAACTTTAGTTTTTTTGTTTGGTGCTTTTTCTGGAGAAACTGTTCTTTGAAAAATAAACTCTGGCGCTGAATTTTTTGGATTTTCCAAAACTTTACCCTCTGTAGAAGTATGGAAAATATTATCATCAACAGAAAAAGGTGGAGCACCTTTTTTATCTTTTGGAATGGGTATACTATTTTTTTTTGCATAGTTAATAAGATCAGTTCTGGATTGTAATTTCCATTTTCTCCATGGAGCAATAACTTTAATCTTTTTTCCTCCAAAAAAAGCATATCCTAACTCAAATCTTACTTGGTCATTTCCTTTACCTGTTGATCCATGAGATACGGCAAATGCTTTAAATTTTTTTGCAATAGCTATCTGTCTTTTAGCAATCAATGGTCTCGCAATTGAAGTTCCGAGAAGATAAACACCTTCATAGACAGCGTGAGCTCTTATCATTGGAAAAACATAATCTTTAACAAATGTATTTTTTAGATCTTCAATTATTATTTTTTTTACACCAAGATTTTTTGCATTTTTGATAATTTTTTGTTTGTTCATAACTTGGCCAATATCAGAAGTGTAAGCAATAACTTCAGCATTATAATTTTCTTGAAGCCACTTAAGTATTATCGAAGTATCAAGGCCACCCGAATAGGCCAAAACAATTTTTTTCATTTAACTGCAAGTTTTTTTTGCGGTGTTGTATGCCTTAGTAAATCCCATCATAGAATAATGATCTGTTGTCTCAGCGCCTTTGGTTGTTCTTGCCTTAATAATAAGATTAGTTGCTTTTTTCATCAACTTAATAAATTTTTTTTCTTCTTGATCATCCAATAACCAAGCAAAGTTTTTTTGAGAAAAGAAAGAATATCTTTTCTTGCCCGAAGCAGCTATTACAGTTGAAGTCTTATAGTCATGACCACTTGTTATACTCACTTCATCTTTAATATCTTCAGATGGTCTAAATGTCACAAATAATTTTGATTGACCTCTTTGTATTGAGGAAGGTGCCCTTTTTGTAGGAGTGGTTTGAGCAAAACAAATTTTGCCCTTATCTGTCTCTGCGGTGAAACTTTCCCAGTTCTTATACTTTCCTGTAGACCTGGGTGTGTTAGCTAAAGAGCTAGAAGTAAATAGCATCAGAGATATTAAAATTAAAATTTTTTTAAAATCCATAATTTTATTTTTATACTAAAATAAAGCTATTTCAATGGTTTGAATTAAGGTGAAGGATTTGGATTATTATTGTGTATCAAATTAATTTTATCCATTATTTCGTCTGAAAGTTCAATTTTTATACTATCAATATTTTCTTTTAATTGGTCCATCGTAGTAGCTCCAATTATATTACTTGTTACAAAAGGCCTAGAGTTAACAAAAGCTTGAGCTAGTTGAACCATTGTTAAGTTATTTTCTTTAGCTAATTTATAGTATTCATCATAGGCTTTCATTGCTAATGGATTTATCATCCTTTCCCATCCTTTAAATAATGCCATCCTAGAATTTTTAGGCATTTGATTGTTTCTATATTTACCTGACAGAGCTCCTGCTGCTAGCGGATAATAAACTAAAAGCCCACATTTTTCCCTTATAGAAATTTCTGACATTCCAACCTCATAAGTTCTGTTTACTAAACTGTAGGGATTTTGAACTGACATCATCCTTGGTAAATTTTTATTTTTTGAAAGTTCTAGATATTTTGACAATCCATAAGGAGTCTCATTAGACATACCAATGTACCTAATTTTTCCAATTTTAATAAATTTTTCCAAAGCATTCAGAATACTCTCAAAATCATTCCAATCTTTTTCGTTTTCACGAAGAGTAAACTCTCTCCTACCAAAGCAATTAGTTGATCTTTCTGGCCAATGCAATTGATACAAATCTATATAATCTGTTTTTAGCCTTTTTAAACTTCCATCTATAGCTTCACCTATATTTTTTTCATTAAAATTATTTTTTCCATCTCTAATCCAGTCACAACCTGGTCCAGCTACTTTTGAAGCTAAAATAATTTTCTTTCTATTTTTTCTTTTCTCGAACCAATTCCCGATCATTATTTCAGTTTTCCCAAAAGACTCAGCAGTTGGCGGAACAGAATAAAGTTCAGCCGTATCAAAAAAATTTATTCCTTTGTTAATAGAATAATCCATTTGCTCAAATGCCTCTTTTTCAGAATTTTGAGTTCCCCATGTCATTGTACCTAGACAGATCAAGCTGACGTCTAAATCAGTGTTACCTAATTTCTTAAATTTCATAAAATCCTTATTTTTCAAGTTTTTTTAAAGCAATTATTGTCTATTGAAAAGTTAATAAAAATTTATATATTAAAATTATGGTTTTTAACAAACAAACAACATCTGTAAGATCTTCTGCCTCTGAGGCTATTATAGATCAAGGGTTAAGAAGTTATATGCTCAAAGTTTATAACTACATGGGTTCAGCTTTATTACTTACTGGCTTTATAGCTTTATTTACTTTTAAATTTGCCGCAGTCACAGGTCCAAACGGAGAATTGATTGGTTTAACTTCTTTAGGTAACTCACTTTATAATTCAGGTTTAGCTTGGGTAGTAATGTTAGCTCCTTTAGGCGTAGTTTTTTATATGAGTTTTGGTATTGCTAAAATGAGCGCCTCAAAAGCTCAAACTGTATTTTGGATTTTTGCGTCACTAATGGGATTATCTTTATCATCAATATTTATTGCTTACACAGGAACGTCTATTACAAGAGTATTTTTTATAACAGCAGGAACTTTTGGTGCTATGAGCATTTACGGTTACACAACTAAAAGGGATTTAACAAAATTAGGATCTTTTTTAATGATGGGGCTTATAGGCATAATAATAGCTTCATTAGTAAATATTTTTATGAAGTCTTCAATGATGTATTTTGTAATTTCAATCTTAGGTGTATTAATTTTTGTAGGATTAACTGCTTATGATACTCAGAAAATAAAAAATATGTATTTAGCAAGTGATAGTGGAGAATTAATGGGCAAAAAAGCTGTAATGGGAGCCTTAACTCTTTACTTAGATTTCATAAATCTTTTCATAATGCTTTTAAGACTTTTCGGTCAAAGAAGATAATTATTTTATTAATCTTAAATTATTCCAACTAGTTTTATCAATAAGCTGATCTAAGTCTTCTGATCTTTTAAGAATATTTCCGTTTTTATCTTTTATCAAAAATTTATCATTATAATAAATTGGTTTCAAATTTTTTAAAATCCTAAGTATTGGTCTATCAGAAGCTCTTTGATAGACATCAAAAGAAATTTCTTTACTACCTAAAGAAAATGAATAGTCTTTCCAAGTTCCGTTTGAAACCATCCTAGCATATAAATTTAATATACATTTAAGTTCTTTTTTTACAAAAAATTTAACTTTTTCCTTTTTAATATCATTATTTATAATGAGTTTTATATTTTTCATATTTTATATTTATTAATTAAAGGTAATTGAAAAGCAGTAAATATAAAAGTTAGGGGCAATATTCCCCAAACTTTAAAATTTACCCATGTTACTTCAGGCTGAGTTCTCCAGATTATTTCATTTAAAAAAGCTAAGAAAATAAAAAAGTAAGCCCATCGATCACTCAATTTACTCCAACCTTCCTCATTAAGTTGAAAAGCTGATTTGAAAAAAAATTGAATAAAATTTCTTTTAAAAAATCTTCTACCTATGATAAGTGTAAAGGCAAAAATAAGATTTATAATTGTTGGTTTCATATATATGAAGACAGGATTATTAAAATATAGCGTTAAGCCTCCAAAAAAAGAAATTATTATACCCCCTAAAAGAGGTATGTATGGAATCTTCTTCTCAAGCAGATAAATTACTATTACTGCAATTATTGTTGAGATAATTAATGGTGGAATCGCTATTGCTAAATTGTTTCCACTTTTATAATAAATTATAAAAAATATTAATAATGGTCCAAAATCTGCGATAAATTTTAAAAAAGACTTATTCACAATACATCTTTAACATAATTCAAATTTTTAATAAATTATATATTGATTTTGACGAAAAAATTATTAACTATTAGATATGGCTTCAAACAACAAAGCTAAATTTTCTATAGGTGAAACAGTAAAACATAGACACTTTGATTTTAGAGGAGTCATTTACGACGTTGACTTTGAATTTAATAATTCAGAAGAATGGTACCAATCTATACCAAAAGATGTAAGACCAAGAAAAGATCAACCTTTTTATCATTTGTTGGCTGAAAGCAATGAAGTTACATATGAAGCTTACGTTTCTGAACAAAATTTATTGTTAGATAAGTCAAAAGAGCCAGTTAAGCATCCTTTAATTGAAGAAATTTTTTCTGGAAAAAAAGGTGCAAATTATTTTAAGATTTCCAATTAAATCTTAACTTTCTGCCTCAAATTAAACAATTTTCACTCAAATCTATGACAAATATTTTATCTATATTTAATTGTTCTCGCCTGATTGGGGATTAACTCATACTTCTTAACTCCCTCTCAATCCTCAATTAGGCTGTTATTCACTCTTCACTTAGAATTTATATTATAGTAGTCAAAGATTATGATTAATTTAATAAGCCCAAGTAAAATTTTTAAGTGGATTGAAAGATTGATGAATTTTATAAATTCAATATTTTTTGTAGTTTTAATTATAGGTTTGACATTTGCATTATTAATTTCTCCACCAGATTATTTGCAAGGGGATAGCGTAAGAATTATGTATGTACATGTACCCTCAGCGTGGATAAGTTTAGCTTCATTTACTTGTATAGCTATTTTATCAATTTTAACTTTTTTATTAAAAATTAAAAATTTAAATTTAATTTCAAAAAGTGTTGCACCTTTAGGATTATTATTTACATTTCTAGCTATAGTGACAGGATCTCTTTGGGGTAAGCCTACGTGGGGAACTTGGTGGGCTTGGGATGCTAGATTAACATCTATGGTTGTTCTATTAATGTTTTATGTAATGTATATTCTATCTTTAAAGTTAATTAAAGATGAAGATAAAGCTAATCAAGTTTCAGCATTAATCGCAATAGTTGGATTAATTAATATACCAATTATTAAATTTTCCGTCGATTGGTGGAGTACTTTGCATCAACCTCAAAGCATTAATATTTTAAATGGCTCGAGCTCTATACACTCCTCTATGTTATTTCCATTAATATTGATGTTATTGGTTTTATTATTATACTGTGCGTTAATATTTCTAATGAAATATAAGACAGAAATCATTAGAATAAAGAAAAAAAACGTAAAAAGATTATGATTGAAAAGTTAATTTATATGAATGGTTACGGTTTATTCGTATGGCTTTCATTTGCAATATCATTTTTTGCATGTGCATTGGTTTATTATAAAACTTACAAAACACTTAAAAAATATGAAAAGGCTTTTGCAAAAGACTTGCATAAATTATCTGAATCCCAAAGAAAAAAAGTTTTAGAAAAATCTAAAGTTGCTAATCAGGTTTTCGCATCATATAACAAATCAATTTGAAGCATTTAAATGCTTGTAAAAAAAAAAAAAAAAAAAATTTATTTTTTAAGTTTATTTTTGATTTTTTCGATTATTTCAGTTTTTCTTATTCTTAAATCTCTGACTAATAATATTTTATATTTTAAATCTCCTACTGAAATTAAACTTAGTGATGAAATAAATTTTAATAAAAAGATAAGAATAGGTGGCATGGTAAAAAAAGACTCAATTTTAATAGACAGTAAAGAGATAAAATTTATAGTAACTGATTTTAAAAATGAACTTATTGTTTCATACAAAGGAGTTGTTCCTAATCTCTTCTCTGAGGAAAAAGGTGTAGTTGCTGAGGGAAAACTTAAAGATAAAAAATTTTTTGTAGCTGATAGGATTTTAGCAAAGCATGATGAAAAATATATGCCCCCTGAACTTCAAGGTATTTTAAAACAAGATGCTAAGTAATTTAGGAAATTTAATTTTATTTATAAGTGCCTTCATTAGCTTATCAATTATTTATATTTCGTTTGTAAATTTAAATGATGGAAAAACAGTTTTAAGAAAAAAAATTTATCAACTTTGTTTATTTCAGAGTACATTGATTATTTTAAGTTTTTTCGTATTAGTTTCTGCTTTTATTACTTCAGATTTTTCCCTAATGACTGTTTATCAAAACTCACATACCCTAAAGCCATTGCTTTATAAAATCTCAGGAACATGGGGAAATCATGAAGGTAGTCTTCTTCTATGGTTAATTATTTTGACAATTTTCTCTTTTCTTTTTTTGGTTTACAACAAAGATCATCCTAAAAATTACAGACTGTATACATTAATAACTCAAAATTTTTTGATAATTGGATTTTTATTTTTTCTTATATTTAATTCAAATCCGTTTAGTTTTTTATCACCTATTCCTAAAGAGGGATTAGGGTTAAATCCAATTTTGCAAGATCCAGCGTTAGCAATTCATCCTCCATTACTTTATGTTGGGTTTGTAGGTTCATCTATATATTTTTCAGCAGCAATTTCATCTATGCTTTCCAATTATTCAGGCAAACCATTTGCCCTATCTATTAAAAATTGGGTTTTAATTTCTTGGTCATTTCAAACTATTGGAATTTTAGCAGGCTCAATATGGGCCTATTACGAATTAGGTTGGGGCGGATTTTGGTTTTGGGATCCAGTGGAAAATGCTTCTTTACTTCCTTGGTTTGCAATGACAGCGCTTTTTCATTCTTTAATAGCACTAGAAAAAAGAAACCTTTTTTATTTTTGGGTAATTATATTATGTATAATTACTTTTATACTTAGTGTTACAGGAACTTTTCTAGTCAGGTCTGGAATTTTAAATTCAGTTCACACTTTTGCTAACGATCCCTCAAGAGGGTTATACATACTACTATTTCTTTGTTTTTTAATATTTACATCTATCTTTATCTTGTTTAAAAAATTCCAGACCAACAACTATAAAATAAATTCAAATAGTAAGGAGACTTTTGTTTTAATAAACAATTGGTTCATGATTTTTTATTTAGTTACAGTTTTACTTGGAACAATTTATCCAATTTTTACAGAAGTTCTAACGAGTCAAAAAATATCGGTTGGACCACCTTTTTACAATACAGTTATTATACCTTTAGTTGTATTGTTTCTTATTTTTATGTCGATTGGACCAAACGTTAAATGGATTAGGGATAATTTTAAAAATCTAAATTTATTACTTAAAATTTTAGCAGCTTCTCTTATAATAAATTTTTTAATTATTTATTTTTTCAAAAGCTATAGCTTATTGTCAAATTTTATAATAATTTCATCAATTTTTCTTATTATATCAACTTTTTTAGATTTATATAAGTATTCGAAAAAAAAATTATTTAATCTTTCTAGGCTTGTCTCACATTTAGCTTTTGGTTTTATGATATTATTTATTGGATTAAATTATAATTTTTCATTTGAAAAAGATTTTAACTTAAAACTAGGAGACAAAAAGAAATTTGCTGACTATACCATAGAGTTTGAAAATATTAATTTAGAGGAATTTAAAAACTATAAATCAGTTGTAGGAAAATTTAATATAAAAAATTATAGTAAGAACTTAAATTTGGTTTTGAGCCCTGAGATAAGAATTTATGAAAATCCAAGCACACTAACTTATGAAGCCTCAATAAGATCAGGATTATTGAAAGACTATTATATAACTATGAGTAATATTGATAGATCAGAATTTTATAACATTAAATTTCAAAAAAAACCCTTTATGATGTGGATTTGGATATCTGTAATCTTTGTTTCCATAGGTGGGTTTATGAGGATATTTAGAAATGAAAAAAAAATTAATTAAAACGTCCATAATAATATTTTTTTTATTTATCACCATAGTATTTTTTGTAGGTCTAAATAAAAGTTCTATATATGACACCAAAGATCTAGTTGGACAAAGATTAAATAACATTAGTTTAGACAACTTTAATAGTGATCTAAAAATTACTGAGCAAGATCTAAAAAAGAATAATTATAGTTTAATAAATTTTTGGGCATCTTGGTGCGCTCCCTGTCGGGATGAACATTCTTTTTTACTAAAGTTAAACAATCAAAATAATATAAGTTTATTAGGAGTTAATTTTAAAGACAAAAAAGATAATGCATTAAAATTTTTGGAAGAACTAGGTAATCCTTATGATAGTTTGGCTCGAGATGAATTTGGTAAGAATTCAGTCCATTTAGGTATATATGGAATTCCAGAAAGTATTTTGATTAATAAGGATTTAGTTGTAATAAAAAAATTTATTGGCCCAATTACAGAAAAAGATTTTGATTACATAATCAAAACTATAAAAAGATAATGAGAATAATTATTGTAATTTTTTATTTTTTCCTTTACTTAAATAATCTTAATGCTACACCGATGGCCGACCAGGAGATAATTTTTAAAAATCTGCGTTGTTTGGTTTGTCAAGGACAGTCCGTTGCTGACTCAAATTCAGATTTTGCCCAAACGATAAAGCTAGTAGTTAGAGACCAAATAAAAGAAGGCAAAACAGAAAAGGAGATATATAAATTTTTGATAGAAAAGTATGGTGAATGGATCGTTTATAAACCACCTTTAAATAAGAGTAATTCCGTATTATGGCTATTTCCCTATCTAATTTTTATTATAGGCGGCATTATGATTTTTTTATTGTTAAAGAAAAGGCCGAATCGATAGTCAAAAAGTCATCTATACATATTGAATAATTAATTGTATTTTCTTTGTATGAAATTAAAATTTTTATTAATTCTATGTTTTATCTGGAGTTTTACAAACTTTTCTCAGGCTGATGACGTAGGCAATGACGTTTCCTTTTATGTAGGAACGTTTGATGTAATTGATAAAGAAGGAGACGACAAAAGTAGTTTGGTCGGGTTAGAGCATAAAAATCCAGATCTTTTTAAAGACACTTTTTTAGGAAGGTTTTCTCCTATTTCAGGAGGGTTTTTAACAGGTAATAATTCAGCTTATTTATATACAGGTATTGAGGGTCAATATGGATTGGGTCCAATAAAAATTTTACCAAGTTTTACCCCAGGATATTATCACAAAGGTGACGGAAAAGAACTTGGCAGTGTATTAGAATTCAAAAGTGAAATCAAAATTGGTTTTGACATTTTTGAAAATTCTAAGTTAGGATTTAGTTATAGCCATATATCTAATAACGATTGGGGTGACACTAATCCAGGTGTAGATAATCAGCAAATTACATTTTCCAAAAATTTTTAATAAAAAGATGAATTTGAAAGATTGCCATAACTTCAAAGATTTTAGAAAACTAGCAAAAAAAAAGCTGCCTTCACCAATATTTCATTATATCGACGGAGCAGCTGACGATGAAGTTACCTATGCAAGAAATACAAGTGCTTTTGATGAAGTTGATTTAGTTCCAAATGTCTTAAGAGGAGTCGAAAATGTTGACTTATCAACCACTATATTTGGGAAAAAACTTGATCTTCCTTTTTATCTTTCACCTACAGCTTTACAAAGACTTTTTCATTACGAAGGAGAAAGAGCAGTGGGTAAAGCAGCCCAAAAATTCAACACGATGTTTGGTGTTTCAGCTTTAGCAACTGTTAGTGTTGAAGAAATTTCTTCAATGATAGATACACCAAAAATGTTTCAATTTTATTTTCACAAAGATAGAGGTTTAAATGACTCATGTTTAGAGAGAGCAAAAGCGGCTAAATTTGATGTAATGGCTTTGACAGTTGACACAATTACTGGAGGAAATCGTGAAAGAGACCTAAGAACTGGTTTTACTTCTCCTCCGAAATTAACGTTAGCAAGTTTGTTTAGCTTTGCCACAAAACCTATGTGGGGAATAAACTATGTAACAAGAGGAAAATTTGAACTACCGCATCTACAAGATTTTGTTAAAGAGGGAACAAGTACTAATTCGTCAATTGGAAATTATTTCTCCACTATGCTTGATCAATCAATGAATTGGAACGATGCGGAAAAACTTTGTGCCAAATGGGGCGGACATTTTGCACTTAAGGGAGTGATGAGTGTGGAAGACGCTAAGAGAGCTGTCGACATTGGATGTACAGGAATTATGGTTTCAAATCATGGTGGTCGACAACTGGATGGGTCAAGAGCCCCCTTTGATCAACTAGCAGAAATTGTCGATGCAGTTGGTGATAAGCTTGATGTAATTTGTGAAGGTGGAATACATAGAGGAACTCATATGCTTAAGGCATTATCTTTAGGAGCAAAGGCATGTTCAGGTGGAAGACTTTATTTATATGCTCTGGCTGCTGCGGGTCAAGCAGGTGTTGAAAGAGCTTTAGGCCAATATAAAGCTGAGTTACAGAGAGATATGAAATTAATGGGATGTACAAAAATTAGCGATCTCAATAGAAAAAATTTAAGATTTAGAAGATAATGGGTTTAAAAAATTGTCACAATTTCGAAGATTTTAGAAAACTCGCTAAAAAAAAATTGCCATCCCCAATTTTTCATTACATTGATGGAGGAGCTGATGATGAGTCTACTTTAAGAAGGAACACAGATTCTTTTGAAGATTGCGACCTAGTTCCAAATGTGCTTGCTAGTGTTGGAAAACCAGACCTATCAACCACTTTATTTGGGAGAAAAATTGACATGCCAATTTTTCTTTCACCTGCAGCAATGCAAAGACTTTATCATCCAGAGGGCGACAGAGCATCGGCAAGAGCAGCAGAAAAATTTAATACTTTTTACAGTATGTCTTCTATGGGTAACAACACCATAGAAGAGGTTTCTAATATTTCTAGCGGACCAAAGCTATTTCAACTTTATGTTCATAAAGATAGATCAATCTCTGATGATTTAATCGAAAGATCAAGAAGATCTGGGTTTGATGCAATGTGTTTAACAGTAGACACTTTGGTAGCAGGTAATAGAGAAAAAGATCATAGAACAGGATTTACAACCCCACCAAAACTTACATTTCAAAGTTTAATGAGCTTTGCGATGCGTCCGCAATGGGTTTTTAATTATTTAACTGGTAAAAAATTTGAATTAGCAAATGTTAAAAAGAAAACTGATAAAGGAACAAACATAGCAAAATCTGTAATTGAATATATTAATGAACAATATGACCCCGCAATGGGTTGGAAAGATGCAGAGTACTGTGCAAAAAAATGGAACGGACCGTTTGCATTAAAAGGAGTTATGTCTGTTGAAGATGCAAAAAAAGCTATGGACATTGGATGCACGGCTATCATGATATCTAACCATGGAGGACGTCAACTTGATGGATCACGATCACCATTTGATCAGGTAAAGGCAATATCCGATGCAGTAGGTGACAAATTAGAAATTATCTTAGACGGTGGGGTTAGAAGAGGAACGCATGTATTGAAAGCTATTGCTGCAGGCGCTAAAGCTTGCAGCTTTGGTAAGATGTTTTTATTTTCTTTAGCTGCGGGAGGCCAAAAAGGTGTTGAACATTTATTACAAAACATGCACGATGAGATCTATAGAAATATGGTTTTGATGGGATGTAAAGATTTAAAAGAGTTGAATAGTTCAAAATTAATTTATAGAAATAGAAACTAAAAGAAAATTTAAATTATGAAACTAGCAAAAAGTTTAGATAGATTAGGTACAGAAACTGCTTTCAGTGTTCTAGCAGAAGCAAAAAAATTAGAAGCAGCAGGTAAACCAATGATACATTTGGGATTAGGCCAACCAGACTTTAAAACTCCTAAACATATTGTAGAGGCAGCTAAAAAAGCATTAGATGATGGTCATCATGGATATGTTTTATCGAATGGAATTCTTGAATGTAGACAAGCAGTAACTAGAAAAATTAAAAAACTGTACGACCAAGATATTGATCCTGAAAGAATAATTATAATGCCAGGGGGAAAACCTACAATGAGCTATGCTATACAATGTTTCGGAGAACCTGGTGTAGAAATTATTCATCCAACTCCTGCATTTCCGATTTATGAGTCTATGATTAATTTTACAGGTGCAAAAGCAGTTCCTTACGATTTGACAGAAGATAAAGATTTAAAATTTAATCCAGAAAAAATTTTGTCACTTATTACCGATAAAACTAGATTATTGGTTTTAATAAATCCAAACAATCCAACTGGAAGTTTCGTTGAAAAATCAGACATCGATGTTTTAGCAGAGGGTCTAAAAAAACATCCGCATG
>CABYXR010000013.1 GCA_902522955.1 uncultured Pelagibacteraceae bacterium
GTATTGAAATTGTTGGTTATCGACAAAGAAAAAAAGGCCTCAAAACTCTAGGTGACTTATGTTCTGATTTTGGAGCAAACGTTAAGTTTGTCATTGGTTCTCAAAAGAAATTTAGTAATATTAAAATTGGTAATTTAAAAACCTCCATTTCTAGCAAAAAGCATAATCATAATGTAATTGGAAATACTAATACTGTTTATGTAAACCCATTAAATGCCTTAAGGTTTGTTTTAAACAAAATTCAATCTGAAAAAATTAAATTGAATAAAAATTTCTATGTTTTTACTGGTTCTACAGTTGGTGTTGTTCCTATTGCTGGAAAAGGTTTATATATTGGCAAGATAGAGAAACTAGGATCTGTTAAAACAAAAATAATTTAATTTGAAAGTAAATAACCACCTAAAACCAGGGCTAAAAGTGAAAGCCATATTTTAGCTGTTCTATAAATTTTGCTCTTTTTTTCTTTTTCTACTTTTGATTTAGAATAAAAGTATATGTTGGTTTTACCACTATTTCTAAATTTAGGCCTCATTGGCGAGGGTATGGTTTTATTTTGGATTGATTTGAATTTTTTAGGATTAATTTGAAGCATTTGTACTCCATTAAACCTATTTATACTTACTTATCAACAGTGTTTACTACTTAAGGGTGCGTCAATTTTGCAAATGATAATCATTCTCATAAATATGTTAATGATAATCATTATCAACTAAGAAAGGAAGTATGAAAAAAACGTTAATATCAATAATTGCATTATTTCTGTTTACAGGAAGCTTATTTGCTAATGAAGTAAACATATTTAGTGCAAGGCATTATGACTCAGATGTTCAACTTTATGAAAAATTCACAGCTAAAACTGGAATTAAAGTAAATGTTGTATCTGGAAAATCAGGTGCTTTAGAAAAAAGAATAGCCGAGGAGGGCGTAGATAGCTCAGCAGATTTATATATAACTGCAGATGCTGGAAGATTAGGTGCTTTTAGCAGCAACTTACAAGGCGGTCTTATAAGCGATACCATCAAATCAGTTGTTCCAAAAAATTTTAGAACTTCTAAATGGGTCGGAATAGCTAAAAGAGCAAGAATAGTTTATTTTGCTCCTGAAAGAGTAAGTGGTGCGGAACTATCTGGTTTAACTTATGAAAGTTTAGCAGATCCAAAATGGAAAGGTAGATTAGTAATAAGAGCTTCAAATAATATTTATAACCAATCACTTGTAGCTTCATTAATTAAAAATAATGGAAAAGGAAAAATTGCACGGTGGTCAAAAGGGATGGTTTCAAATATGGCTAGATCTCCAAAAGGGAACGACAGAGCTCAAATTCTTGCGGTAGCAGCTGGTGAAGCTGATATAGCAGTAGCTAATACATATTATTTAGCATTAATGTTATCTGGAAAAAAAGGTCCAGAGCAACAAGCAGCAGCTAAAAAAGTAAAACCGTTTTTTCCAAATCAAGATGGTAGAGGAACACATATGAACATTAGTGGTGCTGGTTTAGTTAAAGGTGCACCTAATAAAGCAAATGCGATCAAACTGGTTGAATTTTTACTAAGTGAAGAGGCTCAAAATCATATAGTAAATAACACCTTCGAATACCCGATGATTGAAGGAGTTTCTCCACATCCATTAGTAGTGAATATGGGATTAGATTTTAAACAAGATCTAAAAACTAAAGTTGTTAATTATGGAAAAAGACAGGCAGATGCTTTGGAAGTAATGACAGCGGCAGGTTGGAAGTAGTCCGTTTAATAACAATATGAGGCGAACAAAAAAAAAAGTAATTAATTTAAATAAATCAAGAACTGTTTGTTCGCCTTGTATGAATCAATCAAAGATAATGGAAAAAAAAATCTCAAAAAGAAATATTTCAGAGATAAATAATACAGAATTTAAAACAATTATATCTTCGTTATTTAAAAAAGATAAAATTTGACGTCAAGATCTCTGGCTTAAATGCAAGCTTTATAAAGCCGCTTTAGTCAGAGATTTAAAAAGATAGCAGCTTATGACAAAATATAACATTTGGTTTTTTAGCTCTTTTTTTATTGCTTTAGTAGTTGCGTTACCAATTATTACTATATTTTTCAGTTTTTTTTCAGAAACAAGTAATTATTTTACAGTACTTAAAAACACTTTCCTTTTTGATTATATAAATAACTCTCTAATAATTCTTATTTCAGTATTAATTGTAACATTTTTGTTAGGAGTCACCTCAGCGTATTTTATTTCTTTTTATGAATTTCCACTTTGTAAGTTTTTTAGCTGGGCTTTAATTTTAGCTTTTGCAATTCCTGGATATATTTTTGCTTTTTCAATAATTGCTTTTTTTGAAAATTATGGAACTGCATACTCAATACTTGTTGGTTTGTTTGGGGAATATAATTATAATCCACATATTCCAAAATTAGATGGAGCTTTAGGATCTATCATAGCTATAAGTTTTTCACTTTTTCCTTATGTATACGTTTTAACAAGATCTTCATTTTTCTTTCAATCAAACAACTATATTGAAGTAGGTCAAAATCTAGGTTTATCAGAAAAAGAAACGTTAATTAGAATTATATTGCCATCTGCTAGACCAGCTATAATTGCTGGTTTAGCTTTAGTAGCAATGGAATGTTTATCTGATTTTGGAACTGTTTCAATTTTTAGCGTTTCAACTTTGACGACAGGTATTTATAATTCATGGCTATCCTTTGATGATTTAAATTCAGCGAACCAAATTTCTTTCATATTATTAATTTTTATATTGGCCTTATTGTCGGTAGAACTTTATTCTAGAAAGGAAGCTAGATATCATCAGCCAGGAAGAGGATTTAAACCAATAAATAAGATTAAACTAAGTGGAAAAAAATCATTATTAGCTTTTTCTTTTTGTTCAATAGTCTTTTTTATAAGTTTTATTTTTCCTGTATCTCAAATGGTGTATTGGACATTAAAATTTCCTAAATATATTCAGGATATTGACATCTTAAAGATTAATCTTAACACGATGTACTTAGTAGGATTATCAAGTTTTGTTCTTGTATTGATCTCACTTTTTATCAACTATGGAAGCAGAATATCAAAAAGTAAAATTTTAAATTATTTAACTAATTTTTCAATTTCTGGATACGCCATACCTGGAGTAATTTTAGCAGTTGCTTTTATTACTTTATTTTCAAATCTTAGTGATCTTATTAATGAAAACACTAGTCTCGGCAGCACTAAAAAACTATTTATCGGTTCAATTTTTGGTCTTGTTCTCGCTTATTTTATAAGATTTTTCTCCCTTTCATTTAATGGGATAAAATCAAGTTATGAAAAAATTAATAATTCAATTGATGAAAGTGCATATTTACTTGGTTATTCAAAAATAAAAACATTCTCAAAAATTCATGTTCCATATCTAAAAAACAATATTGTTCTTATAATAGTTCTTATATCGCTTGAAATTATAAAAGAATTACCTATCACAATGATCTTGAGACCTTTTAACTTTGAGACTTTTGCTACACAGGCATATATATATGCTTCTCAAGACCTATTAGAAGCAGCAGCTTTACCCTCATTATTTTTGATCAGTTGGGCCACGATTTTAATATTATTTTCTTCAAAATATATACTTTCTCAAAAAAACTAATATAATTAAAAGATGTCTGAACATTTTTTTGAAATACAAAAAGGCAACTTTGTTGCTAGTGAAAAAAACAAGGTTAATAATGTAAATCTTATAATTGAAAATCAAGGACAAATTATTTCTTTACTGGGACCATCTGGAATTGGAAAAACAACAATTTTAAGAACACTAGCTGGATTACAAAAATTAAATTCAGGAAAAATATTTCTTAAGGGCAAATTAATAGCATCGGACAAAATTCATATTGATCCTGAAAAAAGGAATATAGCATTATCTTTTCAAGATAATTCTTTATTTCCAAACTATAAAGTTATTGACAATATTAATTTTGGAAAGAAAAGATCTAATGGAAACGGGTCTTCTTTAGATACAAAAGAAGTAATTGAATTATTACATATAGGTTCTATTTTAGAGAAATTTCCTCACCAAATAAGTGCGGGAGAAGCACAAAGAGTATCAATAGCAAGATCTTTAATGTCAAAACCTGATCTACTTTTGTTGGACGAGCCTTTTTCAAATATTGACCAAAGTTTAAAAGAAGAAATACAAGTTTCAGTAAAAAAACTTTTAAAAAGAATTAATCTTACAACTATTATTGTCACTCATGACTCTTACGAAGCTTTTTCTATGGCAGATAAATGCGGAATAATCTTAAATCAGGAATTAAAACAATATGATGTTCCATATAATGTTCATCACGAACCAAATTCAATTGATGTAGCTAATTTTTTAAATAAAGGGATCTTTATCGATGTAAAGGTAATTGATAGTGAGTGTGCTGTTCATCGGCTACAACATGAAGAACTAGGGGAAATAAGAGGAAAATTATCAAACAATTTTCCCTCAGGAGCTAAAGTCAAGTTATTATTACAACCCGAAGATTTAATTCATGATGATCAAAGTAAACTAAAATTAGAAGTGGTTGATAGAAAATTCCGAGGAACTAATTTCATTTACACTTTAAAAACTAAAAATGGTGAACATTTACCAGTATTTGTTCACTCACATCATATTCATCAACATGAAAAATCTGAAAATTTTGGGGTAAAATCCCCGATTTATATTGACCATTTGGTATGTTTTTAAGTAAATATACTTACTAATTTAATTGCGCCCTTAGCTCAGTTGGATAGAGCATCGGTTTTCTAAACCGAGGGTCGTAGGTTCGAATCCTTCAGGGCGCGCCAAACTTTAATGACAAAAAATATTCTTATCACTGGGGGAGCAGGATACATAGGTTCACACATTTCTGAATTATTAATAAAGGATAAAAAAAAAGTTGTTGTAGTTGATAATCTATCTACAGGCTATAAAAGATTAATTAACAAAAAAGCTAAATTTTATAAAACAAATGTCAACAACTTTAAAAAGATTAAATCAATACTAATTGATAACAACATTGACTCTGTGATTCATTTAGCTGCAAGTTTAATAATTGGAGAAGGAGAAAGAAATCCCAAAAAATATTACAAAAATAATGTTTTTAATACAAAAGTTTTAATAAAAGCATGTTCTAACACTTTGGTTAAAAACTTCATATTTTCATCAACTGCAGCAGTTTATAAAGATGGAAATAAAAAAGTTAGTGAAAAATCTAAATTAAAACCTAAAAGTATTTATGGAAAATCAAAACTTGCAGCAGAAAAAATTATTATAAGAAATTGTAAAAGAAATAACATTAATTATGGGATTTTGAGATATTTCAATATAGTAGGATCTAGTCCAAGTGGAAAAATTGGGCTAATTAACAAAGGTGATCATTTATTTAAAAATTATTCAATGGAAACATTTAAAAAAAAACCTTTATTTAAAATTTATGGAACAAATTACTCAACTAATGATGGCACATGCGTAAGAGACTTTATTCACGTTTCTGATATTGCTGAAATACATTCCCGGGTCTTAAAAAAGATTGATAAGATTAATAAATCAAAAATTTTAAATTGTGGTTACAGTAAAGGCATATCTGTTAAAGAAGTAGCAAAAAAATTTTTAAAATATTCAAATAAAAATGCTAAAATTGTTGAAGCTCCCCGTAGAAAAGGTGATCTGGTTGAAATCATCGCAGCAACAAAAAATCTTAATAATTTCATTCAATGGAAGCCAAAATATAATAATTTAAATAAAATGGTTAAAAGTTCAGTGAAATGGGAAAAATATCAAAATTTTGAGTAATGAAAAAGGTTTCATTTAAAAACTCCTTTATAGGATTATGTAAAAAAAAAAAATATGAAAAAAATGTTAATCAAATTCAAATTGTTGAGTCATTAGAAGATTTTATTAAAGTTAAAAAAAACATATTTAATTTATTTTCAAAATCAAAAAAAAAATTATGTTTTTATCTACATGGTGGAGTAGGCCTTGGGAAAACAATGATTGCAGATCATTTTTTTAATTACATAGATATTTCAAAACAAAGACTACATTTTAATGAATTTATGATTAATTTTCATGACTTTAAACACAAATCTAAGAGTAACTCGATTGCTAAATTTGTAAAAAAATTAAAACAATATGAACTAATTTATTTAGATGAGTTACAAGTTACAAATATTGTAGATGCAATGATTCTTGGAAAATTATTTGAGACAATTTTTCTAGAGGATATTAAGGTTTTGATAACTTCTAATATTAAAATAGATGATCTATATAAAGACGGTTTACAAAGAGAGCAGTTCTTGCCATTTATTTCAATTATTAAAAAAAATTCAATTCAAAAAGAGTTGATTATTGATGAGGATTACAGAAAATCAAGTGTTAACAAGTTGCAAAGAGCCTACTTTCCAATTAATGAAAAAATTACTTTTAAATTTAATCAATCTTTTAGAAAACTTACAAAAAATAAAAAAAAGGAAAAAATTACATTATCTATAAAAGGTAGAAATTTAATAATCAACGAATTTTATGATGGTATTGCTAAATTCGATTTTGTATTCTTATGTGACAACTATTTAGGAGCAGAAGACTACATTGAAATAAGCAATAAATGTAAATTTGTAGTTATAGAGAACATACCAATCTTTAATAGTGAAAATTTTAATCAACAACAAAGATTTATCACTTTAGTAGATATTTTTTATGAAAAAAGAATTCCATTAATGATTTCATTGGAGGATAATTTTGAAAATATAAATTTTTCACAAAAATTAACTAAGCCTTTTGAAAGAACTTTGAGTAGATTGTATGAACTTACTTCTATTATCTAAAAAAATATTCTTAGGTTGTTTTTTTATATATCTATTCTATTAAATTAGAAGCAATCTATATCTAGTGGCCTTAAAAAGCTATATGTTAACTTAAATCATATTGAAGAGGATCTTAGATTAATCCATAATAAATTGTTTTGAAAATAATTTTCAAAAATATTGTTAACAATAAGAAAAAAAGAGAGGAAATCATAAATTATGATTAAATCAATTAGAACTTGGATTTTAGTAGTTCTTGCTTCTTCTTTGCTAGTGGCTTGTGGCCAAGGCGGAGGAGGATCTGGATCAAAAAAATCTAAAACTTTAGACAACACTAAAAAAGCCGGTTTTGTTAAATGTGGAGTTTCGCAAGGGCTTCCTGGATTTTCAAACGCTGATGAGTCTGGAAATTGGACTGGTATAGATGTTGATGTATGTAGAGCTGTTGCAGCTGCAGTATTAGGCGATGCTGACAAAGTTAAGTACACTCCATTAAGCGCTAAAGAAAGATTCACTGCTTTAACATCAGGTGAAATCGATGTATTAGCACGTAACACTACTTGGACATTGTCAAGAGATGCCGACATAGGTTTAACATTTGTTGGTGTAAACTTTTATGACGGTCAAGGTTTCATGGTTAGAAAAAATTCTGGAATCAATTCAGTAAATGATTTCAAAGACGGTATATCTGCTTGTACAAATACAGGTACGACTACTGAGCTAAACATGAGAGACTTCTTTAATTCTAAGAATATTAAGTATGAACCAATTGCGTTTGAAAAAGCAGACGAAGTTGTTCAAGCTTATGACGCTGGAAGATGTGATACTTATACAACTGATAAATCTGGATTAGCTGCTCAGAGAACAAAGTTAAGTGCACCAGATGACCACAAAGTATTGCCAGAAACAATTTCTAAAGAACCACTAGGACCTGTTGTAAGACAAGGTGACTCAGTGTGGGAAGATATTGTTAGATGGTCTCTAAACACAATGATCGAAGCAGAAGAATATGGTGTAAATTCATCAAACGCTTCAAGCCTAAAAGACTCAGATAATCCAGCTATTAAGAGATTAGTCGGTGCTGAAGGTGAATTAGGTGCTGCATTTGGTCTTGATAATGAGTGGAGCTTAAGAATTATTGAGCAAGTTGGTAATTATGGTGAAAGCTACAAAAAACATATAGCTGACACAAATATTTTACCAAATAGAGGTCCAAACGAGCTATGGACTAAAGGTGGAATACTTTACGTACCACCAGCAAGATAATTGCTAAAAAAATTAAAAAGGGCTGGACTTATCTGGCCCTTTTTTTTAATCTCAATTATATTCCTCATTAAATGAATTTAAAAAATTTTAAACTTAATTTAAGTAATAAAAACAAGGATTTAATACCGCAAGTTAT
This sequence comes from uncultured Pelagibacteraceae bacterium, assembly GCA_902522955.1. Lineage (GTDB taxonomy): Bacteria > Pseudomonadota > Alphaproteobacteria > Pelagibacterales > Pelagibacteraceae > Pelagilacustribacter. The sequence continues at coordinate 8,207 of CABYXR010000013.1, forward strand.
AACAGTTTTACTTTTAATTTTAGTAATCATTTATTTTACGATAAACGCTCAAAGCAACATGGGAAATAGAGGGATTTCTTTTGGTTTTGGCTTTCTTTCTCAAGAGTCCTCATTTGATATCACTTTCTCGTTGATAGATTACGATGGATCACATTCTTACGCTAGAGCTTTTTTAGTAGGTTTACTAAATACCATTTTAGTCTCAGCAATAGGTATTTTTTTTGCAACAATATTAGGAGTCACAATTGGTATCGGAAGGTTATCGCAGAATTACTTAATCGCTAAGTCCGCCGAATGGTACGTTGAGATATTTAGAAATATACCTCTTATTTTACAGATTTTCTTTTGGTATTTCGCGGCTTTAAGAGCTTTGCCTCTTACAGTTGACTCAATAAACTTCTATGACATTAGTTTTTTAAACGTGAAAGGTTGGTATGTTCCAAGGTTTATTTGGACTAACTTCTCAGTATTCTTATATTCAATAATTTTAGCGATTATTTTGATAATTTTTTTATCAAAATATGCAAAAAAACAAAGAGATGAATTTGGAAAACAATTGCCAACTTTATATATTTCTCTTGGTTTACTAATTATTTTACCATTAACGACATTTTTAGCTGGCGGCGTAAGTTTGTCATTTGAAATTCCTGAATTAGAGCAACTTTCTCAAACAGTTTATGTATATAAGGGAGGAGTAAGTATTATACCTGAGCTTATTTCGCTAGCTTTAGCATTGTCTATGTATACTGCTACTTTCATAGCAGAGAATGTTAGAGCGGGAATTCTTGGGGTAAATAAAGGTCAAAAAGAAGCGGCCGCATCTATTGGATTAACAAAAGGGCAAATTCTTAAGTTAGTAGTTATGCCCCAAGCGTTAAGAATAATAATTCCTCCAACCACAAACCAATATTTAAATTTAACAAAAAATTCTTCATTAGCAGCAGCTATAGCTTACCCGGATATAGTATTAGTTTTTGCTGGCACCGCCTTAATGCAAACAGGCAGAGCAATTGAAATTATTTCAATTACAATGCTTACTTATCTATCCTTAAGTTTATCAATTTCAGTTTTTATGAATTGGTATAATAAAAAAATGGCTATTAAAGAAAAATAATGATAAATATTTTAATTAAACCCACTAAAGAAAATTTAAAAAACTTTGTGACTATTGGTGGCTTTTTAGTTTTCATAAGTTTTATTGATGTTTTAGCTAACACTTTTTTAAACCTAAATTTTACTGGTTTTTTGCCAAGTAAATTAAGCTTTTTTGCACCATTAATTATTGGAACAATAGGATTATATCTAATTAGAATTGAGTACAGTGGCAACAAACTCTTGGATAAAATTAATACTAATTTTAATTCAAATAACTTTAATGCTATCTTAAGTTTAATAGTAATTTTTGCTCTAATAAAATATATCCCTCCTGTATTAAACTGGTTCTTTTTTGATGCAAACTTTGCTGGAAATACAAAAGAGGACTGTACAGGTAGTGGCGCTTGTTGGGTTTTTGTAAAAGTTTGGTTTAATAGATTTGTTTATGGAATGTATCCAGACACTGAGCAATGGCGTATTAATTCAGCTTTTATAATGTTATTTGGCTTAGTAGGAGCGTCTTTCTTTGTCCCTACAAAATTAAAGAAATACCTTTTAATTTTTTTAATTTTTGTTTATCCAGTTATTGGATTGAAGCTTATTTCAGGCGGAGAGTTTGGTCTAAAATATGTTGAAACAGGAGCCTGGGGAGGTTTATCTTTAACATTTATAGTCTCAGCTTTTGCGTTAATACTATGTTTCCCAGTTGGAATGTTTTTAGCTCTAGGTAGAAGATCAAGTCTGCCTGCTATTCGCTACACCTCTATTGGTTTTATTGAGCTATGGCGAGGAGTTCCATTGATAACTGTATTATTTATGTCCGCAGTAATGTTTCCAATGTTTTTACCTGATGGAACATATGTTGATAAATTAATTAGAGTTTTGATAGCCATTACTTTATTTGAAGCAGCTTATATGGCTGAAGTAATTAGAGGAGGTTTACAAGCTCTTCCTAAAGGGCAATACGAGGCAGCAAAGTCACTAGGTATGGGTTATTGGAGAATGCATTTTTTGATCATTCTACCTCAAGCGCTTAAATTAGTAATACCAGGAATAGCAAACACTTTTTTAGCTCTGGTAAAAGATACCCCATTAATTTTTGTAGTAGGTCTTTTAGAGTTGGCTGGAATGGTAAATTTGGCTAAAACTAATCCAAAATGGCTTGGAATGGCAATGGAAGGCTATGTATTTGCCGGTTTAGTTTTCTGGGTTATTTGTTATGCTATGAGTAGATATAGTCAAAATCTTGAAAAAAAATTGAGCACAGAAAGAAATTAAATGAGCAAGATTATCGAGTTAAAAAATGTAAACAAATGGTTTGATAAATTTCAAGCACTCAAAGATGTAAATCTAGAGGTAAACACTCAAGAAAAAATTGTAATTTGTGGTCCATCTGGTTCAGGAAAATCTACATTAATAAGATGTATTAATCGACTAGAAGAACATCAAGAAGGTCAAATTATAGTTGATGGAAAAGAAATTTCAGAAAATACTAAAGATATAGAAAAAATAAGAGCTGAAGTTGGAATGGTATTTCAACAGTTTAATCTTTTTCCACATTTATCAATTTTAGACAATTGTACACTAGCTCCTATATGGGTTAAAAAATTGCCAAAAAAACAAGCTGAGGAAATTGCGATGAAAAATTTAGAAAGAGTCCAAATAGCAGACCAAGCAAAAAAATTTCCTGGTCAACTTTCTGGCGGTCAACAACAAAGGTCCGCACTTGCAAGAGCTTTATGCATGGAACCAAAAATTATGTTATTTGATGAGCCCACATCTGCATTAGACCCAGAAATGATTAAAGAGGTTTTAGATTCTATGGTGGACTTAGCTAAAGCTGGAATGACTATGATTGTAGTTACTCATGAAATGGGCTTTGCTAAAGAAGTTGCAGATAATATGATTTTTATGGATGAAGGCAGAATAGTGGAAAAAGCAAAAACAAAAGATTTTTTTGACAACCCTAAATCTAATAGAACAAAGCTCTTTTTAAGTCAAATTTTATAACCATTCTGGGACAGGAAGATTTTTACTTTTTAAAAATTTTTTATTAAAAATTTTACTTGCGTATCTTTTTCCATGATCACAAAGTATAGTCACTATAGTTTTTCCTGGCCCCATTTTTTTCGCTAGTTTTATAGCACCCGCAATATTGATGCCAGATGAACCCCCTAAGATTATTTTTTGTTTTTTAATTAAATCATAAACAAGATTTAAGGCTTCTGTATCATTTGTTTGAAATGCTTCATCTACTAACGCCTTCTCAAAATTTTTAGTTATTCTCCCAGTTCCAATCCCCTCTGTAATTGAACTTCCAGTATTTTCTAATTTATTGTTTTTAATGTAAGAATATAAAGAAGAACCCATAGGGTCCGATAAAGCTATTTTTATATTTTTATTTTTACCCTTAAGACCTATAGATACACCTGATAATGTTCCTCCTGTTCCCACAGAGCAAGTAAAGCCATCAACTTTTCCAGCTGTTTGACTCCAAATTTCCTCAGCTGTAGTTTTTATATGAGCTTCAGTGTTTATAATATTATCAAATTGATTAGCCCAAAAAACTCCGTTTTTGTCAGTTCTATTTAAATCATCAGCAATTTTTTTTGATTGTTTAATGTAATTAAGGGGATTTGAATAAGGAACAGCATCTACTTCAATTAATTCTGCGCCTAATTTTCTTAATGTATCTTTTTTTTCGACAGATTGAGTTCTTGGAATAACTATCTTTAGTTTTAACTCATATTCTTTACAAACTATTGCAAGACCAATCCCTGTATTTCCAGCAGTACCTTCTACTATCGTTCCTCCAGCACTAATTAGTTTTTTCTTTATTGCATCTTCAACAATAAAAAGTGCTGCCCTATCTTTGACCGACTCTCCTGGATTAAAATATTCTGCTTTTCCATAGATATCGCAACCTGTCAAATCTGAGGCTTGTTTTAGTCTAACTAATGGTGTATTTCCAATACGAGATATAATGCTGTTATTTTCCATAATCAAAAATATATGAAAAATATAATTCTTTCAATTATAATTTTATTCGCATTTAGTTATCCAGCTATTTCACATGTTGAGCATTATGATGATTATAATTATTTAGAATATGAGTTGTTTAGAAATAATAAATCAATTGGTTATCATAAATATGATTTTATAAGAAAAGGAGATACACTAAGGGTTATAAGTGAAGTACAATTTAAAATCACAAAATTAGGCGTTGATTTATATAAATATTATGCTCAAAGTGAGGAAGTATATAAAAAGCATAAATTTTTTAGTTTTACTTCACAAACTAATCAAAACAAAAAACAAAAATACGTAAACATTAGTATTAATGATAAAGGTTTAGTAGTTGACGGGTCTTCATTTAAAGGAGAAACAAGCAAAAATAATATCATCGGTACATGGTGGAATCACGAAATTATTAAAGCAAAGGCACAAATAAGCGCTATATCAGGAAGAATAATTGAGCAAAAGGTAACTTTCATTGGTAAAGAAAAATTAACTATTGGAGAAAAAACTTTTAATACATTGCATTTTAATTTTAAATCATCAGACGAAAGCCTGCCTGAAAGCAAAAGACTTAATACAGATATCTGGTATGATGAAAATACCATGCTTTGGGTTAAAGCTGCTTTTGATAAAACAGGTTATTGGGAATATAGGATCAAAACTTATAAATAGTTCTATTTTTGCTTGTTTTTTTTTTGATCAAGTCAATAGGAATTATTAATTTTTTCCACTTTTTTTACGAAATTAAGCCCCCTTTTTTTTTGCCCGAAATGAACTTTTACTATTGCCAAAGACAAAATTTTAGGGTTTGATAATTAAAAAAAGGGAGTTCAGGTGGAAGACAATTTTAACAAACATCTTGGTAAAAAATTAAGAATTAGAAGATTATCACTTGGTTTAACTCAAACAAAAGTCGCACAAGCTATAAACGTTACTTTCCAACAAATCCAAAAATACGAAAAAGGCACTAATGGTGTTAGCTCTAACAGATTAATGCAACTAGCTGAATTTCTAAAAGTTCCAATTATTTATTTTTTTGAGGATTTTAAAGAGTTTAAGGATGTAGCTGGTACGGATATATCAAACGAGTCCAATGAAGATTTAAATTACTCATTTTTAAGTAGAACTTTTTCCTCACTTTCAAAAACACAAAAAGAAAAAATTCTTCAAATATTATCTAATACTAGTAAAATTGAGAGAGTTGGATAGTTAACATTTGGCTCCTCGGGCAGGACTCGAACCTGCGACCAATTGATTAACAGTCAACTGCTCTACCAACTGAGCTACCGAGGAATAAAATCAACATACTTTTTTTAAAAAATAAAACAACTAATTTTTTTGGAGGCCACGCCCAGAATCGAACTGGGATAAAAGGATTTGCAATCCTCTGCGTAACCATTCCGCCACGTGGCCTAAAATAACCTTAAAAACTATTTAAAGCATTTAAGTACTTCAATAAAGGGAAATCTATCCCTTTTAGGTTTTTGTTCATTTGGTATAAAGTAATATTAAATTAATCGTATAAAAATGGAATTTAAAAAATACAACCATATAATAGAGGAAAAAAAAATCTCTGATTTTTGGATAAAAAAAGGGTGTTTTAAACCTAAGAAAAATAAATCTAACAAAAAATTTTCAATAGTAATACCACCTCCAAATGTAACGGGAAGACTTCACATGGGTCATGCACTCAACAATAGTTTACAAGATGTTCTAATAAGATTTAATCGAATGAAAGGGCTTGAAACCCTATGGCAACCTGGAACTGATCATGCAGGTATAGCAACCCAAGCAGTTGTTGAAAAAAATTTAGAAAACAAGGGAATTAACAAAAATGATCTTGGGAGAGACAAATTTATTGAGAAAGTATGGAAGTGGAAAGATGAGTCTGGAGGGATTATTTTAGAGCAATTAAAGAAACTAGGGTGCTCTTGTGATTGGTCAAGAACTAGATTCACAATGGATAAAGATTTGTCAAAAGCTGTAGTTAAAGTATTTGTAGATCTTTATAATAAGGGCTTAATTTATAAAGATAGAAAATTAGTAAATTGGGATACTCGTTTACAAACTGCTATCTCAGATCTTGAGGTATTACAAAAAGATGTACAGTCGCAGTTATATTATGTTGATTACAATATTGAGGATACAAATGAAAAAATAACGATTGCAACCACTAGACCTGAAACTATGATGGGAGATACTGCTGTAGCTGTAAATCCTAAGGACAAAAGATATTTAAATCTTATAGGTAAAAATGTAAAAATTCCAATAGTTAACAGGAATGTTAAAATTATAGCTGATAATTATGCTGATCCAGAACAAGGCACTGGTGCAGTTAAGATCACCCCGGCACATGATTTTAATGATTATGAAGTAGGAAAAAGAAATAAACTTAAAATCATCAATATTTTTGAAAAAAATGGAAAGATAAATAAAAATGGTATCAAAGATTTAATCGGTTTTGACAGATTTGAAGCTAGAAAACTTTTAATAAAAAAATTAAAGGAAAATGGACATCTTGTAAAAATTGAAAATATCAAAAATAAGATACCTTACGGAGATAGGTCAAATTCTATAATAGAACCTCTTTTGACAGAACAATGGTTTGTAGATGCAAAAAAATTATCTAAAAAACCAATTGAAATCGTAAAAAAAGGCAAAACTTCTTTTTTCCCTAAAAATTGGTCTAAAACATTTTTTCAATGGATGAAAGATATTGAGCCTTGGTGCATATCTCGTCAAATTTGGTGGGGACACCGCATACCAGCTTGGTATGACGAAAAGGGTAATTTTTTTGTTGCAGAAAATGAGAAAGAAGCTTTAATTTTAGCATATAAAAAAAATAAAAATAAAAAAATTAAATTAAGTCAAGATACAGATGTTTTGGACACATGGTTTTCATCCGCATTATGGCCCTTTGCAACACTTGGCTGGCCTAACAAAACGAAAGAACTTTTAAAATTTTATCCAACATCTGTATTAGTAACAGGATTTGATATTATTTTTTTCTGGGTAGCAAGAATGTTAATGATGGGTAATTATTTTAATAAACTAACACCTTTTAACAAAGTATACGTCCACGCACTTGTTAGAGATGAAAAAGGTCAAAAAATGTCTAAGTCAAAAGGAAATGTAATTGACCCACTAGAATTAATAAACGAATATGGGGCAGATAGTTTAAGGTTTACTCTAATCTCAATGGCTTCTCCTGGCAGGGATGTAAAATTATCAAAAGATAGAGTTATAGGAAATAGGAATTTTATTACAAAAATATGGAGCGCGAATAATTTTTTAACACTCAATAACTGTAAATTGGATAAACAAGTAGATATTGATAAAATTAAATTGCCTCTTAATATCTGGATATTTAATGAATTTATTAAGACACAAAATTTAGTTTCGAAAAAGATTGAAATTTTTAGATTTGATGAAGCCGCAAAACACGCCTATCAATTCGTATGGCATTCTTATTGTGATTGGTATTTAGAGTTTTTAAAATCTATTTTTAACTCAAATAATAAGGGCGAAATCAAAGAAGCTAAAATATTTGCGTCCTTTATTATGGCTAACATTTTAAAACTTCTACACCCATTTATACCTTTTTTTACAGAATCAGTTTGGATAAAGAATAACTATAAAGCAATTTTTAAAGATAACTTGATATCATCATCTTGGCCCAATTATAAAATTTTAAAAAGGTTAAACAAAAATCAGAAAAATATTAATGATATAATTGAATTAATTTCAAATATAAGGTCTACAAAAGCTGAGCTTAAAATTACGCCTAAACTTTATTGTAATATTTCATTTTCAGAAAAATCAGGAAAACTTAAAAAATTGATTTCCAATAACCTTAATCTAATTAAACAGGTTGGAAGAATTAACATTATTTCAGAAGATAAAACTGATGATAAAAACTCTATTGATATACTAGTCCTTAAAGAAAAAATTTCTCTTAAATTTAATGAGGATGTTGATTTAGCATCTCAAAAAGAGAGAATTTTACAAAAAATAGATAATATAAACAAACAAATTTCTAGCCTTAATAATAAGTTACAAAATAAGGCGTATGTGAAAAATGCACCAAAAGAGATTGTGCAAAATGATAAAAATTTAGTTACTGAATTAACTATTGAAGATAAGAAATTAAGAAGTATTGTATCGAGTATAGATTAAATATGTCAAAAATTGATAAAAAAAAATTACCTAGCCGACATACTTCATTAGGACCTGATAGAGCTCCTCATAGATCTTTTTACTATGCTATGGGAGAAACTGAACAAGATGTAGCCAAACCTTTTGTAGGTGTAGTTTCAACTTGGAATGAAGCTGCTCCTTGTAATACTGCTTTAATGAGGCAGGCTCAGTCAGTAAAAAAAGGCGTAAAGCAATCAGGTGGAACGCCAAGAGAATTTTGTACGATTACTGTTACTGACGGTATCGCTATGGGTCATGAGGGAATGAAATCATCTTTAATTTCTAGAGAGGTTATAGCTGACTCAGCTGAGTTAACTGTTAGAGGGCATTGCTACGATGCTCTAGTAGGAATTGCCGGATGTGATAAATCTTTACCAGGTTTAATGATGTCAATGTTGAGATTAAATGTTCCTAGTGTATTTATTTATGGTGGTTCAATATTGCCAGGGAGATTTAAAGGCAAAGATGTAACAGTTGTAGATGTTTTCGAAGCTGTTGGAAAACACTCCTCTGGAAAAATGTCATCTGAAGAATTAAGAGAATTGGAATTAGTTGCTTGTCCTAGCGCAGGTGCTTGTGGGGGTCAATTTACAGCAAATACAATGGCATGTGTGTCAGAGGCAATAGGATTGGCTCTACCTTACTCTGCAGGAACGCCAGCTCCCTATGAAGAAAGAGATAAGTATGCTTTCGAAAGCGGTAAAACAGTTATGAATTTATTAGAAAAAAAAATTAAACCAAGAGAAATAGTAACGAAAAAATCTTTAGAAAATGCTGCTACTATCGTGGCAGCTACTGGTGGATCAACCAATGCTGCTTTGCATTTACCGGCTTTAGCAAATGAGATAGGAGTGAAATTTGATTTAATGGATGTCGCTAAAATATTTAAAAAAACACCCTACCTTGCAGATTTAAAGCCTGGAGGGAGATACGTTGCAAAGGATATGTGGGAAGCAGGTGGAGTTCCAATGTTATTAAAAACTTTGTTTGATGGAGGTTACATTCATGGAGATTGTTTAACTGTTACAGGCAAAACAATGAAGGAAAATTTAAAACATATTAAATTTAATAAAGATCAAAAAGTTTTAAGAGAATACAACAAGCCTTTATCTCCTGATGGTGGTGTAGTAGGTTTAAAAGGAAATTTGGCACCAGAGGGTGCAATTGTAAAAATTGCTGGATTAAAAAAATTACAATTTACAGGAAAAGCAAGATGTTTTGATAATGAAGAGGACGCTATGAAAGCAGTTCAAACAAAAAAATATAAAGATGGAGATGTCATTATAATTAGATATGAAGGCCCCAAAGGAGGACCCGGTATGCGTGAAATGTTATCTACGACAGGAGCGATATATGGCCAAGGCAAAGGTGAAAAGGTAGCATTAATAACTGATGGAAGATTTTCAGGTGCGACTAGAGGATTTTGTGTTGGACATGTTGGACCAGAAGCAGCATTAGGGGGACCAATAGCTTTATTAAAAAATGGTGACACAATAAACATAGATGCAAAAAAAGGAACGATAAACGTTAAACTAACAAAAGCTCAACTTGAATCCAGAAAAAAGAGATGGAAAGCTAAAAAATCACAATTTGGTTCTGGTACACTTTGGAAATATGCTCAAACGGTAGGTCCTGCGTATCTAGGAGCCCCAACGCATCCTGGTAAAAAAAAAGAAGTTAAAGATTATTCAAAAATTTAATGAAAATTAGACCAGTTATTTTATGTGGAGGAGCTGGAACTAGGCTGTGGCCTAATCAAAAAAAACACCAAGCTAAACAATTCATAGATTTTGGTGGATGGACATTGTTTGGAAAAACCTTAGAAAGAATTAAAAGCCCTTTATTTGACGATCCTATAATAAGCGCTAATATTAAGTATCTTAAGGAAATTAAAAAAAACTTAAAAAAGTATAACTTCAAAAAATATAAAATCATATTAGAACCTGAAAAAAAAAATACAGGACCAGCTATTTTATCTTCTGCGATGATAAAAGATATCCCAAGCATTCAACCTCTAATTATTTTATCTGCGGATCATTTAATTGGAAAAGTTGAAAAGTTTAATGATGAAATTCAAAAGAAAAAAAAATTTTTAACCAATAGTAATATTTTTATTTTTGGAATAAAACCTAACGAGCCATCTGATCAATTTGGATATTTTATGACAAAAAAAAGTCAAAACTTTTATAAAGTAACAAAGTTTCTTGAAAAACCAAGTAAATTAAGAGCTAAAGATATAATCAAGAAAGGGGGTTATTGGAATTCTGGAATATTTTTTTTAAGGAAAGACTCGTTAATGAATAATTTTAAAAATTACCAGAAAAAAATTTTTAAAAGTACGTTTTTAGCAGTTACTAAAAGCAAGCTTAAAAACAATACATATTATCTAAACAAGAAAGCCTTTACTGTGATTCCAAGCAAGTCATTTGATTACGCAATTTTAGAAAAAATTAAAGATATAAATGCCATAAAACTAAATATACCTTGGTCAGATCTAGGCAGTTGGAAAGAAATTCTTTTAATGTTCAATAGAAATAAAATAAAATATTTTAAGAAAAAAAATATTTACTATAGGCCTTGGGGTAGTTATACAAATTTGTACAGAGGGAACAATTTCTTAGTAAAAGAACTTTTCGTAAAATCAAATGGGGTTTTAAGTTTACAAAAACATTTTCACAGATCAGAACATTGGGTTGTTACTCAAGGTATACCTAAAATTACATTGAATAATAAGTTTTTTTTAAAAAAACCTACAGAAACAATTTATATTCCTCGAGGAGCTAAACACAGAATAGAAAACCCAAACAAAAAAATTGTAAAAATTATGGAGGTTCAATTAGGCTCAATTCTAAAAGAAACAGATATTGTTCGATTTAAAGATATATATGGAAGGGTTAATTAATTTCTAATTCAATTGGTGTGTGGTCTGAAGGTTTAATTTTTGATCTTGGGCTTTTATTAATATTTATCGACGAGATATTTTCAATTAAATTATTTGATGAAAGAAAATGATCAATTCTCATACCGTAATTTTTTGCCCACGAATTGGCAAAATAATCCCAAAAAGTATACTCTATTTTATTCTTATATTTTAATCGATATACGTCATAGAAACCTAAATTTAATAACTCACGAAATTTTTTTTGTATTTCTAACCTACCGAGCGCATCATTTTCATATCTTTTAAAGTCATAAACATCGATGTCCTCAGGAATTATATTAAAATCACCTGCTATTAATAAATTTGGATTTTCTTGGAGTCTTTTTTTAATACCAGTAATAAATTTTTTTAACCAATTTTTCTTGTATTCATATTTTTCAGTATCTACAGGATTTCCATTTGGAACGTAAATATTAATTAATTCTACTTTCTTTCTTTTTATTTGTATTTCCCCTGTTATAATTCTTGATTGATTTAAGTCGTCTTTAAATAAATTTCTGTTAATATTTTTTACTTTATTTTTAGAAAGAATTGCTACACCATTGTAACTTTTTTGCCCGTGCACATAAGAACTATATCCAATTTTCTTAAACTCTTCATATGGAAAATTTTCATCTTGAGTTTTAATTTCTTGAAGAAGTAACATATCTGGTTTGGCTCGACTTATATAACTTAGGATGTTGTCAACTCTAGCTCTTACTGAATTGACATTCCAAGATATTATTTTCATCAAATTGAAAACGATAAACCACAACCACAGGAAGACGAGGCTTTGGGGTTATCAATGACAAATGACTCACCGATCATCTCTTTTTTGAAATCAATTATTGATCCATTTATAATTTTTAAAGATTCTTTATCTATAACAGCTTTATCAAAAACTATGTCCTCATCATTGATATTATTATCAA
>CABYXR010000014.1 GCA_902522955.1 uncultured Pelagibacteraceae bacterium
AAAAAAGTTTATAATGGCGCAATCGCTTATACACCTGACGGAAATCCAATTGTTGGTCCAGCTTGGGGATTAAAAAATTTTTGGATTAACGAAGGTCATAGTTTTGGAATTACAGCTGCAGGAGGTGCAGGTTGGCAATTAGCAGAATGGATTATAGATGGTGAACCAACGATTGATATGCTTGGTGTCGAGCCCAGAAGATATGGTTCCTACGCAACTAAATCATATTTAAAAGCTAAAAATGAGGAGGCGTATGCAAATGTATTTACTGTGCATTATCCTGATGAGGAAAGAGAAGCAGGTCGACCTTTGAGACAAGCCCCATGTTATGATCGATTGAAAAAATTAGGAGCAGTTTTCGGAGCAAAATTTGGATGGGAAAGAGCAAATTTTTTTGCAAAAGAGGGGGAAAAACAAGAAGACGATTGGTCATTTAGAAGATCTAAATGGTTTAAAAATGTTGAACAAGAGTGCAAGAATGTAAAAGAAAATGTTGGGCTTCTTGATATGACAGCATTTGGTAAATGTAGGATTAAAGGTCCTGGAGCTGAAGAGTTTTTAGATAAACTTGTAGCTAACAAACTCCCTAAAAAGATTGGAAGAATAAATCTTTGTCACGCTTTGAATACAAAAGGTGGTGTTCACTCTGAATTTACTATTATGAGAGAAGCAGAGGATAGTTTTTATTTAGTTTCAGCTGGAGCTTACCAAAGATTAGATCATGATTGGATACATAAATGGATGCCAAAAGATGGAAGTGTCCAATATGAAAATTTAACGAATAGCATGGGTGTTTTAGTAGTTTCTGGACCTAAAGCCAGACAACTTATGCAAAAAGTTTCAAGATCAGATTTTTCAAATGAGAGATTTAAATGGCTAAGTGCGCAAAATATTAACATTGGTTTGGCTCCATGTAGCGCTATGAGAGTTAACTTTGTTGGTGAGTTAGGTTGGGAACTTCATCATCCAATTGAATACCAAAATCATATTTTTGATCAACTTATGAAAGCTGGTAAAGAATTTGGTTTAAAACCTTACGGGGTAAGAGCAATGAACAGCTTAAGAGTAGAGAAATCTTACAAATTAGTTGGAACAGAATTATCAATCGAATACTCGCCGTACGAGTCAGGCCTTGATAGATTTGTTCACCCAAATAAAGGAGATTTTATAGGACGTGCGGCATTAGACAAATGGAGAGCAAAAGGCTTTTCAAATAAATTGGTGACTATGGAAATACATGGCGTAACTGATGCAGATGTTCTAGGAAATAATCCTATCTACGATAATGGCACAGTCGTTGGAAGAGCAACGAGTGGTGATTTTGGATTTAGAGTAAATAAATCAATAGCTTTAGGAATGGTTAAACCTGAACTAGCTAAAGTTGGACAAAAATTAACAATTGATATTCTTGGAAAAATGCATGTAGCTTCTATAGTTGAAGAGTCTCCATATGATTCTGAAAATAAATTACTGAGAGCTTAAATGAAAATCCTTGTAGCAGTAAAAAGAGTAATTGATTACAACGTTCAAATAAGAGTTAAAGAGGACGGATCTGGTGTGCATACCGAAAATGTAAAAATGTCAACAAATCCACCTGATGATAACGCTGTTGAAGAGTCTGTAAAACTTAAAGAGGCAGGAAAAGTTAAAGAAGTTGTTGCCATTTCAATTGGTGAGGACAAAGTGCAAGAAACAATTAGAAAAGCATTAGCGATAGGAGCAGATAAGGGTATTCATGTTAAAGCTGATAGCTATATAGAGCCCTTAGGTATAGCAAAAATATTAAAAAAAATTGTAGAAAAAGAAAAACCAGACATGGTTTTCTTAGGCAAACAAGCAATTGATGATGATTGTAATCAAACAGGTCAAATGTTAGCTGCAATGCTAAATTGGCCTCAAGCAACTTTTACTTCTAAAGTTAATTTAAAAGATAAATCTGTAGAAATAGTTAGAGAAATTGATGAAGGGCTTGAAACAATAGAAGTTAATTTACCTGCGGTGGTTTCTTGTGATTTGAGATTAAACGAACCAAGGTTTGCGTCTCTTCCAAATATCATGAAAGCAAAAAAGAAACCTATGGAACAGTTAGATTCAAAAAATTTAGGTTTAGATCTCACAAATAGAATTCAACAAATTAAAGTTGAAGAGCCACCTAAAAGAAAAGCTGGGATCAAAGTAGCTAATGTTGCTGAATTGGTAAGTAAACTCAAGAATGAGGCTAAGGTATTATAATGTCAGTTTTATTGGTAGCAGAGCATGACAATACAAAATTAAAACCATTTACATTTAATGCAATTGCTGCGGCATCTAAAATTGATAATGACGTTCATGTTTTAATTGCTGGGGCTAATTGCGAAAATGTAACTAAAGAGGTTGCAAGTATACCTTTGGTAAAAAAAGTTTTATGGTGCGACTCGCTTAATTACCAAAATTATCTACCTGAAAACCTTGCTCCTTTAGTTACAAAAGTAGCAGAAAAATATAATCATATCGTTGCATCAGCAAATACTTTCGGAAAAAATTTTATGCCAAGAGTTGCAGCAGCATTAGATGTTTCTCAAGTGAGCGATATTATTAAAGTATCAAGTCCTGATACTTTTGTAAGACCCATTTATGCTGGAAATGCTTTTGCTACTGTAAAAAGCAGTGACAAAAAGAAATGTGTAACGATAAGACCAACTTCGTTCGAGCCAGCAGAAAAAACTGGTGGCTCTGCTCAAGTTGAAAAAATTGAAGCGACAGATATTCCAAATATCTCAAAATTTATTAAAAGAGAAGAAACAAAATCGGAAAGACCAGAACTAGGTACAGCAAGAGTTGTTGTTTCAGGTGGTAGAGGTTTAGAAAGTGGAGAAAATTTCAAATTAATCACTGACATAGCAGATAAACTTAATGCTGCTGTGGGTGCATCTCGTGCAGCCGTTGATGCAGGTTATATAAGTAATGATCATCAAGTTGGGCAAACTGGTAAAGTCGTAGTACCAGACTTATATATTGCTGTTGGAATCTCAGGAGCAATTCAACACTTAGCAGGTATGAAAGAGAGTAAAATAATTGTCGCAATCAATAAAGATGGCGAAGCACCAATTTTTAGCGTCGCAGATTATGGTTTAGAAGCAGATTTATTTAAAGCCCTTCCGGAGTTTTTAGCCGAGTTGAACAAACTGAATACTATCCAAAAATAATTAGTTTGATATAGTCTTTTCATGACTAGAGAAGCAATGGAATATGATGTGGTTATAGTTGGTGCAGGGCCAGCTGGTTTAACTACAGCATTAAAACTTAAACAACTTGATCCAAATTTAAATATTTGCATCCTTGAAAAAGGTTCGGAAGTTGGAGCGCATATACTGAGTGGCAATGTTTTTGAAACCAAAGCTCTTGATGAATTATTACCTAATTGGAGAAATGAAAATGCTCCAATTAAAACAAAAGTTTCTAAAGAAAAGTTCCTATTTTTAAGTAAAAAATCTTCCTTGAGTTGGCCTACTTGGCTTTTGCCGGCAGTGCAAAAAAATCATAAAAATTACATAATAAGTCTTGCTAACTTGTGTCGTTGGTTAGCTGAACAGGCAGAAAAATTAGGAGTTGAAATATTCCCTGGGTTTCCTGCTAGTGAAGTTCTTTATAATGATGATGGATCAGTAAAAGGTGTAGCTACTTTGGATATGGGTTTAGACAAAAAAGGGAATAAAAAAGATACTTACCAAGAAGGAATGGAATTACATGCAAAGGTAACTGTCTTTTCTGAAGGATGCAGAGGTCATTTAGGAAAACAATTAATTAAAAAATTTAATTTAGATGAAGGAAAAAATCCTCAACAATATGGTATTGGACTAAAAGAAATTTGGGAAGTAAGTGAACAACAACATCAAGAGGGTTTAGTTATGCATACAGCTGGTTGGCCACTTGATAGTAAAACCTATGGCGGAAGTTTCATTTATCATGCTGAAAATAGACAAATATATCTAGGGTACGTAATTGGTTTAGATTATCAAAACCCTTATCTTTCTCCTTTTGATGAATTTCAAAGATTTAAAACGCATCCCTCAATAAGAAAAATATTTGAAGGTGGTAAAAGAATTTCTTTTGGAGCTAGAGCTTTAATTGAAGGTGGAGTACAAAGTTTGCCTAAGATGTATATGCCGGGAGCTTTATTAATTGGTTGTGATGCTGGGACTTTAAATATGCCAAAGATAAAAGGCTCTCACACAGCGATGAAAAGTGGATTAATTGCTGCAGAAGCAATCGTAGAGAATATAAAAAATAAGACAGATCTATCCATTTATGAAAAAAAATTTAAAGAAAGCTGGGCCTATAAAGAGTTGTATACCGCAAGGAATGTTAAGCCAAGTTTTAGTTGGGGTTTAATACTAGGAATAATTTTTACAGGTATTGATCAAATTTTATTTAGAGGAAGGCTACCTTTTACATTAAAACATAAATATGCAGATCACGAAGCTTTAAAACCAGCTAGTCAGATGCCTAAAATTGAATATCCAAAACCTGATGGTAAGCTCACATTTGATAAAACTAGTTCTGTTTATTTAACGGGGACTAATCATGCGGAAAACCAACCTGTCCATTTGAGGTTAAAAGATCCTAATTTACCGATTAATTACAATTTAAAAGAGTATGATGAGCCAGCTCAAAGATACTGTCCAGTAGGTGTATACGAAATTCAAAAAGAAAAATTTGTTATAAACTCTCAAAATTGTATCCATTGTAAGACTTGTGATATTAAAGAACCCTCTCAAAATATCACTTGGGTTGCACCCGAAGGTGGTGGTGGTCCTAAATACGGAAACATGTAAAAAGACTATTGCTTTTGCCCGTGAGAAAGCATAATGGCTTTCCACCATGTATAAAATTACAGAAAATAATTCAGCTATATTAATTGTTTTAGTTGCAGGGCTATTCTGGTCATTTGGTCCTTTGGTTGTAAGATATATAGATAATGCAGAATTAGTCGCTTGGCAGTATCTTTTTTTTAGAGGCTCTGTAATTTTTTTAGTTTTAAATATTTATTTACTTCTAACTGAAGGTACAAAGTTTATTAATAATTATAACAAAATTGGTTTATCTGGTTTAGTTGGGGGAATTAGTCTTGGAGTAGCTAATATCTCATTTATTCTTTCAATTACAACTACAACTGCAGCAGTTACTATGATCATGTTGGCTGCTCAACCATTTCTAGCAGCTATTTTAGCTTATATTTTTTTGAAAGAAAAAATTTCTAAAACTACATTAATTTCAATAATAATTGCTGCGGGTGGTATCATATTTATGTCGTTTGACAGCATCGGAAAAGGAACTTTATTTGGATTAATAAATGGTTTACTTTCTTCTTTGGGCTTTGCAGGTTTTACAGTATCTTTAAGGTGGAGAAAAAACACCCCTAAATTTACAACTGTATCAATAGCTGGAATTTTTTGTGCTGCTCTAGCAATTATACTGCTATTAATAAATGATGATAATATTTTTATATCTTTAAAAGACTCTTCTTTATCTGCGCTACACGGTTTTTTAGTTTGCTCTGGGCTAATTTTATTTTCTGCCAAATCAAAATACTTGCCAGCAACAGACTTAACGCTTCTTTGTATGACTGAGGTTATAGGAGGAATTTTTTGGGTTTGGCTTCCACTATTTGGTATAAACGAAGTTCCTAGCATAAATACCTTAGTAGGTGGAACTATTGTACTTTCTGCAATAATATTTTACGCCTTCAATGCCAGAAGATTCATGTTTAAGTATGGAAAATAATTTAATGTAAGTTAGCTAAATCGATTAACCTTTCCTTAAAATAATCTTCATATGAACGATTACAAGTAACTATATACTTATCGTTAAAGCTGTAAATATAACAATCTATTCTCGCTATTAAAGTTTGCGCCATAGACAAATCTGAAAACCTTTTTTTGCGTAAGTCAAATTGTGTTAACTTATTTAAAAATTCATCTTTATTTTTTCCTGATATTTCAAAGTAAACTTGCCCATAAGAATAATCAGAAGCTAGGATTCTATCGTCTGAATTTAATTTAGAAATAAATTTTAATATTTCCTTATAATCTTGTTCAAAAAAATAAATTAAAGTCCATTGATCAAAAGAATTTTTTGCAATTAAAAATTGATCATTAACTTTAATTTCAAGGTTTTTGGAGGGAGGAATTACTGATATCTCTCTATTCATAGTTTGATTAAACTGATCTTTACCGTCACCTCTAACTAAAATTTGTTGAAAGTTTTTTTGATAAATATTTACACCGTTTAATGATAAGATTTTTGTCATGACACCAATCTCTTATTTTCTGGATCTATAAAAACAGGGTTAACTACTTCTACAGGAATATTTTTAGTTCCTTTTGATGTTGAAACAAATAACTTTTTACCCATTAATTTATTTCCGTTTTTAATCATAGCCATGGAGATGCAATGATTCAAATTTGGGCTATGATAACTTGAAGAAACATGTCCAAGATACTCTACGGGAGTTTTAATTTTGCTTGGTAAATTTTCACATTCCACGACATGTTGTCCTTCTTCAATAAATTGAGATTTATCTAAAGGAACAATGCCTACTAATTGTTTTCTATCTTTTCTAGCAGTATCACTTCTAGTTAAAGATCTTTTTCCAATAAAATCTTTTTTCTTTTTGCCTATCATCCAATTAAAATTAATGTCTATTGGGGTCACTGTGCCGTCAGTCTCTTGTCCAATAACCACATAACCTTTTTCGGCTCTCAATAAATGCATTGTTTCAGTTCCATACGAAACTAAATTAAAATCTTTTCCATGCTTAAATATTAATTCCCAAAGTTCTAGGGCGTGCTTAGGGCTAATATATATTTCATAGCCTAATTCACCTGTAAAACTTGCTCTCATTATTCTTACTTGGGTGTTTTTATAATCAAATATTTTAAAAGTCATAAAGGGAAAACTTTGATTGCTAAAATCTATTTTGTTGAATACCTTGCTCATTATTTCTCGCGTCTTTGGGCCGCTTATGTTAAAAGTGGTAAATTGCTCCGTAATTGAATTTAAGTAAACTTGGAAATGTGGCCATTCTGTTTGAAGAAATTCTTCCATGTGTGAAAAAACTTTTGGAGCTCCACCAGAAGTTGTTGTTGCTATAAAGTGTTTATCATTTATTTTACAAATTATCCCATCATCCATAATCATTCCATCTTCTCCTAACATCAGAGCATACCTTGATGTCATAGGTTTCATTTTTGTAAACGCATTTGTGTACATTAAATTCATAAATTCTAAAGCGTCGTTACCTTTAATTTCTATTTTTCCAAGAGTGCTACCATCTAAAATTCCTGCAGTATCTCTCGTTTGTTTTGATTCTCTCTGAACTGCTTGATGCATAGTTTCTGTTTCATATTTTTTATAATACCACGGTCGTTTCCACTGCCCTACATCTTCGAAAACTGCATTATTTTTTGTATGCCAATTGTGGATTGGTGTTTTTCTCTCAGGATCATAATATTCATATGTGCTTCTTCCTGCTATAGCTGCAAAACTTAAAGGTGCGTAAGGTGGTCTGTAGGTTGTAGTTCCAACTTCTGAAATTTTTTTTTTTAGAATTTTTGAAACTATTCCAAGAGAGTTAATACTGCTTATTTTACCTTGGTCTGTTCCCATGCTGTTAGTTGTGTATCTTTTTAAATGTTCTATTCGGTCATATCCCTCATTGATTGCTTGTTTTAAATCTTTTGTTGTTACATCGTTATGAAGATCAATAAAAGATTTAGCCCATTTGGACGTCTTGTTAATTTTTGTCTCCCATAGTTCACTAATTGAAAAATCATTCCTAATATTTAACTCTATATCCAAATTTAGATCATTAACTTTTAAAAAGGATAATTTTTTATTAATTTCATTACAAAGGTTTTTAAATTCATAGTTTCCGCTTACTGACCCCAATGTGATTGTATTTTGAAAAGCTGTATCTGGCTTAAATGAAATAATTTTATCATCCCATTTTACTAGGCCTTTTGATTGTGTGAATAGATGTATATCAGGATTAAATCCACCCGAAGAACATAACATTGAAGCGTTAATAGATGATATTTCTTTGTTGCTGCTTCTTATATAAACTTTTTCTACTTTTTTATTACCTTCACAGCCTTCTACTTCAGATTCAGGATAAAATGGAATATTGTTTTTTGAAAGATAATCTTTTGTTTCATCTTCAATATCTTTTTTCTTTCTCGAGTCTATATATGCGCCAGGTTTACAATTTAAATTAATTAATGATTTAACTAAACTTATTGTTGATGAATTATTTGTAAAAATTACTGGCTTTTCATCGGGTACCACTCCATACCTTTCAATATATTTTTCAAAGGAAGATGCTAGCATTACTCCTGGCAAATCATTATTTCTAAAAGAAATAAATCTTTCTATATGACCATTTGCTAAAATAGTTTGGGTTGTTCTGATCTTGTGTAATATTAGTTCTGCCTTGTTAGTATCTATATCTTTTCCTGCAAATTTATCTTCAAGGGCTATTAAATGATTTGTAAAATTGTAAGTGGTGACGAGAGTATTTTTTAATATTTTTATATTTTTTGATTCTAAAATTAATTTTTCAGTTTCTTTAACCCAATCAAAAACACTTTTACCATCAATTTTCTTGACCTTATTTGAATTTTTTAAAATACCCCCTAAAAAACTATCTTGTTCAACAATTAGAACTTCGTTATCAGTATTGATTAATTTTCTTGCAGCAATCAATCCACTTAATCCTCCTCCAACTATCAAAATATCAACATTATGATTTTGATGAATACTTTTTGATCTAAAATTTTTTGGAGGTTTTCCTAATCCAGCTGTTCGTCTAATTAATGGTTCGTAGATTTTTTTCCAAAATCCTTTGGGGCCCATAAAAGTTTTATAATAAAAGCCTGCAGAAAAAATTGGAGACAAAAAATTATTAATTGATCCAACGTCAAAAGATAAGGAAGGCCAACGGTTTTGACTGTTAATATTAATTCCTTCATAAACCTTTTTAATCGTCGCTCTTGTATTAGGTTCGTTATGTTCGTTTAAAATCTGAACGAGTGCATTAGGTTCCTCTATCCCACACGTGTAAATTCCTCTAGGCCTGTGATATTTAAAACTTCTGCCTATCAGTCTGATATTATTTCTTAATAAAGCTGAAGCTATAGTGTCTCCATCATAAGCAGAGTATGATTTCCCGTCAAAAGTAATGTTAATTTCTTTGTTAGAAACATAATTGCAATTTTTATTTCTGAGAGCTGGCATTACTTATTTTTTTACCGCAAAATTTCCAGATCCAACGGCTGGCTCTCCTGACGGAGATTTAAGTGAGCTTTTAAACTCACTAATATCTGGTCTATTGTCAGTTAACTTATAAATTTTTAAGATGGTATCAGTGGAAGTGTCTCTTACAGCGTTGAACCATTTTCTACATCCATGAGAGTGGTTCCATCTTTCATAAAAAATTCCTTTGGGATTAGATCGATAAAAAACATATTGACCCCATTCTTTGTCACTCAACGCTTCTGGATTTTTTGGTCTTATAACATGAGCTTCTCCACCGTTTGTGAATTCTGACTGTTCTCTCTCTCCACAATATGGGCAATCTATTAAAATCATGATTAATGTGCTACTGCTGCTGCACCATGTTCATCAATTAATCTACCATCTGAAAATCTCTCAAGATTAAAAGCTGCATTAATTTTATGAGGTTCATCTTTTGCAACAGTGTGAGCAAAAACATTTGCACTTCCAGGTGTTGCTTTAAATCCACCTGTTCCCCACCCACAATTAAAATATAATCCTTTAACTTCACATTTACTAATTATTGGACTTGCATCGGGACAAATGTCTACTATTCCTCCCCACTGACGTAACATTTTCATTTTACCAAAAATTGGATACAGCTCTACTATAGCTCGCACTGTTTCCTCTATAACATCATAACCACCTCTTTGTGTAAAAGAATTATAGCCGTCTGTTCCAGCTCCAATTACAAGTTCACCTTTATCTGACTGACTAACATAAGCATGAACAGCATTAGACATCACTACAGTATTTATCACTGGTTTAATGGGTTCAGACACTAAAGCTTGAAGAGGTCTACTTTGTAAAGGCAACTTTACTCCAGCGGTTTGGGCAAGTACACTTGTATGACCTGAAGCTACAACAGCAACCTTATTAGCTTTGATAAAACCTTTTGAAGTATTTACTCCTTCAACTTTATGATTGTCTGTTTTTATATCTTTTACTTCACAATTCTGGATAATATCAACTCCCATTTCATTTGATCTTAATGCATAACCCCAAGCTACTGCATCATGTCTTGCAACACCTCCCCTTGGCTGAAAAGCTGCTCCTAAAACAGGATACCTTAAATTTTTTGTATTCATTATTGGCACTAATTCTTCAATTTGTTTTGTATCTAACCATTGAGTATCAAGACCATTTAATCTGTTAGCGCTTATCCTTCGTTTCATTTCTTTAATATCATGCTCATTGTGAGCTAAGTTCATTACACCTCTTTGACTAAACATCATGTTAAAATTTAATTCTTCTGATAAATTTTCCCATAATTTTACTGAATGATCATAAAGGTGAGCGCTTTCATTCCAAAGGTAGTTTGATCTAATAATAGTGGTGTTTCTTCCAGTGTTACCTCCACCTAACCAACCCTTTTCAATAACAGCTATATTTTTAATTCCATGTTCTTTTGCAAGATAATAAGCAGTTCCAAGGCCATGGCCTCCGCCACCAACAATTATGACATCATAGCCTTTTTTAGGTTCAGGGCTTTCCCACATCTTTTCCCAATTTTCATTATTGGTAAAAGCGTTTTTAATGAGACTTAAAAATGAATATTTTTTTTTCACAACTCAAATTAGCAAAAAAGCCGAAAATAACAAAAGAAATCCGGAGCTAAAAGTAACAGGATATTGATGGAATTACCTTTAAATATGCCTATTTTATTGATCTTGACAACAGGTGCTTATGGTTCATAATGACTTCATAGCGCTGATTTAAATCAAATTGCTGAGCGCTTTAAAAATCCAGCTAAAGCGAACAAGTCATATGACCACCGCTTTAGTCGGTGGTTTTTTTTTGTGAATTATCAAATTAAAACCGGGCATTTGAACTATATTGTACGCCTGACATTTCGTCAAAGTACTAAAAAGGAGATGAAAAAATGGCTAATTTTAAACATCCGGAAACAATTGGATTGCATGGTGGGGAATATAGAAGTGACCCAGCAACTACATCTGTTGCAGTTCCTATTTACCAAACAACTTCTTATCAATTTAAAGATGCAGAAACAGCAGCAAATTTATTTGGTCTAAAAGAATTTGGTAACATTTATACAAGAATAATGAATCCAACGTGCGATGTACTTGAAAAAAGAGTTGCAGCATTAGAAGGCGGTATGGCCGCTGTAGCAGTTGGCTCAGGTCAAGCAGCATCAGCATTTTGTGTGAAAAATGTAGCTCAGGCAGGCGACAACATTGTGGCCTCAACAGATCTATATGGAGGGACAGTAAATCTTTTTAAAAACCAGTTAAGACTAGAGGGTATTGAGGTAAGATTTGCAGATCCTGCTGATCCAAAAAATTTTGAAAAATTAACTGATGAAAAAACAAGAGCTTACTATGGTGAGTCTTGTCCAAATCCTTATCTTAGAGTTTTCCCAATTAAAGAAGTTGCTGACATCGGAAAAAGAAAAGGAATTCCTCTAATAATTGATAACACTGCTTCTCCAGTTATATGTAAACCTTTAGCTCATGGCGCTGCAATTGTTATGCACTCATTAACAAAATATATTGGTGGCCATGGAACTTCTATTGGAGGTATAATTGTAGATGGTGGTAATTTTGATTGGACAAAAGAAAGAAAAAGACAACCCTTAATGAATGAACCAGACCAAAGTTACAACGGCGCTATCTGGGCAGACGCAGTTCCTCAATTAACTGGGGCAAACATTCCTTTTGCAATAAGAGCAAGAGTTGTTTTGCTTCGAGATTTAGGTGCTCCATTAAGTCCATTCAACGCTTGGCAAATTATACAAGGGTTAGAAACTGTTGCACTTAGAATGAAACAACACTGTTCTAATGCAGAAAAAGTAGTGACATTTCTAGAAACTCAAAAAAAAGTAACAAATGTAATCTATCCTACTAATCACCAAGGTGAGATAAAGGAAAGAGCTAAAAGGTATATGCAAGGTGGTTATGGATCATTAGTTGGAATGGATGTTGGAACTAGAGAAAATGGTGCAAAATTTATTGACAATTTAAATATGCTTTATCACGTAGCTAACATTGGAGACGCTAGAAGTTTAGCAATTCATCCTGCAACAACAACTCACAGTCAATTAAGCGAAAAAGAATTATTGGCTGCAGGTGTTACTCCAGGATACGTAAGATTATCGATCGGCATTGAACATCCTGATGATATAATTGCAGACATTAAACAAGCATTAGCTGCTTAGTAATTAATTTATGGCCTTGATTTATTTGATTGAGGCCATGATACTCCCTTTTTTTTCATTTCATTTTGAAAAACTATTGCAAGGTTTCTAGGAGATCTTTTTGATTGAAAAAAACTGCTAATCAAATCTTTTTCTTTCTCTAAAATTACATCTTTTGTTTTAGGATACTTCTTAGCAATTACTAACGCTTTATCTTTAACAGCAGTTTTAGTTAGAGATATTTGCTTATTAGCAATTGTACAAAATTCTGATCTTGTGCTTTCAATTAAAGAAAAGCACGTCTCTTTCTTTTTTTCAGGATTTTTTTCCTTTGCATACGCAAGTATATGACTTAAAGGCGTTTTTCCTGTTTTATATTTTACTCCGTAACTTATTGAAGAAGTTAATGAAGATTGAAGTATCTTTCCACTAGACGCTCCTCCAACTGAACTGCCTAATAAAGCCACAGACTCGGCACATCCATTTAGAAAAAGTATTGCCGTTAGTAAAAAAAATGCTTTTCTCATAGTTAATTGATTTGCTTTAATTTATTTCGTATATCTGCTTCCTCCTTAAATGAAAGTTTATTTTTAACCCTATAATTTTTATTAACACAACTTATAGTAGTTATAACCTGTGTTTTATACTTGAGAAATTATCTTTAATTAGTTTGATTTAAGAATTTTATTTTTGATTTCGTCAAAATAAGTCGTCTTTTTATAATCGCACAAATTTCTGAATTAGTTTTTTCGAGGAAATCTATGCATGTATCCTTTTTTTTCTCAGGATTCATTTTTTCTGCGTATGCTTTTGCATGCTCTAACGGACCTTTACCTGTTTGTCTTTTTACTCCATAGCTTATTGAAGAAGTTAATGAAGATTGAATTACTTTTCCATTTGACGCTCCGCCAATCGAGGTGCCAAGAAGTGCTACTGACTCTGCACAACCGTTTAATAAAAACATTGTTGATAATAAAACAAAAATTTTACGCATACTCCCTCTTAAATTTTTTTTTAGGTTATTGAATTTATGCAAACATAAATACAATAGTTCCGTTCATTATGAGTATATCAAATACAACCTATAATAGAAGAGTAAATTCTATAATATCACCCTTAAAGGTTTATTATTTAGGCAACTTTCAAGATTTTCGATCATTTGATTATAGAATTTAGAATAATTTTCTGCGGTTACATATCCGATATGGGGCAGAAGCAAAGCATTGGAAAAAAATCTTAGTTTATGATCTTGTGGCAAAGGCTCTTTATTATAAACATCAAGTCCAACACCAGCTATAGACTCTTTTTTTAAAGCATCAATTAAATCGTCTTCATTTATAATTGGGCCTCTCGAAGTATTTATTAAAAAAGATGACTTTTTCATAATACTTAATTCATTCCTTGTAATTAAATTTTTATATCTTTCCCCAAAAACAACATGGATTGAGATAATGTCTGAATTTTTAAATAAATCCTCTTTAGTCATTGGAAGGACTCCAGTTTCATTTGCATGGGTTAAATTTAAATTTTCGCTCCAAGCACAAACCTCCATTCCAAAAGCTTTGGCCACTTTCGCAACTTGAGTTCCAATCTTTCCCAATCCGATTAAACCTAGAAGTTTTCCTTTTAATTCTAAACCAATTGTAGATTGCCAATAACCTTGGAACATATTGTCTACCTCTTGTTTCATATTTCTAAATAAACCTAATATTAGAGCCCAAGTAACTTCTGCTGCAGGATTAGAATTAATGTCTGTTCCGCAAACTAATATTTTATTTTTTTTTGCTGTTTCTAAATCAATAGCATTATTTCTCATGCCGGAAGTCATAATATATTTTAAATTTGGCAAAGAACTTATCAAGGACTTTGTCATAGGAGTTCTCTCTCGCATTATAAAAAGTGCATCAAATTTCTCCAAGGCAACTATCGCCTCTTTTTCATCTAAAAACACTTCATTAAAAACTTTAAATTCATATTTGTTCTTGAATTTTTGAGTATCAATTATTTGATTAAAAACATCTTGGTAATCATCTAAAACTGCAACTTTAAGCATTTACTTTCCTATTCGATAAATAAATACCGGTTAAAATAAACGAGGCTCCTATGAAGTGGTATAATTCAAGTTTTTCTCTAAATATTATAATTGCTAATATAGCGCTCAGTAATGGCATTAATTGAACAAACATTGTTGCTCGATTTGGGCCAACTATTTCTACGCCTTTTTGCCAACAATAATAAGCTGCTAACGCAGGGAAAATTACAACATAAAAAAGAATAACGAAAAACGCTTTATTGAAATTTACTTCTAGACCGATTGATCTTTCATAAAAAAATTGTGGAATTAAAAATATTATTCCAACCGTGACCATTAATTGTATCAAAGTGAATTGAGAAAATTTAAAACTATGTTTCTTAAGTAATGTTGAATAAATTGACCAAGAGAGAACACAAACCAACATCCATATATCCCCTTTATTAAAGCTTAAAGATAGGACCCTGTTTAGGTCAGCATTTGAAATAATTGCGCTAATTCCTATAATTGATAATAGTAATCCAATTAATTGAAAAATATTTGTTTTGTCTACCTTCATCAAAGATGAAATTATTATTGTTACTGCCGGAATAGCAGCAAGAACTAATACTGCGTTTATTACTTGGGTATAGTTCAGCGCAAAATATACTACAGAGTTAAACGTGCTTATAGTAATTACTCCCATAAAACTTATTACTATCCAATTTTTTTTTAATGTAATTAAAATTATTGTAAATTTCTTTATAAGTAAAAGGTATTAAAATTAACCAAACTGAAACCCATCTAAAAAAGTTTAGAGTTAACGGAGGTACTTCAAACAAATAAGCAAATTTTCCCACTATAAAGTTTCCAGACCAACAGAAAGTTGCAAACACTAGCAATGTATAAGCTAAATAATTTTTTGACAAAAAGTTCCTAATTAAATCTTTTAGAGCTGTAAGGAGATAAATCTAAATTAGTTTTTTCTCCAGAAACTATCCCTGATACAATTTTGCCTGTTACTGCCCCTAATGTCCAGCCTAAATGATGGTGCCCAAATGCATAAATGATATTCTTATTTTTTAGTGAAGGACCTAATATAGGTAAAAAATCTGGTAATGTTGGACGAAAACCTAACCATTCATCTTCATGTTCTTTGAGCTGTGGTAAAAGTTCTTTGGCACAATTAATTATATATTGAATTCTTTTTTTAGATGGTGGATTTTTTAACCCCCCTAATTCCACGGTGCCTACCGCTCTTAAGCCCTGATTCATCGGTGTCATTCCAAAACCTCTATCTAAAAAAATTACTGGCCGAGAAATGAGACTTTCCATACCTTTAAAATGAACATGATAACCTCTTTCAGTATCTAACGGTATGTTTTCTCCTAGTTGATCAGTAAGTTTTTTTGAAAATGCACCAGAAGCAATTACTGATTTTTCAAATTTATATTCTTCCATTTCAGATTTAATCATAGTTTGATTTTCTTCAATTTGTTTTATTCCAATGATATTTTCCTGAATAAATGTACCTCCTTTGCTCAAAAACAACTTAAATATCTCTTTTAAAATTCCATGAGGATCTTTTGCATGCATAGCTGATTCGTAAATTACTCCAGCGTCAAAGATTGGGCTTAAATTTGGTTCTAATTCTAAGATTTGTTTTTGAGTTATCAATTTTTGTTCAATTCCTAAATCATTTCTTACTTTAATTTCTAACTCTCTACTTTTTAAATTTTTATTTGTCCAAACATAAATAATTCCTTTTTTTTCAACTAAATTTGTTATGTTTATTTCTTTAAAAATTTCTTCGTAAGCATCATTGGATAAATTCAAAATTTGATGCATGTATTTAGCGGTATGAAGCATCGATTTTTTATTAAAGTTTTTTAAATAATGAAAAAACCAGTTATACATCTTTGGTATATAATTCCATTTTAATGCCAATGGTCCATTTGAACTTAGTAGCATTTTTGGAAC
>CABYXR010000015.1 GCA_902522955.1 uncultured Pelagibacteraceae bacterium
AGTGGAACCAGAAAATCGGGTAAGTTTCACCAAATATTCTGTTCCCCCAACTTCTTCAAGCATATTGTCTTTTTCAAAAAAATTTTTTAAAGTTATTGGATTTGCAATCATCCCTTTATTATTTAAGGTTTCAATTACCTCATAAATTTTAGTGTGAGCTGGATCGTAAAAACTAGTAGGGTTTATGATATTAGCAATTTCATCGATTATATCGTTATTAACCAAGATTGAACCCAACAGAGCTTGTTCCGCCTCAAGATTTGAAGGTTGTTTTTTATTTTGTTTATTTTCAGTTAATTTAATTTTTTCCACTAACTAATGATAATAAAGAACCATTTTTATTAAAGATAAAAGTTACACACTGATTTAATCTATCTGTGGAAAAGTTAAGCTGATTGTATTTTGTCTATTTTAATAGAAATTTGGGAGGAAACGTCTGAATGGAAGTTTAATTCTATCTTATAAATTCCAAGTTTATTTAAGTTTTCTTTTAATACAATTTGTGAAGGTTTAATCTCTAATTTCATTTGACTCATAATCGCTGTTGATATTTCTTTAGGTTTAATAGAGCCATATAACTCTCCATTTTCTTTGCACTCTTTGCTAAAAACAAAAGTTTTTTTATTAATCAATTGTGCAGTTTCTTTAAATTTCTTTTTTAACTCATTATTCTTTTTATTTAATTCATCTTTCTTTTTAGAAACAAAATCTTGGTTCTCTTTGTTAAAACGTAATGCTTTCCCAGTTTTTAAAAGAAAGTTTCTACCATAACCAGGTTTTACTTTAACTTTATCACCAATATTACCAAGCTTAATAATATTTTCTAAAAGTATAACTTCCATGATTATATTAATCCCAATATTTTTGCTTTTTTAATCTCTCTCGTTAGTTTTTTCTGTTTGCCACTAGAAACGGAGGTAATTTTTGATGAGAGAATTTTATCATTTTCAGATAAATATTTTTTAAGCAAACTTATATTTTTGTAATCTATAACAGGAGCATTTTTAATAGATAAAGGACATGATCTGTTGAATTTGCCATCAGTTTTTTGGAATAGACTAAGTTTGTTTAAAGATGATGTAGAACTTCTTTTTTGAAATTTTTTATTTTTTCTTTTCATATTTATTTTGTTTTTTTAAAAAATTCATTTTTAACGTCTAAATTTTTATATTTAACAATAAGATGTCTTATTATTGACCTATCAGTTTTTAATTTTTTTTTTATTTCCTCTAAAGTTACTTTATTTCCCTCAAATTTATAATGAATATAAAATCCTTTATTATACTTTTTAATCTTTCTAGCGAGATTAAGAAGTCCCCATTCTTCAATTTTTACAACCTTGCCAGAATTACTGTTGATTACTTCATTATATTTGTCTTTTATTTTTTCCAGCTCAGATTTAGGCAGATCTTGCTTTGTGACTAAAGTGTTTTCGTAAAATGACATAAAAGATTATTGTTTATAAATTAACTTTAAAGTACATGTTATAAAAAAAGTTTTATACTATAATGTCAGTTTATATCAATACTAATTATTAAGTATAAAAGGCTAAATATTATGAACGCTTTACTCTTTCCAGGCCAAGGATCACAAGTTGTTGGTATGGGATCTGAATTTTACAATAATTTCAAAATGGTAAAAGAGATCTTTGATGAAGCAGATGAAAAATTAAAATATAAAATTTCAAAAATTATTTTGGAGGGGCCTGAAAACAAACTCAAATTAACTGAAAATACTCAACCTGCAATTTTAACAGTTAGCTTTGCTATTTTTTTAGTTTTGAAAAAAGAATTTAACTTTGATTTTAAAAATACAAAATTTTTTGCTGGTCATTCACTTGGAGAATATAGTGCTTTAGTATGTGCAGACTCTTTAAATTTTAAAGATGCGCTTTACCTTTTGTACGAGAGAGGAAAATCTATGCAAGAAGCTGTGCCAGTTGGCAAAGGAGCTATGATAGCTGTATTGGGCTCCCAGCTAGATGAAATAAATAATTTTTTAAAAAATATAAAAACCAAAGGAATATGTGAAGTGGCAAATGATAATGCAGATGGCCAAATTATTATAAGTGGAAATGTAGAAAGCATAAATGATTTTAAAAATATTTTAAAAGAAAATAAAAAAAAATTTGTTCCATTAAATGTAAGCGCTCCTTTTCACTGTTCTTTGATGAAACCAGCGGCAATAAAAATGAAAGATAAAATTAACTCTATAGATTTTCAAAAGCCAAAATTTGATATTGTATGTAATGTAACTTCAAAACCAGAAAGTAATCCTGAAAATATAAAACGATTACTAGTTGATCAGATTTTTTCTACTGTAAGATGGAGAGAAAGCATAATTAACATGTCAAAGGGAAATATTACCAATTTTATTGAATTAGGGCCTGGAAAGGTTTTATCTGGAATGGTTAAACGAACAGTAAAGAATATAAATTGCTTTAGTATAAATTCAATAGATGATATGAAAAAAATGATCAATGAGTTTAAAATATAAAAAAGTTATTATCACTGGTGCTACAGGTGGAATAGGTAATAGTCTTGTAAAAAGATTTGCTGAAGAAGGAGCAATAATTTTAGCGACAGGCACAAAGGAAGAAAAACTGAACGATTTAAAAAAAAACTTCAGCAGTATACAAATAGCAAAATTTAACTTAGAGGAACATTCTACAATTGAGTCTTTCATAGAATCAGCTGTTCAAAAACTTGGTGGTTTAGATATCTTAGTTAATAACGCAGGAATTAATTTGGACAGTTTAACAATAAGAATGTCAGAGGAAAACTGGAAAAAAGTTCTTGATATTAATTTAACATCAACATTTTTAATGTGTAAATCAGCAATAAAAAAAATGATAAAAAACAAATCGGGAAAAATTATAAATATTACTTCTATCGTCGGACATACAGGAAATTTTGGACAAACAAATTATTCTGCATCAAAAGCTGGCACTGTCGCTTTTTCAAAAAGTTTGGCACTCGAGTATGCAAAAAAGAATATCAACATTAATTGTGTGTCCCCTGGTTTCATAAAAACAGAAATGACAGACAAAATACCTGAGGAGTATAAAAAAATGTTGATAAACAAAATTCCAGCAGGAGACTTAGGAACTGGAGACGACGTTTCAAATTGTGTAGTTTTTTTGGCTTCAGATAAGGCTAACTATATAAACGGCGAAACCATTCATGTTAATGGTGGAATGTATATGGCTTGACAATTCTATTCAATAATCTAATAAGAAATTATCAATAAAATAACAAACTAACTAAAGGAAATTAAATTAATGTCAAACGATGTAAAAGCAAAAATTAAAAAGATAGTAGCTGATCATCTAGGAATTGAAGAGGAAAAAGTTACTGAAGAAGCAAGCTTTATAGATGATTTAGGGGCTGATAGTTTAGATACAGTAGAATTAGTAATGGCTTTCGAAGAAGAATTTGGATCTGAAATATCTGATAGTGAAGCTGAAAAAATTTTAACAGTAGGCGATGCAATAAAGTTTATTGAGAATAAATCGAGTCAGTAAAATCTTTTTAAATGAATCATGATTCAAAAAATATCATGGTGATCTTATCTTCTCCTTCTGGAGTAGGCAAAACTACAATTACAAAAAAAATTCAACAAAAATACCAATCTTTTAAGATTTCTGTTTCACATACTACAAGAAAACCTAGACCTAACGAGGTAGACGGAGTTGATTATTTTTTTATTTCCCATGCTGAATTTAAAAAAAAAATACATGAAAACGAATTTTACGAATACGCAAAAATTTTTGATAATTATTATGGAACTTCGAAAAAAACTGTAGACCAAATTATTAAAAAAAATGACATTATATTTGATATTGACTGGCAGGGCACAAAACAGTTATCAAAATTTAAAAATTTAAAATTAATTAAAATTTATTTAATACCACCTAACAAAAATGAACTTAAAGAAAGATTAATTAAAAGAAATCAAGATTCAAAGGATGAAGTTGAAAGAAGATACAAAGCTTTCGATGAGGACATACTGCATTGGAAAGATTATGACTATATTATAGTCAATCAAAATCTCGAAAATTGTTATAAACAAATAGAGAATATTATTATTTCAAATAAAAAAGATTTATCTAAACTTTCTCAAATAATTCAGTGATTTCATAATATATTTCTGGCTTCAAATTTTCTGGTCTTGATTTTAGATTCAAGTCTTTAATTAATCTAAGTTTTTTATCATTTAAAACTTTCCTTATATTCTTGTTGATCATTTTTCTTTTATTAGAAAATAAAATTCTTGTAACTTTCTCTAAATTTTCAATTTTTTTTATATTAAAAGCTCCCCTTTTATTTGGTTTAAAATGAATAACTGTTGAGTCTACTTTAGGCACAGGTATAAAACAATTAGGAGAGACATGAAATTTATTCACTATCCTTAATTTAAAATTAGTTAAAATTGAGAGTCTTCCATATTTAGAAGTATTGAATTTTCCAATTATTCTTTCTCCAACTTCTTTTTGGAACATAAAAATTAAGTCAGAGTATTTAGAAGAACATTTTAATCTTATTATTTGAGTTAAGATTTGTGATGCAATATTATAAGGTAAATTACCAAATATAACTGTGTTATTTTTTAAATTCTTTTCAAAATTAAATTTTAAGATATCTTTATTTATTATTTTCAAATTATTAATATTTTTATATTTTAACTTTAAGTCTTGAGATAGAATGTAATCCTTTTCAACTAAAGTTAAAAATTTGGGTTTTTTTTGAAGAATTGAATTAGTTAAAGCTCCTTTGCCAGGGCCTATTTCTATAATGTTCTTATTTTTTATTTCTAAGAGATTTACAATTTTTCTTATTATATTTAGGTCTATTAAAAAATTTTGTCCTAGAGATTTTTTAGCATGTCTCATTGTTTATATCTACCTAAAAACTTTATACATCTAAATAAACTTAAATAATTAGATTTATTCTTACCTATTAAATCATAAGCTGGACCATGATCCGGGGAAAGGCGAATGTAATTTAGACCCAAGGTTAAATTAATTGCGTCAAAATTAAAAAGAGCTTTAAAGGGACTTAAAACTTGATCGTGGTACATGCCAACAATTACATTAAACTTTTTATAATTATTAATAAAGATAGTATCGGAAACCATAATATTGCTAATGTTTATATTTTTTAGTTTAAGTCTTTTGATTGCAGGTTGAATTATCCTGACTTCTTCAGAATTTTTTCTAAGTTCTGCATTATGAGGATTGAGTCCTAAAATCCCAATTTTTGGCTTTTTTTTAAAATTTTTTTTATAAAATTTATTTAAGGTAACCACCTTATTAATTATTAATTTGGAAGAAATCTTTTTAGAGACTTCTTTAATATCTAAGTGAGTAGTAATTGGAACGACAGATAATTTTTTATTATGTATAAACATTACTTCAGAGCCGTCTTTAATTTTACATTTTGATGCCAAGTATTCAGTTATACCAATTTTACCACTTTTTCTTATGAGTTTTTTATTGATGGGACAATTTATAAATCCAATTATTTTTTTTTGCTCAGATAGTTGATGAGCTAAACTTAAACTTTTTACTACGTATTTGGTCGACTCTTTTTTTGAAACTTCAAACGGATTTTTAAATTTTATAGGAATATCTATAATCTTAAAAGAATTAGTATTATTTCGATGTGTAAAATTTTTTGTTTTAAATAAATTTACTTTAAATTTAAGTTTTTTAAATTGCTGGTCTATTAATTTGAAGTTAGCAATTAAATAAACCATTTTTTTTGTTTTTTTATCTAAATTTTTCCAAGCCTTATAAATTATTTCTGAGTTAATGCTATTAGGGTCACCTGCTACTATAATAATTTTGTTGGTCATTTAATTTCAATCAATGCATTATTTCTAATTTTTGATAAATGATTATTTGAAAATAAATTCAAAATATCATTTTGTTTTGAAGAAACGATCTTTTTTTTTAATTCGCCTAAGTTTGAGACATCACTTTTATTTACTCTTACGTCGGCTAATTTTAAGAAAAGGATAGAATTTCCTTGAATAAGTGGTTCAGTTATTTCATCTTTTTTTATATTACTTACAATGTTAAGCACTTCT
Source organism: uncultured Pelagibacteraceae bacterium (assembly GCA_902522955.1). Taxonomy (GTDB): domain Bacteria; phylum Pseudomonadota; class Alphaproteobacteria; order Pelagibacterales; family Pelagibacteraceae; genus Pelagilacustribacter. The sequence continues at coordinate 6,091 of CABYXR010000015.1, forward strand.
TTTGATAATGAACTAGAATTTATCCAACCTAAATCTCCACCGTTAAAAGCCGAAGCTGATGAACTAAATTTAATAGCAGTGTTTTCAAAACCAATTTCATTAATTTGTTTTTTAATTTCCTCAATTTTTGAAACAAGAGTTGAATTATTTTCAATTAAAATTTCAATTTCAGATAATTTATACTCTTTAGTTTTTTTATCATTCTCAATCACCTTTTTTAATTCTTCTTCAATCTCATCGTCGTTAATATTTATTTTCTCTTTATAGATATTATAAATTATTTTTTGCCAAGACATTTCTATTTTAATCTCCTCAAAAAATAATTCATAATCAATACCATTGCTCTTCATAATATTTTTTAAACCACTTGGGTTAGTGTTATACCGAGAGGCCAACCCAAGAATATACTTGTCTGCTTTAAGTTGAGAGTTATTAGATAAATTAAATTTTAATACTTCCTTTTTTTTAAGCTTAAAATTAATCAAGGACTCCAGAGCTTCTCTTTTTGTGTTATTAATATTTTTTTGATTAATTTGTTGGTTGGTTAAAAATAAGATTAGTTTAATTTTATTTTTTAATTCAAACGAACTTATGACTTGATTTTCAACCTTAGCCAATATTTTACTTTCTAAAGCAGAATTGGAATTTGTTGAGCAAAGAAATATCGAAAATATAAATGAAAATAAAATATATTTTCTCATTAATTGAATGACGGAGAATTAATTTCTCCAAGTGGAGTTAAAGAAATTTTAAACATCAACGAGTCTTCTGGTTCAATTTCGGAGTCGTTATAAAATTCTCTTCTAAATACTAGTCCAGCTCTCAGGCAGTCATTAATATACTCATAGCTCAAATTATAGTACTCAGCAGAATTTGTTATTAAATTTCTTTTAGCGTTAAATGTTAATAAACCGTTATCACCTCTTTCAAATCTTAAGCCAGTTCTGAAATATTCTTGATTGCCAATATGTTTTTTTTCTTGAAGATAGTTAATATTAAATTTTATTGAGTTTAAAGTGACGTCAGTGCCAATTTCATTATAATTAAAATCTTTCATATTTTGGTCTAGAGAAAAGTTATAATTTATCTTGAAATTATCATTAATTTCTAGATTTGATGTACCTACTACATCAGATAATTTTTGATTTAAACTGGTCGTTTTAGGCATATTTTTGTTTTCTTTTTCATTCACAATTTGTGCGATTGATACATCTAGCTTTTTATCATTTTGAATAAATCCATAGTCAAAACCTATTGCAGCACTTAATCCATTTTCAAAATTGTTAAATGAATTTAGTCTATCTAAATTAAAAACATTCAAATGATTTAGTCTTGCTCCATTAGTTTCTTTTCTCATATGACCGGGTGCATATCTCAAAAGAAATTTAGGAGTCAAAGTATGACTTGTGTCTTTTTCTGACTTTTTGTAAAGATCAATCTCATTTAAAATACCTAAAGCTCCAAATACTTCATTAGTAAGCTCATCTTTGTACTCATCAACGTTTTTACTTTCATAATTTACATTTTTCAAATTCCCTAACAATTTAGTCTGTAATCCAGACAAAAATTTAAACTCTTTAAATTTCCAATCTAGATCATTTACTAAAAACTTTGTAAGTTTATTAGTTTGATAATTATGTACTTTCAGATTTGATTGAAAGTCCATACTTCCAAAAGTATTATTACTAAATAAATTTTTACTTAAAACCATTTCAGGTAAAATATATTCATATTTATCATCTGAAATAGTTTTTATTGTTTCATAAGCAGCCATTTTGAAACCGAAAAAAAGATTTTCGTTTTCATGGGTGAAATCTAATGAATTTTCAAGAGTATCCTCATTGTAATTAACCAAATTAGATTTAATTCTGTACAATTTAAGATATTTATCTTGTGATATATTTTGTGTTTTTAAATGTAAAATATTTTTAGAATTATTTTTTCCACTGAAATCTTTTATAAAACTCGAAAATATATGTGATTTCGATCCTGGTTTTTTTGATGCACTAGTATTGTTGTAACCCTCAGTAAAACCAAAATCTAAAATTAAGTTAGCCCGCTCGTATGCTTGTCGGTATTCTCCTAAAAACAAAGGGTGTTCAGACGAGAAGAGTCTTGAGGATAAGGTAAAATCTTTATTTGTACCTAAAGTCCAATAATAAGGGATTGAAATACTCGGTCCTAAATTTCTTGTATCAGTAAATGACGGAGTTAAAAAACCTGATCTTCTATCTACTGAAGGATCAGGATGAGACAACTTTGGTATATAGAATATTGGAATATCATAAAATTTTATAATCGCATTATCATAATAAACAGTTTTTTTATTTTTATCATGAGACATTTGATTTGCTTGAAGTGACCATGGGGGGCACTTATCATTTGTTCTATAATCACAGACAGTGAAAATACTTTTATCAAACTTACTTATTTTATCTTTTATCCTTAGAGTGTTAGCAAAAACTCTTGGTTTGTTCTTTTCATTAACTTTAAAACTAACATCGTTAAAATATGCTTTTATGTCTGAACCTATTATCTCTCTTTTGATTTCATCAATATATAGTTGAGAAAACTTATATGAATTTTTTTTAGGATCTATTATTTCAATGTTTCCTGTTGATTTAAAAAAATTATTTTTTGTAGAATATTCAAATTTTTCTAAAAATATTTTATTACCTTCTAAATCAGTTATTATTGATTTATCTTTAGAAGTAATTAACTCGTCTTCATTGTCAAAAATAATATTTTTTCCAGAAATAACAAATCCCTCTGATGTTAAAATTTTCGTTTCACCTGTGCTTTTTAAAAGACTTAAATTTTTATCGTACACGGCATAGTTTGTACTAAATTCATTACCTTTTTCATCTTTTGCTACAACATCTTTTTCAAAAATTGTCAATTTTGAATTTTTATCTATTACGATATTTTTCGATTGTATATTTAAATTTTCAGATAACACTGTGTTTGAAAAAAAAATAAACACTAAAAATATATATAAAAATCTATTTCTCATTTATCTGTAATATTCCTACTGAGCTAAATAAACCAATTGTAATTATTGGTATCCATGCCGAAAGAGACAAAGAAATCCTATTTGTTTGACCAAGAGCTAAAGATAAATCTTTAAAATAGTAAACAACAACACAAGCAATTAAACCAACAACAATAAATGAAAAACTATTGGATTTTTTAAGAGTATTCATAGTCAATATAGAACTTAAAGCAATCATGATGAATAAAAAGAAGGGCATTGACAACATTGAGTTCAGATTTTGATCTAAATAAGCTTTATTATACCCTTTTTTTTGTAGGCTTTTATAATTTATAGCTAAGTCTAAAAATGACATAGTTTCAAAATTTTTAAATAAACTGTTAATTTTTTTATGGTCGTAAGTTGAAAATATTTTAAGATTTTTTTCTTTAGTATCAATTACTAGCCCATTTTCAACATTATGTATTGTAACTTCACTGAGCTCCCAATTATTGTTAGAAATATCTGCTGATTTAGAATAAATTTTTCTAGTTAATTCTCCATCATTATTAAAATTAAAAATTATTAAGTTTTTAAGAGTTTTGTCAGTAGTTTCATCAGAAGTAATTATCCTATATCCTTTATTTAGGTTTTCTTTAATCCAAAGTCCGTTTTTATTCATTGAAACTAAATGATCTATATCTCTTGCATATTTTGATTTGTTTTGTTCATAAATTTTCATCATCGAAGAAGTAATTGGATTAAAAGCGAATAAAATAATCCATCCAAATATAAAAGATGAGAATGCTAATATGAAAAAAATTTTAAAATTAGAATATCCATAAACTTTCAAAGTTAAAAGATCACTACTATTTCTAAGATCAAGAAGAAACCACATGCCAGATACAAAAATTATAAATGGCATAAGTTTAATAATCATACTGGGTATAAACAAAGAAGTAAAAATTAAGGGCTTCAGTAATGTGACATCTAAATTTTTAAAAAATTCTATTTCTTCAAATAAATTAAAAATTACTCCAAAACAATAAGTGATTAATACAACTTTAAAAATAGTCTTAAAATAACCTGATAGGAGATATCTAAATAAAACTGTAATCATTTAGAAACGCTTTCCCTTTTTAGACCATAAATTAAAAAAGAATATATTATAGGTATTAAAATAAATGGGGAAATTATAAAAAGAGTCCCAACAAACTTTGAAATACCTGTGTAACGGATTATTAATTCAGCATATAATAATGTTAAAAAACTAAAGAAAAATATTGAATATTTATTCAAAAAATAATTTTTTTTAGTTTTAACTTTTATAAGTAAAAAAGAACAAATTAAAGAAATAACCGGTATGTAGAAAGGAAGAACAACTCTTCTATTTAAAACTGTAATTATTTCTTTTCTCGTTTTACTACAATTGACAAGTTCGTTAATTCCAAAATCAAAAATACATTTTAATAAGACTAAAGTGCTTGTTTCTTGTAATTTGGGTTGCTTGATCGTTCCAGATTGTAAATTATTTAAATCAATATTTAATTGTTGAAATTTTACTATATTGTTTTTTAGATTACTTTTATTTTCAGAAATGATTTGACCATTAAATAAAATCATTTCTTTTTCTTGTACTAAGCCTTCTTTTGCAACAATTGTCGTAGAACTAGTTTCAGACCTATTTGATTTTAAATTTTTTAAAGTATTTGAAGAGTCGTATATAAATACGTTCTTAATTTCATTATCTATTTTTTTTTCTACAAAAAAAGTAAAACCTCTAAAAGAATCATTAAATCCTTGAATACGGATAGTTGGTAAAAATGAATTAAAGCCGTCTTTACTTAATAAAGACCTTGATTTATTAAGTGCATATGGAGCAATAATTGTAGAAAATAATAAGTAAAAAGATAAAATAAAAATTGATAAAATAAAAAAAAGATTTGCAACCTTCGCTTTTTTTTCACCAGAGGTCCATAAAATAATAAATTCATTTTCGCGTAACTGTTTGACTATAAAAATAACCAGGGATATTAAAAAAGACAGAGGAATTAATTTAGTAAGTATCCCCAATAAATTTAAAAAGGAATATTGAAAATATGTAGCTATTGAATACCCATTTTCAACGATTAAATCTAAAAAGTTAACCGCTCTGACAGTCCATGCCACAATTGACAAGCCAAATAATATTATTAAAAAGGTCTTTAAAATTTCTTTAATAAAGTTCTGATAAATTTTGTTTTGTAGCATTGTAATTTGATGTACTAAAATAGTGTAACTTTAATTAAAACTCAACCTATGATAGTACACTATAATGAATTTTCCATTGAAATCTTGTATATTTAAACATATATACCTCTCAACTCTGATGATTTAAAACTTATGGCTATTAAAATTAATTATACCAAAAAAACAGACGGCAATTCTTCGGCCAATCTAGTCTTATTTACTAATGAGAAGTTTGATATTAATGTTTTAAATAAATATCTCTCCAGATCTGAATTTTCTTATATAAATGATTTGTTAAAAATTAGTGATTTAAAAAAAAATTTACTTGTTTTTGAGTTGAATTCAAAAAAAAAGATAGTCTTAATATCTATAAAAAATGATTTAAAAATTTCAGATGTAGAAAGTTTAGGAGCAGACCTTTATGATCGTGTGAACTATGGAAAAAATAGTGAATACTTTATTAATTCTGATAGTGTCACTAGTAAAATTGATAATTTTCTAGGTCATTTCCTTCATGGGTTAAAATTAAAATCATATAAATTCAATAAGTATAAATCAAAAAAAGAAACAAGAATTATTTCAATTAATATAATAGGAAATAAAAATAAACCATCTAATCGAACTCAAACAAAGTTTAAAGCTATAGAAGAGGGAACATTTTATGCTAGAGATCTAGTTTCCGAGCCAGGAAATATTTTGCACCCAGACGAATATGCAAAAAGAATAAATTCTTTGAAAAAAGATGGTTTAAAAATAAATATTTATGATCAAAAAAAATTAAAAAAACTCGGGATGAATGCTTTAATTGGAGTTGGAATGGGAAGTATCAGAGGATCTTATCTAGTAACAATGGAGTGGAACGGAGCTAAAAATAATTCTAAGCCTCTAGCATTTGTAGGCAAAGGAGTTACTTTTGATACTGGAGGTTATTCATTAAAGCCTGCAAGATTTATGGAAGATATGACTTATGACATGGCTGGTTCAGCTGCAGTAGTTGGTTTGATGAAAAGTTTAGCTTTAAGAAAAGCAAAAATTAACGCTGTTGGGGTTGTAGGACTTGTAGAAAATATGGTGAGCGGAGTTGCTCAAAGACCAGGAGATATAGTCAAATCCTATAGCGGCAAAACCATAGAAATATTAAACACTGATGCGGAAGGTAGATTGGTTTTAGCCGATGCTTTAACATTTACAGAAAAAAAATTTAAACCAAAATTTATTGTAGACCTAGCTACGTTGACCGGTGCTATTATTGTATGTTTAGGATCAGAGTATGCTGGTCTTTTTTCAAATGATGATAAGTTATCTAAACAAATTTTAAAAGCAGGTGAAACAGTCGAAGAAAAACTATGGAGAATGCCATTACATAAAAATTATGATAAACTTATGAATTCAAAAAATGCTGATGTTCAAAATATTAATTATGTTGGTGGGGCTGGTTCAACAACTGCAGCTCAATTTTTACAAAGATTTATTTTAAACAAAACTCCTTGGGCTCATTTAGATATCGCTGGCATGGCTTTTTCAAAATATGGAGGCGCTTTAAACTCAGGAGGCGCAACTGGATTTGGAGTAAGATTATTAAATCAATTAATTGAGGAGTCCTATGAGTAAAATAGAGCAAACCCTTTCTATAATAAAGCCTGATGCGGTCGAAAGAAATTTAATAGAAAATATTAAATCAATTTTTATAAAAAATGATTTAATAATTAAGCAAGATAAAAAAATTCATATTACAAAGGAAGAAGCTGCTGAATTTTATAAGATTCACCAATCAAAGCCTTTTTATGACGGTTTATGTTCATATTTGTCGTCAGGCCCAATAGTTGTTATGGTCCTAGAAGGTAAGAACGCAGTGTCTAGTAATCGAAAATTAATGGGTGCAACAGATCCAAAAAATGCAGAAGAAGATACTATTAGAAAACTTTATGGAGTTTCGATAGATAAAAATTCTGTGCATGGATCTGACTCGATAGAAAATGCTAAAAAAGAAATAAATTTTTTCTTTAAAAATTAACGGTATCTAAAAATTTTAATAATAGCTTCAGGATAAGCTAAATGCTCTAATTTTTGAGTTTTTTCTTTCAAAGTTTTCAAGTTGTCGTTTTGATTGATATAAAAACTTTTTTGAACAATTGTTTTTCCAGAATCTAACATACTATTAACGAAATGCACTGTACAGCCAGTTTTTTTTTCGCTTTTTTTTAATACTCTTTCGAATGTATTTAAACCTTTAAATTTTGGCAATAAAGATGGATGAATATTTATTATTTTTTTATTTACCTTATCAATAAAATTTTTTGGAATTATTTTCATATAACCAGCAAGACAAATTATTGATATCTTGTTTTTTTTAATTTCTTTAAATATGAGATTTTCATAAGTTCTTTTTTTTGTATTTATTATTAAGTAGGGAATTGAATTTTTTTTTGCGTGTAATATCCCAACTGCTTTAGCATTATTGCTTATTATTAATTTTATCTTTATTGGAAAAACTGGGTCTCTTGATTTATGTATTAAAGATTTAAGGTTTGAACCAAATCCAGAAATAAAAATACATGCGTTTTTTTTTACCATTTAATATGATTTATTAAATTTAATTTTTTAGTATTCTTTGAAATATAGCCAATTTCATATGGCGTAAAATCTTTTTTAAAATATTTTTTGATTTTAGATAAATTATTTTTATTCGTTATTACGCAAAATCCAACACCGCAATTGAATGTTTTAAGCATTTCAATATTGCTGATATTTTTTAATTTTAACCATTTAAAAATTTTTTGAGGTTTTAATTTAGAAAGATCTATATTAGCTGAAAGGTTTTCAGGAATAGATCTAACTACGTTTTCTATGAGTCCACCACCAGTTACGTGAACGGCTGCGTTAATTAAATTCTTATCTACTAATTTTAAAATTTCTTTTGTATAAATTTTAGTTGGTTTTAATAATTCTTTTTTTAATTTTTTTGGTATTGTCTTTTTTTTTATTATAGATCTTACTAAGGAATACCCATTAGAGTGAATACCACTTGAAGGAATAGCTATTATTAAATTATTATTTTTAACTTTATTTTTATGCAAGATTTTCTTTTTAGACACTATTCCAACACTAAATCCAGCTAAATCAAATTTGTCTTTAGAGTAGACTCCTGGCATTTCTGCGGTCTCTCCACCTATTAGTTTGCAGTTGGAAAGCTTACAACCTTCTACAATTCCTTTTAAAATTTTTTTCGTTTTATTAAGATTAAGTTTACCAACAGCGATATAATCTAAAAAAAATAGTGGTTTAGCTCCCTGGACAATTAAGTCATTCACACACATAGCAACTAAATCAATTCCTATAGTGTCAAATTTTTTAAATCTATTAGCTAAATCTATTTTAGTTCCAACCCCATCTGTGCATGACACAATTACAGGGTCTTTTATATTGATTTTACTTATGTCAAAAGATGATCCAAAAGCACCAATATTTTCGGAGCTAATGGTTTTATCCGTTTTTTTGACATTTTTCTTTG
>CABYXR010000016.1 GCA_902522955.1 uncultured Pelagibacteraceae bacterium
CAATCAACAACGCTGCTTTAAAACAATCTATTGAAATAGTTAGAAGAAGAATTGATGATGTTGGTACTAAAGAACCAACAATACTACAACGTGGAGAAAAAAGAATTTTAGTAGAACTACCAGGTTTAAAGGATCCTGATAGGATCAAAAAATTACTTGGAAAAACAGCGAAACTTAATTTTAGACTTGTAAGTGAAAAATCTGAATTTGGTGTTGAAGAACTAATTTCTGAAAATGGAGAGAAACTAAATGTTAGCAAGCGAATAGTGATGAGTGGAGAGAACTTAATTGACGCCCAACCTAGTGTTCAAAATCAAAAAAATGAACCTATAGTTTCTTTTACATTAGATAGACTTGGGGCTCAAAAATTTGGAAGAACCACATCCGATAACGTTGGAAGAAGACTAGCAATTGTTTTAGATGGTAAAATAATAAGTGCTCCAAATATAAATGAACCTATCACTACCGGAAATGGAATGATCTCAGGAAACTTTTCATTTCAAGAAGCTACTGACTTATCTTTATTATTAAGATCAGGGGCTTTACCTACACCCTTAAATATCGTTGAGGAAAGAACTGTAGGACCTGATTTAGGAGAAGACTCGATAAAATCTGGAGTAACATCTTTAATTGTTGGTTTTGTACTAGTGATATTATTTATGTTTTATAAATATAAAATTTTTGGTCTCATAGCTAATACTGCTTTAATAGCAAATTTATTAATGTTAATAGGTATTTTAACGATTTTAGAGGCCACTTTAACTTTGCCTGGAATAGCTGGAATTATTTTAACAGTTGGTATGGCGGTTGATGCCAATGTGTTAATTTTTGAGAGAATAAAAGAAGAATTAAAAACAGAAAAATCTATAATTCACGCTTTTGACTCAGGATATTCAAAAGCAAAAATTACTGTTTTGGATGCTAATATCACTACCTTAATAGCAGCAACTATCTTATTTGCATTTGGCTCTGGTCCCGTTAAAGGTTTTGCGATCACTTTAGGCATTGGTATAGTAACAACTCTTTTTACAGCTTATTTTTTAGCTAGACATCTTACTTCCATCATAGTCCTTAAAAAAAGAAATAAATCAATTAATATATAATGACTAAAAATATAAATTTTGTATCAAATTTTAAAAAAGCTAACATCATTTCAATAATAGTGTTTATTTTAAGTTTACTTTTTATTATTTTTAAAGGTTTAAACTATGGCATTGATTTCAAAGGTGGAACCTTAATTGAATTAAGAACAGATACCAGTATAGATGCATCTTCAATAAGATCATCTTTGAGTTCAATGAATTTAGGAGATATTAATGTTAAAAATTTTGGTAAAGATGGCGATTATTTAATAAAAGTAGAACAAAAAAACACCAATGATAATAATCTCATACTTCAAATAAAGAAAAAACTATCTGATAATTTAAATACAGAGGTAAATTTTAGAAGAGTAGAAAATGTTGGTCCAAAAGTAAGTTCAGAGTTGTTAGAGTCATCAGTGATAGCAATTTCACTAGCGCTAGCTGCAATGCTTTTTTATATTTGGATAAGATTTGAGTGGCAATTCAGTATTGGCTCTATAGTTGCTTTGCTTCATGATGTCATAATTACACTTGGCATTTTTTCATTTTTATCATTAGAAATAAACTTGTCTATTATCGCAGCTGTGTTGACTATTGTAGGTTATTCTATGAATGATACTGTTGTAATATATGATCGTATTAGAGAAAATCTTTTTAAATTTTCAAGAATTACCATTAGCGAAGTGTCTAATCTGTCAATTAACGAAACACTTGCAAGAACAATAATAACTTCTATAACTACTTTATTAGCTTTAGTATCAATTTATGTACTTGGCGGTGAAATATTGAGAGGTTTTTCATTTGCAATGATTTTGGGTGTTTTAATAGGAACTTACTCTTCAATATTTGTTGCTGCACCTATTTTAAAATTTTTAAAGGTAAGTTATAAAACCTTAGAAAAAGACGAAGAAAAAATTGTCCCTTAATTAATATAGATTTTGCGCCGCTACCATTGATAATAGCATTGGAAATGAAAGTAACGTATTAGTTCTTGAAAATAACATTGCAGTTTTAGCAGATTTAGCTTTTTCTTCTGGAGTGCATTCTATTAATCCAAGAGCTTTTTTTTGATTAGGCCAAATAACGAACCATACATTGTAAGCCATTATTATTCCTAACCACATGCCTATCCCAATAGCAGTTGTTTTGGGGTCTCCACTACCTAAACCTAAAATCATCGCTTGATGCACATATCCTTGAAGGTATGAAACTATTAATCCTGTTACGACAGTTCCTAAGGCGGCCCATCTAAACCAAAATAAAGCTTTAGGAGCAATTACTTTTCCAATAGCAGGCTTTTGTTCATCTGGAATATTTGGCATTGATGGTATTTGTACAAAATTAAAATACCATAATAACCCAATCCACATTATTCCTGTTAAAACGTGTAAATATCTAAACAACCAACTAAAAAAATATCTATCTAAAACGAAACCATCTCCAAAAAAATGCAAACCTATTAACAGTAGTACCGCAATACCCAAAGACAAATGGACAGTTTTTGATAGTGATTGTAAAATATTTGTCATTTTAGATTTATATCACAAATTATACCTTTAGGCAGTCTTTTTCATCGAGCCATTACCAATAATTTCTTTTATGAATTTACCTGTATAACTCTCTTTGATTGTAGATACTTTTTCAGGTGTCCCCTCGGCTATTATTCTTCCCCCATTGACGCCCCCTTCGGGACCCATATCGATAATATGGTCAGCTGTCTTGATCACATCCAAGTTGTGCTCAATAACGACTACTGTGTTTCCTGTATTTGTGAAAGCTTGTAAAATTTCTAATAATTTTTTTATATCATGAGAATGTAAACCAGTAGTTGGTTCGTCCAGTATATATAATGTTCTCCCAGTAGGTCTTTTTGATAATTCTTTCGCTAACTTTATTCTTTGAGCTTCTCCACCTGATAACGTTGTCGCTTGTTGACCGATTTTCATATATCCAAGCCCAACATGTTTAAGTGTGATTAGTTTAGACTTTATACTTTGAATATTTTCAAAAAATTCACAACCTTCATCCACAGTCATATCTAAAACGTCTGCAATATTTTTATTTTTAAATCTAATTTCAAGCGTTTCTCTGTTATATCTCGCTCCTTTACAAGTATCACAAGGTATAAAAACATCGGGCAAAAAATGCATTTCGTAAGTTAAAACACCGTCTCCCTCGCAAGTTTCACATCTACCGCCTTTTACATTAAAAGAATATCTGCCAACTTTATATCCTCTAGCTTTTGACTCTGGTAAACCAACAAACCATTCTCTTATTGGACCAAACGCACCAGTATAAGTAGCAGGATTTGATCTGGGTGTTCTTCCAATAGGGGACTGATCAATATCGATGATTTTATCTATTAATTCTGTTCCCTTAAAACCCGAAAAAGCTTTTGGAACTTTACGACTTTTGTTTTTATTTAAAATTAAATTAAAAGCATTGTAAAGAGTATGGAGTATTAAAGTTGATTTACCACTACCTGAAACACCTGTCACACAAGTAAATGTACCAACGGGTATTTTTAAATTAACTTTTTTTAAATTATTTCCACTAGCTCCATTAATTTCTATAAATCTTCCATTTTTAGCTAATCTTCTTTTTTTAGGTATCGCAATATATTTTTTTCCTGACAAATAATTTCCAGTAATACTTTTTTCATTTTGTATTATCTTTTTTACTTCACCCTCGGCTACTATTTGACCACCGTTTAAACCTGCCTCTGGACCAATATCAATTATATGATCAGAACTTTCCATAGTTTCTATGTCATGTTCAACAACAATAACAGTATTACCCAAGTCCCTTAATTTTTTTAAGGCGGTTATTAATTTTTTGTTATCTCTTTGATGTAACCCAATTGAAGGCTCGTCTAAAACATATAATACTCCAGTTAAACCTGATCCGATTTGCGAGGCCAATCTTATTCTTTGAGCTTCACCACCAGATAAGGTTCCTGACTCTCTTGATAAAGTTAAATAATTTAAACCTACATTTAAAAGGAAGTTCAATCTTTCGTTTATTTCTTTTAAAATATGTTGAGCAATTTTTTTTTCTTTATTGTTTAAAATATTTTCTAAATTAGAAAACCATTTTTGTGCTTCATCAATTGATTTTTCAGTCACTTGACTTATGTTAAGCGAGTTTATCTTTACACATAAAGCTTCATCTTTTAATCGCATTCCTTTACATTTTTCACAATCTGTTTCGCTTTGATATTGTGATATTTCCTCTCTTTTCCACTCGCTATCAGTTTCAAGATAACGTCTTTCTAAGTTATTAATAACACCTTCAAAAGATTTTTTTGTTGTATACGTATCGTAACCATCATCATAGGCAAATTTTATTTCTTCATTATCAGAGCCGTATAAGATTATATCTTGAATTTTTTTTGAGAGTTTTTTCCAAGGTTCTGACATCGATATTTTGTAATGTTTTGCTATTGAAGCTAACGTTTGAGCATAATATAAAGAAGTTGATTTTGACCAAGGTTCTATTGCTCCATCTTGAAGACTTTTTTTTGGATCCGAAACAACTAAGTTAGGATCTACATTTAAATTATGTCCTATACCCTCACATTCTTCACAAGCTCCAAATGGTGAATTAAATGAAAATAGTCTAGGCTCAATCTCTTCAATTGTGAAACCACTTTCAGGACAAGAAAATTTTGATGAAAAAGTTATTGACTCTCTTTTTCTAAATTTTTTGGGTAAAGTTTCATTTTCATACTCGACAATTAACAATCCATCAGAAAGGTTAACTGCAGTTTCTACACTATCAGCTAATCTATTTCCTAAACTAGAATTTAATATAATTCTATCAACTATAATTGAAATGTCGTGTTTGATCTTTTTATTTAGATTGGGAAACTCATTTATATCTAAGTAATTTCCATCAACCTTAATTTTTGAAAAACCCCTTTTTTTATAATTCAATATTTCTTTTTTGTATTCTCCTTTTCTTCCTCGTACTATTGGAGACAAAAGATAGATGGTTGAATTGTTTGGTAATTTTTTAATTTTATCTACCATTTCACTTATAGGCTGAGAGACAATTGGCTTTCCTGTAAATGGAGAATAGGGAACACCAACTCTTGCAAATAAAACACGCATATAATCATAAATTTCTGTTACTGTAGCAACTGTTGATCTAGGATTTTTAGATGTATTTTTTTGTTCAATAGAAATTGCAGGGCTCAATCCCTCAATGAAATCAACGTTTGGTTTTTTCATTTTATCCAAAAACTGTCTGGCATAAGAAGAAAGGCTTTCAACGTACCTTCTTTGACCTTCGGCATATATTGTATCAAAGGCTAAAGATGATTTTCCTGAACCAGATAAGCCAGTTATAACAACTAGTTTCTCTTTTGGAATTTCAAGAGAAACATTTTTTAAATTGTGTTCTTTAGCGCCTTTTACAACGATTTTTTTCAACATATTCTTTTCAATAAATAATAATGATCTTATATTTATTAATCAATTATGATATAAGTTTTAAAGAATTAATAAATAAATTCATATATTTAGTCCAAATTATTATGGCAGGCAGTTTAAATAAAGTACAATTAATAGGTCGTTTAGGCGCAGATCCAGATATTAAACAAATGGTTAATGGCAAAAACGTAGCGAGATTAAGTATAGCTACAAGTCAATCCTGGAAAGATAAATCTAGTGGAGAGCGAAAAGAAAAAACAGAATGGCATAGAGTTGTGATTTTCAATGAAGGCTTAGTTAATATAGTGCAGCAATATTTAAAAAAAGGTGCTAATGTATATATAGAAGGTCAGCTAAGCACTAGAAAATGGAAAGACGAAGCTTCAGGTCAAGATAAATACTCAACCGAAGTAGTTCTTCAAGGATTCAACTCTGGCCTTACTATGTTAGACAACAGGAACAGCAAATCAAGCGATGGAAATTTAGTAAGTGAAAATAAGAGCTCTTTACCTAACAATAATATGAATCAGGATACTTCTGATTTAGATGACGAAATTCCATTTTAAAATATTATGGAAAAATCTAGAATAGAGAACAAATCATTTAAACCTATTTTTGTACAAGATGAAATGAGTTCGTCTTATTTATCTTATGCAATGAGCGTAATAGTAAGTAGGGCTTTGCCGGATGTGAGAGATGGTTTGAAACCCGTTCACAGAAGAATTATTTATGCAATGTACAAAGGTGGTTATGATTGGTCGAAGCCATTTAGAAAATCTGCTAGAATAGTTGGTGATGTTATTGGTAAATATCATCCTCATGGTGATCAGTCTGTTTATGATGCTTTAGTTCGTCTAGTTCAAGATTTTTCTATGAGTTTGCCTCTTATCTCAGGCCAAGGAAATTTCGGTTCAATAGATGGAGATCCACCTGCAGCAATGAGATATACAGAAACAAAATTAGGCAAAATTGCTCAATTTTTAACTGAAGATTTAGAGAAAAATACTGTGAATTATAGAAATAATTATGATGAAACTGAAAAAGAGCCGGAAGTTTTACCATCACAATTTCCAAATATATTGGTTAATGGAGCTGGAGGAATCGCAGTAGGTATGGCAACAAGTATACCTCCTCACAATTTGGGAGAAATTATAGATGCCACTGTTGCTTTTATATCCAACAAAGACATAACAGTAAGTCAATTAATGAAACATGTGCCAGGACCAGATTTTCCAACTGGGGGCATAATAATTGGAAAAGACATTTTAAAGCAAGGTTACAATAAAGGCAGAGGGTCTTTTAAGATTAGAGGTGAAATTGATTTAGAAGAAAAAAAAGGCGGAAGAGAATGCTTAATAATTAAGTCTATACCTTACCAAGTAAATAAATCCTCCTTAATAGAAAAAATAGCACAACTGGCAAGAGACAAAAAAATTGAAGGCATAAGAGATATAAGAGATGAGTCAAATAGAGAAGGTATTAGAGTAGTAATTGAACTTAGAAAGTCTGTCGAACCAGAAACAATAAGAAGACAGTTATACAAGTTAACAAACATAGAAACTTCTTTTGGTTTCAATACTTTAGCTATTGTAAATAATAAACCTAAGATATTAAACTTAAAAGAATTTATTGCAGAATTTTTAAAGTTTAGAGAAGATACTGTAACAAAAAGAATAAAATTTGATTTAAAAAAAGCAGAGGAACGTGCCCATATACTAATTGGCTTAGCAACTGCTGTAGAAAATATAGACTCTATAATAAAGATTATTAAAAACTCAAAAGATACAGAAAACGCTAAAAAAAATCTCTTATCAAAAAAATTGAAAATTAAAAAAAGTATAAAACTTATCTCTTTAATTGAAAAAAAAAAGAATATTTCATCATATCAACTTTCACAAAACCAAGTAAATGCGATATTAGAATTAAGACTTCAAAAATTAACTGCTTATGGTATAAGTGAAATTGAATTAGAAATTAGCAAGTTATCTAACTTAATTGTTGAATATAACAAGATCATTAACTCTAAGAAGGAACTTTACAAATTAATAACTGGGGAACTTAAAAATATTAAAGAAAAATTTGGCTCTTCTCGAAAAACTAAAATTATTGATGCTGTTTTAAACTATAATATTGAAGAGACCATACAGAAGGAGTCTGTAGTAATTAGTATTACTAATCAAGGCTATATCAAGAGAAGTCCATTAAGTTCTTTAAAAGCCCAAAAAAGAGGCGGTAAAGGGAAAACTGGTATTTCGACAAGAGAAGAGGACTTTGTTGTTCAAATATTTACTGCAAATACACATACACCAGTACTTTTTTTTTCTACTCAGGGCTTGGTATATAAAATCAAAGCTCACAAAATCCCAGAAGGAACTGCTGCTTCAAAAGGAAAATCAATTTTTAATATACTGCCCTTAAAAAATCACCACTCTATAAGCTCTATTATGCCTTTACCTGAAGATGAATCAGAGTGGAAAAATATGATGATAGTATTTGCAACTGCTAATGGAAATGTAAGAAAAAACACTTTAGAGGACTTTATTAATATAAATAATAGCGGAAAAATTGCTATGAAATTAGACCAAGACGATAAGATTATTGGAGTAAAAATTTGTAAAGATGATCAAGATATTTTATTAAGCACTCAATTTGGAAAATGTATTAGATTTAAGTCAAAAAAATTAAGACTATTTAAGGGAAGATCATCAAAAGGAATTAAAGGAATTAAATTAAATGATAAAGATAAGGTAATTTCCTTAACAGTTTTGGATAAATCTAATATGGGAGCTAATATTATAAAAAAAGATAAGAAAATTAAAAGCGCTATAGACGGATTCATTTTATCTGTTTCTGAAAATGGTTACGGAAAAAGATCTTCTTATTTAGATTACAGAGTGACAAACAGAGGTGGTAAGGGAATAATTGGAATAGTTAATTCTCCAAGAAACGGAAATATAGCAGCCTCTTTAGTGATTAAAGAAGATGATGAAATTATATTATCAACGGATAAAGGTAGTATAATGCGATGTGCTGTAAAGGAAATTAGAATTGCTGGCAGAAACACACAAGGAGTAAGAATTAAAAAACTTTCTGGTAATGAAAAAGTTGTTTCAGTTATAAAAATAGAAGATAATATTCAATAATTATGAAAACAGCTATTTACCCAGGTACTTTTGATCCTATAACTTATGGACACATTGACGTAATCAAAAAATCTTTGAAGATTTTTGATAGAGTAGTAGTTGCCGCTACAGACAATATAAATAAAAATTATTTTTTTGCAGTAGAGGATAGACTTTCAATTATTAAGAATTCTTTATTCAAAGATCTTCGATTGAATAAAAATAAAATTAAAGTAGTTTCTTTTAAAACATTAACGATTAATCTTTGTAATAAATACAAAGCTTCCGTTATAATTAGAGGCTTACGAGCAGTATCAGATTTTGAATATGAATTTCAGCTAGCAGGTATGAATAAAAAACTAAATAATAATATTGAGACTATTTTTTTAATGTCAGAAGTAGAAAATCAAATTATTTCATCAAATTTTGTAAAAGAAATCACTAAATTAAAAGGTAATATTAATAAGTTTGTAACTAAATCAACAGTAAAAATGCTTAAAGATAAATTAAATGAAGAAATTTAGTTGTTTATTTGTATTGATTTTTAGTTTAATACACACAAGTTTAAATGGAAAAGAAGAAATAATGATCTTAAAATTAGAACACGGAATTGTAGAAATAGAATTATATCCTGAAAAAGCGCCAAATCATGTGAAAAGATTTAAGACTTTAGCAGATGAAGGAAAATACGATAATGTTGTTTTCCATAGAGTCATAGATGGCTTTATGGCTCAAACTGGAGACGTTAAATTTGGAAATACTAACAGTCCAGATTTTAACCTATCTTTAGCCGGAACAGGTGGATCTGATTTACCAAACCTCAAAGCTGAATTCACCGACATATCACACACTAGAGGTATTTTATCTGCCGCAAGATCTGCTGACCCCAATAGTGCTAATAGCCAGTTTTTTATTTGTTTTGAATCAGCACCACATCTAGATAGACAATATTCTGCATTTGGTAAAGTTATAAAAGGTATGGAATTTGTAGATAAAATTAAAAAGGGAGAACCAAATAGCGGTTCAGTTTCAGATCCAGATAAAATTATAAGCCTCAGGTCAAAATAGCATTTGTAATGCACAAAAAAGATTTTTCTTTTGAGTTAATTGCTCAAAATAATAATGCAAGGTTAGGAAAAATTTTTACATCAAGAGGTAATATAGATACACCAGCTTTTATGCCTGTTGGGACTCAAGGAACTGTTAAAGGAATTTTTACAGACGATATATTAAAAACTGGTTCTCAAATAATATTAGGTAATACTTATCATTTATTATTAAGACCAGGTGTAAATATATTAAATAAGTTTAACGGTCTCCACAATTTTATGAACTGGCAAAAGCCAATTCTTACAGACTCAGGTGGTTATCAAATAATGTCTTTATCAAAGCTTAATAAAATAGATAAAGATGTTGGTGCAATATTTACTTCTCATTTAGATGGGAAAAAAATAATTTTAAGTCCCGAAAAAAGTATTCAAGTTCAAAAGGCAATTAATTCTGATATTATTATGGTGCTTGATGAATGTCCAAAATTGACAAAAGATAAAAAAATTTTATCAAAAGCTATAGATGTGTCTACTGACTGGGCTTCTAGATGTAAAGTTGAATTTGGTTTTAATAAATCTAAAGCTTTATTTGCAATTGCTCAAGGAGGTTTAGATAAAGAACTTCGTATTGAGAGCATAAAACGATTAATTGAAATTGACTTTGATGGATATGCTTTAGGTGGTCTGGCAGTTGGAGAAACTCAAAATGAAATGTTTCAAATCTTAAATGAAGTAACAAAATATTTGCCTATAAATAAACCTAGATATCTCATGGGTGTTGGCACCCCCTCAGATATTTTAGGAGCTGTGAATGAGGGAATAGATATATTTGACTGTGTTTTGCCAACTAGATCCGGCAGGACTGGTTTAGCTTTTACTTGGCAGGGTAAATTAAATCTTAAAAATACAAAATATAAAAATGATAAGTCTGCACTTGATATAAATTGTGAAATTAGAAGTCTAAACAAATATTCAAAAAGTTATCTGAATCATTTAGTTAAAACTAATGAGATGATGGCATCAATGTTGATTTCTCTTCATAATATCAATTTTTATCAAGAATTTATGAACGAAATTAGAAAAAATATTAAGAGCGGCACTTTTGCCGCTTTTTATAAAAAATATATTGATTATTTTAATTAATAAGTGTTTGAAATTCTCTTAATAAAAATATAAAAGAATTTCTTGAAGGGCCCTTAGCTCAGTTGGTAGAGCACCTCCCTTTTAAGGAGGGTGTCGATGGTTCGAGTCCATCAGGGCTCACCAAATTATTGCTAAATATTTATTGGTGGATACTTGATCATTACTTCCTCAATCCATCTACTTAGGTTTTCAATTCTTTTTTTACTTGAAGGATGAGTGCTTAAAAAAGCAGGTGGTTCTTTACCTTTGTTTTTTTCTGACATTCTTTGCCATAACTTGACCGACTCTCTTATATCGTAACCAGCTAAAGATGAGAAAATTAAACCTAAATAATCTGCTTCGGTTTCTTGCTTTCTACCAAATGGATTAAATATTCCAATCCTAAAAATATCCATTCCTGTATTTTGTCCAATAGTATTTCTAGTTCTATTTATTGCACCACCTAAAAATATATCTGCCACTGTAGTTCCTAAATTAATAGTCATAGCTTGACTTGCTCTTTCTAGAGAATGTTTAGCTACTGCATGAGCGATTTCATGTCCCATTACAATTGATAACGCATTAGTATTTTTTGTAATTTTTAGTAAACCTGTATAAACAGCTATTTTGCCTCCCGGCATACACCAGGCATTAACAACTTTGTCATTATCTACTAATACATAATCCCAGTTAAAATTTTTAGTTGGATCGTTTTCACCTTTATTTAAAAAAAAAGAGCTTACTGCTGTCTCAATTCTTTTACCTATATTTACTACCTCTTTTAATTGTGGACCTTTTGTTATTAATTTTGTTTTGATTTTAAATTTCTCATACGCTGAGGCTGCTTGTTGATTTATTTTAGCTTCTGGAATTATAGACAGTTGCTTCCTATCAGTTATCGGCACTGTAGTGCAAGATGGCAAAATTAAAGAACAACATCCACAACCAAATAAGCCAAGAAATTTTCTTCTATTTATGTTATACATAATTACAGATTCATGATTTTAAATAATAAATTATTAATTGCAATTTTTATATTAATATTGGTCTTTATAATATTTTCAAGCTATTCATAAACAATGTCAGAAAAATTAACTAAAAAATCAATATTTTCTAGATTAAGAAATAATTTTATAGCAGGCATAGTTGCCCTAATACCAATTGGTATAACTTTATATTTAACATTATTTATTGTTAAATTGTCTACAAACTTGATACCAAAAGAGATAAATCCAAATAACTATTTACCTTTTGATATACCAGGTTTGGAAATTTTAATAGCTTTGATATTAATCACATTCGTTGGATGGCTGTCTTTATCTTTTTTAGGAAAAAAATTTTTTGAGTTATTCAACAGTATACTAAAAAAAATACCTATTCTAAGAACTATCTATTCTGCAATCGGTCAAATGACTGAAAGTTTTACCAAAAATGAGAAAGATAAAAGTAGCGTTGTGCTTTTGGAATATCCAAGAAAAGGAGTTTGGGCTGTTGGATTTGCTACACAAGAAAATAAAGGAATAATTTCTCAAAAAATAAATGAAAATTTGATTAATGTTTTTTTACCTACAACTCCAAATCCAACTAGTGGTTTTTTGCTAATGGTACCCAAAAAAGATTTAATATATTTGGATGTTACTTTCGAACAGGCCTCGAAATTCATAGTATCAGCTGGTACTTCAAATATTAATTAATTTATATTTTGATTAATTATCTCTGCTTTATCAAAAAATTTAAGCAAAAAACTATATTTTCTCTCATTAATTTTTAAGTCAATATTTTTCACATATTTTTCAGCCAATAAAAATAAATCATTATGAATTATAGGATCAGCAAAACGAAAATTTTTTGAACCGCTTTGTTGAAATCCAATTATATCTCCAAAACCTCTTAATTTCATATCTTTCTCTGCTATATAAAAACCATCGTCAGATTTTTTTAAAATTTTAATTCTTTTAATTGCATTTTTACTTAATCCCTCCTTATACAATAGAATACATATACTTTGCTTGCTTCCTCTGCCGACTCTTCCTCTTAGTTGGTGTAGTTGAGCTAAACCAAATTTATTTGAGTTTTCTATGACTATCAGTGTAGCATTTGGAAAATCAATACCCACTTCAATAACTGTAGTTGACACTAAAATTAAAATTTCTTTTCTCAAAAATTTATTTAAAATTTTTTCCTTTTCAATTTTATCTAGAGCACCATGTATTAATCCAACTTTATTTGGATATTTTTTATTAATAATATCAAATTTCTTTTTTGCAGAGGTGAAATCTAAGAATGATGATTCCTCAATTAATGGACACACCCAAAAAACCTGTTCTTTAACATTAATTTTTTTTTTAATTAATGACCAGAGCTCATTAGTTTTACTCTCTGGTTTACTGAGAGTTATTATTTTTTTTCTTTTTAAAGGTTTTTCTGTAATTTTAGAAACATCCATATCGCCATAAAAGGACATCATCATTGTTCTTGGAATTGGAGTAGCTGATAACAAAAGAACATCACAGTTTAAACCTCCTTTATTCGCTAATTCTGATCTTTGTTTGACACCAAATTTATGTTGCTCATCAATTATTGCTAATCCTAAATTATTAAAATTTATTTTTTTTTGAAATAAAGAATGTGTGCCAATAATGATATTTATACCTCCATTTTCAAGTTTTTTAATAATTTTTTTTCTTTCACCTACTTCCGTTTTACCTGTTAAGAAATCTATCTGAATATTAGAGTCGTGAAATATTTTTTTTGCTAAATCATAATGTTGTTTAGCCAATATTTCAGTTGGCGCCATTAAGGCACATTGATTTCCACTTTCAACAACGTTTGCTGCTGCTAACAAAGAGACAATGGTTTTTCCTGAGCCTACATCACCTTGGAGAATTCTGAACATTCTTGTTTCAGATTTAAGATCTATATTTATCTCGGATAAAACTCTACTTTGACTTTTTGTAAGTTGAAATGATAAGTTGCCTAAAATTTTATTAGAGATTTTACAATTGAAAGATTTAGTTTTTTTTCTTTTTTTAATTTTTTTTCGATTATTAGATAAAACTAAAAAATTAGCACAAATTTCATCAAAAACTAATCTCTTATAAGAATTAGATAAATTATTTTGTGCGTCATTAGTCTTATGCAATGCAATAATATTATCTTTCCAACCTAAAAAATTTTGCTTATTCAAAAAACTATCTTCGTGCCAGTCTTCTATATCTGGGAGATTATCAATAACTTGTTCTGAAATAGATCTGTATTTTTTTTCATTAATTCCTTTTGTAAGTGAATATTTAGGTAGCAATTTGTTAACATACTCTTTATTTTCTTGTAGAGTGACATAGTCAGGATTAGTCATTTGATATTTATTTTTAAAAAATGATACTTTTCCACTAACTATAATAAATTTATTAATTGGATAAATTTTCCTTAAATAGCCCTCTCTACTATTAAAATAGGTAATTTCAATTTTTCCTGTGCCATCTTCACAAATATTTTGTTGGTATATTTTTCTTTAATCTTATCAATTTAAAACAAGGTGTATTAACTTGCCATCCAATCTTATTTAAATAATTTGCTGCTGAAGCAAAAGAATCATCAATTTTTTTTAGCTCAATTACATTGTTATTGTTATGATCAATAGCATAATTTCTTATAGTTCTTGGCATAAATTGAAAATTGCCGAATGCACCAGCCCATGAACCAAATAAAATATCTTTTTTAATTATTTCTTTATCGACGAGTCTAAGTAATATTAAAAGCTCACTTGTAAAAAATTCACTTCTTCTTTTATCAAAGCTTAGAGTTGCTAAAGAGGAAATTATATCCATT
>CABYXR010000017.1 GCA_902522955.1 uncultured Pelagibacteraceae bacterium
CTTTTTCTATACCGTGTCTGTTAAAAACTCTTACGTCAATTACTACTCCTGCACTCCCCGAAGGTAATTTTAAAGATGAATCTCTAACGTCGGTAGCTTTTTCACCAAAAATTGATCTTAAGAGTTTTTCCTCTGGGCTTGAAGATGTTTCGCTTTTTGGAGTTACCTTTCCAACTAATATATCTCCAGGTTTTACTTCTGCTCCAACATAAACAATACCAGATTCATCTAAATTTCTTAAACTTTCCTCGCTAACATTAGGTATATCTCTTGTGATTTCTTCAGCGCCAAGCTTAGTATCTCTAGCCATAGATTCATACTCTTCAATATGTACAGATGTAAAAACATCATCGGTTACGCACCTTTCTGAAATTAAAATTGAATCTTCAAAGTTATATCCTTGCCAAGGCATAAAAGCTACGGTTACATTTTTTCCTAGAGCTAACTCACCTAGTTTAGTCGCTGGGCCATCTGCTATGATGTCGCCTTTTTTTATTTGATCTCCAACTTTAACTAGTGGCTTCTGATTGATACAAGTATTTTGGTTTGATCTTTGAAATTTTGAAAGATTATATATATCTACTGCAGACTGAGATAAATCTGTAACTTCTATGGCTTTAACTACAATTCTTTTACCGTCAATTTTATCTACTATACCATTTCTCTTTGCTACTATAGTTACTCCTGAGTCTAACGCTACATCTGACTCTATGCCTGTTCCAACTAATGGAGACTCTGGTTTTAACAAAGGTACGGCTTGCCTCATCATATTTGACCCCATCAAAGCTCTGTTAGCATCATCATTTTCTAGAAAAGGAATTAGAGCTGCAGCAACAGAAACTAATTGTTTGGGAGATACATCAATAAAATCAATATTTTCTTTATTTGACAATTCGAAGTTTAAATTTTTTCTGCAAGCTACTAATTCTTCTTCGAAGGAACCATCAGTTTTTATTGCAGAGTTTGCTTGAGCTATAGTGTATTTTTCTTCTTCTATTGCAGATAGATATTTAATTTCTGATGTAACTTTTCCCTTAACAACTTTTTTATATGGACTTTCGATGTAACCAAACTTATTTACTCTGCAATAAGTAGCTAAACTGTTAATTAAACCAATATTTGGCCCTTCTGGAGTTTCTATGGGGCAAATTCTTCCATAATGCGTTGGATGTACGTCTCTAACCTCAAAACCTGCTCTTTCTCTTGTAAGTCCTCCTGGGCCTAATGCAGACACTCTTCTTTTATGGGTTATTTCAGACAAAGGATTAGTTTGATCCATAAACTGTGAAAGTTGAGAGGTCGCAAAAAAATCTTTTAAAGACGTTGTGATAGGTTTCGCGTTTATCAAATCTTGTGGCATTGCTGACTCTATTTCTAAAAATGTTGACATTTTTTCTTTAACAGTTCGTTCCATTCTTAAAAGACCAATTCTAAATTGATTTTCAACTAGCTCACCTACAGACCTCACTCTTCTATTTCCTAAATGGTCTATGTCATCAACTTCGCCTTTACCATCTCTCAAATTCAGCATGAATTTAATAATTGAAATAATATCGTCAGTGCTAAGAATAGTTTTTTTGTTACTTATGTTTAGATTAAGTTTAGAATTTAACTTTACTCGCCCTACTTCGGATAAGTCATATCTTTCTTTTTTAAAGTATAAATTATTAAATATTTCTTCGGCAATCTCTATAGAAGGCGCCTCGCCAGGTCTCAAAACTTTGTAAATATCTCCCAAAGCATCTTGTTTAGTAATGTTTTTATCTATCTTTAAAGTCTCTAATAAATAAGGGCCTTTATTTATAGGATCAACATTTACAAGACTTAAATTTTTTTCACCTTGATTAATAACTTTGTCTAACTGTTCTTCAGTAATATCAAAACCAGCAGAAATAATTAATTCACCAGATTTATCTTTAATATCACTTGCGCTATATTTTCCGACAACTTGTTCTTTCGAGGTCAAAATAGATTTTAAACCTTTTTCTTGTAATTTTTTTGCAATTACAAAATTTAATTTTTCTCCTTTTGAAAGAATTTTTTTACTATTTTTTGAATCAATTAAATCGTAAGATAATTTTATAGGTCTCTTAAAGTTTTCTGGATTGAAATCTGTAATCCACATTTTAGTATTTGTATCGTAGACATACTTGTCGATAGTGTAAAAAGTATTAATTATTTTTTCCTTTAAAAAACCTAGAGCATATAAGATAGTTGTAATAGGTAATTTTTTCTTTCTATCAATTCTAAAATATAAAATATCTTTCGGGTCAAACTCAAAGTCTAGCCACGAACCTCTACCTGGAATTATTCTACAATTAAATAATAGTTTTCCACTTGCGTGTGTTTTACCTTTATCATGATCAAAAAAAACTCCTGGACTCCTGTGCATTTGGTTTACAACAACTCTCTCTACACCATTTGTAATAAATGTTGCGCTAGGTGTCATTAAAGGTAAATCACCGATAAAAACTTCTTGTTCTTTCGCTGAAAGTATTTGTTTTGTATTATTTTCTGCATCAATATCATAGACAACTAATCTTAGATTGGCTTTTAAAGCTGCTGAATAAGAGAGACTTCTTTGTTTACATTCAATTACATCAAATTTAGGTTTTTCAAGTTTATATGAAATATATTCTAGTGTTGATTTTTCACTACCGTCTTCAATAGGAAAAATGCTTTTAAAAACCTTATCAATTCCTTTTGACAGGTCTTTCATTTGTTCTTCCAATGTTTTGGACTCTAAAAATTCATTATAAGAGTTTTTTTGTACTTCGATTAGGTTTGGGATTGATAAACCTTCAATAAGTTTACCGAAATTTTTTCTAATATTTTTCTTTTGAGTAAAAGATAATTGCATTAATAATAATAAATTTTACCGCAAGTATTATGGTGCAGTAAAATTCAGTCTTAAATTTTGTTTACTTTAATTCTACTTTAGCTCCAGCTGCCTCAAGCTTTTTCTTAAATTCCTCAGCATCTTTTTTAGCTACACCAGCTTTAATTTCTTTCGGTGCAGCTTCAACTAAATCTTTTGCTTCCTTTAAGCCTAACCCAGTAATTGCTCTAACCTCTTTTATAACATTAATTTTTTTATCCCCAGCTGCAGCTAAAAAAAGAGAAAACTCTGATTTTTCTTCTCCTGCTGGTGCTGCTGCTCCTCCAGGTGCCGCTGCTGCAACTGGTGCTGCTGCTGTTACGCCCCATTTTTCCTCTAACTGTTTAGAAAGTTCTGCAGCTTCTACCACTGTTAATGATGAGAGCTCCTCTATGATCTTGTTTAAATCTGCCATTTTGAATCCTATGAATTAATTTTTTAAACTCTTAGCGCGCGTTAAATTAGCAATTTTTGAGCCAGGTGCAAGTAAAATACTTACTAATTTTTGAGCCGGGGATGATAAAATACCTACAATTTTGGCTCTAGCCTCTTCCAGTGAAGGTAGTGTGGCGATTATAGCCACTTCTTTTTGGTCCAAAACCTTACCATCCATGAAACCAGCTATAATTTTTAATTTATTATTACTTTTAGCAAATTTGGTTAAAATTTTTGCAGTTGATATTGGGTCAGAAGAAATAGCAGCGGCAGTAGGGCCAGTAAAATATTTTTCTAAATCTTTAACAGGTGTATCTTTAATTGCTATTTTAGTAATTCTATTTTTCGTAATTTTAAATAAAATACCATTTTCTCTCAGCTCATTTCTAAGTTGGTCTAATTCGTTTACATTTAAACCTTGATATTGAGCAATCATGACAGACTCGTTTGAAGTAAAGTTTTTTTTCATTTCCTCAACGTAATTTTTTTTGGCTTCTTTATTCATCATAATTATTTAGCTCCAACTTTATAAGATATACCCATCGTAGATGTTATAAAAATACTTTTGATAAATTCTCCTTTGATAGTGTCTGGTTTTTCTTTTTTTAAAAAATCTATAAAGTGTTTGTAATTTTCAGCAATCTTTTCATTTGAAAAACTTTTTCTACCTATTGAACAAGATAAATTTCCATCTTTATCGTTTCTAATTTCTGTCAATCCGTTTTTAAGATCCTTCACAGTTTTTGAAATTTCATTAGTGACAGTACCTAATTTAGGATTTGGCATTAATCCTTTCGGACCTAAAACTTTTCCATGCTTTCCAATTTTACCCATCATGGATGGTGTGCAAATCAATTTTGTAAAATCAAATTTTCCTGAAGAGATTTTCTCTATTAAATCATCTGAGCCGACCATATCTGCACCACTTTTCTTAGCTTCATCTACTTTTGATGTTTCGCATAAAACTGCAATTTTATATTTCTTTCCAGTGCCATTAGGAAGTTTTACTGTTGTCCTTAAACTTAAATCCCCGCCCTTAGATTGTTTAAGATTAATTTTTAATGACACGTCAATAGACTCATCAAATTTGCTTGTAGCATTTTTTTTTACTAGCTCAACTATTTCTTTAACATCAATTTTTTTATCTTTGTTGCGAAACTTTTCTAACTCTTTATATCTTTTAGATCTTTTTTTCATTATTCCTTAACCTCAATACCCATAGATCTAGCTGATCCACATATTATCTTTGTTGCTTCTTTAATATCAAAGGCATTTAAATCTTTCATTTTTTCCTTAGCTATAGCCTCTGCTTGCTTCATTGTGATAGAACCGGCTACTACTCTGCCAGGTTCGCTAGAACCACTTTTTAATTTTGCAGCTTCTCTAATAAAGTGAGAAGCGGGCGGTGACTTAATTATAAAATCAAACTTTTTGTCTTTATAAACTGTTATAACAACTGGAACAGGTTTGCCCATAAAAGACTTTGTCTTTTCATTAAAAGCTTTACAGAATTCCATGATATTAATTCCCCTTTGTCCTAAAGCTGGACCTACAGGGGGAGCAGGATTAGCCTGACCACCTTTAATTTGCAATTTAACGTATCCTGTTATCTCTTTTGCCATTTAATTTTTCTCCACTTGATGAAATTCTAAATCAACTGGTGTAGCCCTACCAAATATAGAAACTGAGACTTTAAGTCTAGATTTTTCTTCATCAATTTCCTCAATTAAACCGTTAAAAGATGCGAATGGACCATCACAAACTTTAACTTTTTCACCAATTTCGAAACTAATACCAGTTTTTTGATTGACTGCGCTTTCTGATACTTGGCCTAATATTCTTTTGATCTCATCATCTGAAATGGGTGTTGGCTTATCCTCTGATCCTAAGAAACCGCTTACCTTTTGAAGATTTTTAATTAAATGATATATTTGCTTTGTAAGCTCCACTTTTACTAAGACGTACCCTGGAAAATATTTTTTCTCCTTTTTAGTTCTTTTGCCTTTTTTTACTTCAGTAATCTGATGAGTCGGTACTAAAGCTTCCCCCAAATTGTCTAATAATTTATGTTTTTTTAATTCTTCTTTAATTGACTCAACTACCTTTTTCTCAAAGCCAGAATATGCCTGAACAATATACCAATTCATAAATTAAAAATTAATAGTTAAAATTATATTTAATAAGTACCTAAGAATTTGATCTAAAATAAGAAAAAAAATCGCTGCTACTGAAGCTAGTGCAAAAACCATTATTGCGCCCATCATTGTATCTTTTTTTGTTGGCCAAGTTATCCTAAAGGTTTCTTGTTTTACTTCCTGAATAAATTTAAGTGGATTTTTCATTTATTTTTTTGGCAGGAGCGGAGGGACTCGAACCCACAACCTCCGGTTTTGGAGACCGGCGCTCTACCAATTGAACTACGCTCCTAAGCGTTATTTTATAATTTTAGTTACTACTCCAGCTCCAACTGTTTTTCCACCTTCTCTTATTGCGAAATTTAACTTTTCGTTCATGGCAATTGGTGTAATTAATTTTACAGTAAATTTACCGTCATCTCCTGGCATAACCATTTCAGTTCCAGATGGTAAAGTCACTTCACCAGTCACATCTGTTGTTCTGAAATAAAATTGAGGTCTATATTTAGTAAAAAATGGAGTGTGTCTTCCACCTTCTTCTTTTTTAAGAATATAGGCCTGACACTCAAATTCAGTATGCGGGGTTATTGATCCTGGTTTACAAAGGACTTGGCCTCTTTCAACATCAGTTCTTTCTACGCCCCTCAACAATGCTCCAATGTTATCTCCAGCTTCTCCACTATCAAGAAGTTTTCTAAACATTTCTACTCCAGTACAAACTGATTTTTTTGTATCTCTAATACCAACTATTTCAATTTCTTCACCAACTTTAATTACTCCTGACTCTACTCTACCAGTCACAACTGTTCCCCTTCCTGAGATAGAGAAAACATCTTCCACAGGCATTAAGAATGGTTTGTCTTTAGGTCTATTTGGTTGTGGAATAGTATCATCAACAGCTTTCATTAATTCCATAATTGCATTTTTTCCTGTAGCTTCATCTTTTCCTTCTACAGCATTAAGAGCGGAACCTTTTACAATTGGTATCTTATCTCCTGGAAACTTATATGAAGTTAAAAGCTCTCTTATTTCTTCCTCAACAAGATCAACTAATTCTTTATCTTTTACTGTGTCAATTTTATTTAAAAACACAACAATTGCAGGCACACCAACTTGACGAGCTAAAAGAATGTGCTCTCTTGTTTGTGGCATTGGACCGTCAGCAGCATTAACAACTAAAATTGCTCCATCCATCTGTGCAGCACCAGTTATCATATTTTTTACATAGTCTGCGTGTCCTGGACAATCAACGTGAGCGTAATGTCTTTTTTCAGTTTCATATTCTACGTGAGCAGTTGAAATCGTAATACCTCTCTCTTTTTCTTCAGGTGCTTTATCTATTTGATCGTAAGCAACAAAATTTGCGCTTGATTTACCTCCAGCTTCAGAAAGAACTTTAGTTATTGCAGCTGTTAATGTTGTCTTACCATGGTCTACGTGTCCTATTGTACCAATATTACAATGTGGTTTGTTTCGTTGAAACTTTTCTTTTGACATTTTTTTTTATCCTCACTATTTTTTTTTACTTTTGGAGCGGGTAAAGGGAATCGAACCCTTACATCCAGCTTGGAAGGCTAGCGTTCTACCATTGAACTACACCCGCAATATCCAAACTTATCACGCTCTTATGTTATCAAATAATTAAGTTTGGTGGAGGGGGAAAGATTCGAACTTTCGAAGACCGAAGTCAACGGGTTTACAGCCCGCCCCATTTGACCGCTTTGGTACCCCTCCTTAACATTTCCTTACTAGGGATACCCCCTAACTTAAAAAGTATTTAACAACAAGGGTTTTATAAGCATTTGTATAATAAATGCAATCAATCATTTTTCCTTGAAATATGCTAATTATTTTAAAAAATTACATAAATATTATGAAAAAAACCACTTTTTTAATAGTTGGCAAGCATGCGGTAGTCGAAGCATTAAAAAATCCTCAAAGGAAAATTGAGAGGATATTCTTAACTGAAGATGCTCAGAAAAAAGTCAATAGAGAAAACCAATCACTCAATCTTCTTAAAGATATCAATACTTTTTACAAATCAAAAAAAGAATTAGATAATTTATGCGGTAGAGATGAAACCGCACACCAAGGATTGGTTGCTGAGGTAGAGCATTTAGATGAAATAGGTATTAAAGAATATGTTTTAAAAAATAAAAATAAGAATATAAACCTAATCGCTTTAGAGGGAGTTACTGATCCCAGAAATATAGGTTCAATTATCAGAAGTGCTGTTGCTTTCAATATCAACGGCATAATTGTTAAAGAAAGATCTTTTCCCTCTAAAAGCAAACTACTTTACAAAAGTGCTAGCGGAGGGACAGAACATATTAATATATTTAAAGTTTCTAATATAAATACAACACTAAAATATCTTAAAACAAAGGAATTCTGGGTAAGCGCATTCGATACGTCTGCCTCTAAAGATTTTACTAGCAACAACTGGAAAGGAAAGAACGTGCTTTTATTTGGATCAGAAGGTTTTGGTTTAAAATCTAAAACTTTAGATCATTCAGATTTTAGGTTTAGAGTAAAAATGAACGATAATATTGAAAGTTTAAATATTTCCAACACTGTATCTGTGGTCTGTCATCATATATTTCACTCAATAAAATAAAAATAAGAGTTTATTTGTATTGAGTTTTATAATATTTTGCCTTAAAAAAAAAATTAAGCCCTCATAGCTCAATTGGTAGAGCAATTGATTTGTAATCAATAGGTTCGCGGTTCGAGTCCGTGTGAGGGCACCACTACTAGTTTGTTTCTTTTCTTAATTGTTCCAACTTAATCTTCTTTTGAAGACTGCTATTACTATCATATAAAAGATTAAATTTTATTTTGTTATTGGTCTTTATATTAATTGTCTTTGCATTTCTTAATTCAATATTGTCTGCTACAGCGCTAATAGGTCTTTTTTTAGAATTTAAATTTTTAATAGTAAGTTTAGATTTATCACTTACAATTTTTCCTTTCCAACGTCTTGGTCTAAAAGCACTTATTGGGGCAATAGATATCTTTTTAGAATTCAAATTCAGTATAGGTCCATGAACTGACATATTATAAGCCGTGCTTCCTGCTGGAGTAGAAATCAAAACTCCGTCAGAGATTAATTTTTTAATAACATATTTTGAACCATTTTTTATTGATATAGATGCTGCTTGCCTACTCTGTCTTAATATTGACACTTCATTAATTGCTAAATATTTCTTTATTTTATTTTTACTATTAACTTTCATTTCAAGAGGAGAAATCTTAATCATTTTTGCTTTAGATAAGTTTTTTATAATATTTTTTCTAGAAAATTTATTCATAAGAAATCCATAATTACCTGAATTAATTCCGTAGAATAAACTCACAGACTTCTTATTTTTTTTTAAAGTTTTAAGCATAAAACCGTCACCTCCAATAACAATTACGAGATGAGATCTTTTGATATGACAAGTTTTAATCTTTTTTATTAAAAATTTTTTAATTTTTAAAGATTTTTTATTTGTATCAGAAATAATTGTTATTTTTGTCATTTTTAAAATGGTGCCCTCGGCCAGACTCGAACTGGCACTCCCAAAAGGGCAAGGATTTTAAGTCCTTTGTGTCTACCAATTTCACCACGAGGGCACTGTGTTATCTTTATTGTTATTGTTAATATATATAATTGAACAAGATTAATAAGTAAATTTATTTCGTTTAAGAACTACCCTTTTACACTACCCGAAGTAAGGCCACTTACCAAATATTTTTCAAAATATACAAAAATAAAAAGCACTGGTAGGGTGACTATAACAGATCCAGCCATTAAATATTGGCGCGGAGTTTCCGCATCTCCACTTAAATATTGAATAGCCCTCGATAAAGTAAAAGATTTAGGGCTATCTAAAAACATTAAAGAAAAAAGAAATTCATTCCATGCAATCATAAAGACATATAAAGCGACAGATGCAATCGCTGGTAAACTTAATGGTATAATAATCTTTAATATTATGCCAAACCAATTCTGGCCATCCATGATACCTGCATCTTCAATTTCTTTTGGAATACTTTTAAAATATCCTTGAAGCATATAAATAGCGACCGGCAAGGTTGTGGCTGTATAAACAATCAATAGACCAAAAATTGAGTTTCTTAATCCTAATTGACTAAACACAGTATATAATGGGATTACTAAAACTATAGCTGGAAACATATAAATAATTAAAATTGAGGTTGATAAAAAATTTTTACCAAAGAAATTTAATCTAGCAACTGCATAAGCAGCAGGTATTGCAAATAATAGTGTTACAATAACAGTTCCGACTGAAACTGCTGAGCTTATTAATATATATCTTCCAAAATTGTAAGTTTCAAAGATTACAAAATAAGATTTAAATAATTCTGTCAAACTTTTGGAAAAGTCCAGACTAAAATCGAGTGGATTAACTAATAAAGCTATTTGAGTTTTAAAACTAGTAACCAACATAATGTAAAATGGAAATAAAATTACGAATGCAAAGAAAACAATGCCAAACAAAGTAATAAAATCAAAAATAATCTTTTCAGATATGAAATCTTCTCTCAAAGACTCTGTGCTATATTTTTTGAGTTTGTTTGTAAAAAATAAAGTGATTAAGAAAACTCCAAGAATATACCAATATGGTGATGCCTCGTTTAAGTAAAAATATAAAATTGAAAATAAAAATGATAATGAGAAAATCTTTATTGAGTGATTGATCTTCTTTCCAATTAAGACAAATGCTAACGACAACAGGATACAAATAGAGAAAACTGGTGTGATGTTTAAATTAGTAAAACTTAGACCCTGTAAGGTCGACATAATCTTCCAAATAGACAGGATACATGTCAGAAAGAAAGACGATATGATTAAAAATATTGATAGAGATTTAAACTTCATTAGCCCTCTTTCCAATTAATCTAAAATAAATAACCATGAAAGTAAGAAGCAACATTACAATTACTATTGAAACAGCTGAGCCCATTCCGATATCTGATACAGCAAACCCTTGTTGATAAACATTAATAGGAAGTGTCCTTGTTCCTGAAGCGCCACCCGTTAATAAAAAGATATCCTCAAATTTATTAAAGTTCCAAATAAACCTAATCATGAATAAAATTGAAATTATTGCTGTGATTTGAGGCAGAGTTATATGAATAAATTTTTGGATTGGACTTGCTCCATCTACATCCGCAGCTTCATATAAACTTTGCGGTATTGCTTGCAATCTTGCTAAAATAAAAAGAAAAGCCAGTGGAAAATAACGCCAAATTTCAAAAAATATAACTGTAGTTAGAGCTAGTCTTAATTTAAATTCAAAACCTAAAATACTCATTGTTATGTATTTTTGGCCCAGTAAATTAATTGGTTTCTCTATAATATTAAAATTAACTAATAATGCATTTAAAGTTCCGCTATTTGGGTCTAACAATAAAGTCCAAGTATAAGCTAAAGCAACAACAGGACCCACATAAGGAAAAAGTAAAATACCTCTCATGTATGTTTGGCCTTGAATATTTTGATTAACTAATTGAGCTGCCAAAATTCCAAAGATAATTGCACCTACAGTACCAAAAAAAGTGAAGTAAAATGTAGTTAAAAGTAATTCAATAAAATTATTTTCATAAAAAACTTTTTTAAAATTTTCTAAAGTAAAATTTGTAGACAATAGTGGATTATCTGCTTTTCCACTTAAAATCGGTTTTTGAGATTTAATTGCTTTTTTATCAATTGTTTCTCCGTTATTATTCTTTATGGTTATCTCAAAATTTTCTCTATATTTTGCCTCCCAATTTCCAAAATTACAAATTACCTTTTTAGATTGAAAATTACATCTTGGATCTAGATTTATTGGAGAAATATTGTTTGGAAATTTATCTTGAAACTGAACATTACTTATTTTTTGAATCAACGAACTATTTCTTAATTTATAGATAATTTTTAATTCTGATTGATTTTCTGAAATTGATTTAACAATTTTCTTTGCTCTCGGTTCAGGAATTCTAATATCTTTTAATTCAATGTCTTTAAAACTGATCCAAACATTTGCAAATATAGGAAATAAAACAATTGCAAAAACTAATAGGACTGCAGGTAGTACTAAAGTGTAAGCTGTTCTTTTTTCTAGTTTTGATAATGTATTGCTCATAATAAAGAGCAGATAATACTTTATTATCCGCTCTTTATAAATTTATTATTTAAAACTTAGCTAATTCAGCGTTAATTTTCTTAACTGCTTCGTCAACTGAGATTTGATCATCAATATATTCTCTAGTGATTCTATTTAAGAACTGAGAATTAATGATTTTTGATGCTCGAGAAAGTTCACCTTCTTTAACTCCCCATCTGTTTGCGGTATCTAAACCAGCAACAATGTTATCAATAACATCTGCAGAATAAAGGTCAGTCAGCGGTGCTTTTCTATCAACACCTACAGGTAATTTACTCCAAGCTTTCGTATAAGCGCTAGGATCATTTTTATTTCCTCTTCTTACTGGGAATTTTCCTTCTGGAGCAATTCCTAATGTTGCTGTATATCCATCACTCATAGAGTATTCTATAAATTTTTTAGCTTCATCTGTATCTGCATCCGCTGTTATCCCAAAGTATCTTACATCAGCCCAAGCAGCTCCTTTTTTATTATTTGGTCCACTAAAATTAGTAATAAAACCAGTTTTAGATGCTAACTCTGGTGATGTAGGATCATTATTTATTGTTGGAGGAGCGGAGTCTCTTAATCCTGCTAACTCATCCATTATAAATGGTGACCATATAA
Organism: uncultured Pelagibacteraceae bacterium; assembly: GCA_902522955.1. GTDB lineage: Bacteria > Pseudomonadota > Alphaproteobacteria > Pelagibacterales > Pelagibacteraceae > Pelagilacustribacter. The sequence continues at coordinate 12,210 of CABYXR010000017.1, forward strand.
CCATGGGTGTTTTTCCAGCAAAGTATAAAGCTCTAGATTGTTTCCAGAATAATTCTCCTGGAGGACTCGCTTTAGCAATTACTTTATAAAACTCTAAAGAGTTCTTTAAGGCTTTACCTTGTTTTTTAGTTCCACCCTTTTTAACAAAGTTAACTCCATTTGCTAAAAGCACATGCTCGAGTACCTGACTCATAAAGTTTTCATCTGTTTTTGTAGCAGCTACAAAGCCAAACATATCGTTAGTTGATAATGCGTTAACAGCTTTAACTATATTTGAATATGATGTTGGTGGTTCTAAACCAGCTTTTGCAAATAGATCTTTTCTATAAACAACCATTTGTGTCCAGCCATCTACTGGAACAGCTGCAATCTTTCCACCTTTCTTAGCCATATTTAATGCGCCTGGTGCAAATGTTTTTTTTCCTAATGATTTAACAACATCATTATTTGCGTCTACATCTAATATGCCTGCTTCAGCCCAAGGTAAAACATATTGTAATGTGTGATAAATCACATCAGGAAGATTTCCCGCGGCTGCTGCTGCAGTGGCTCTCGTTCCAAGATCTTTTTCCTCAACAGGTATTACCTCAACGCTAATACCAGTTTTAGCTTCAAAAGCCTTGGCCATTGTTTTTTGTTTTTCCATTCTTTCCGGTTGAACCTCAGTAGTCCAGAACGTAATTCCGGCGTAACTTGAGTTAACAAAAAATGAAAAAGCAAATATATAAATTAATATTTTTTTCATTATACCCCCCCAT
>CABYXR010000018.1 GCA_902522955.1 uncultured Pelagibacteraceae bacterium
ACCTTTTTATCCTTCAAGTAGTGATAGTGGTTTTTCTGTAAAAGATCATTATAAAATCGAAAATAAACTTGGTAACTGGTCTGAGATAAAAAAAATTTCAAAATCAAATGACATTATGGCTGATCTAGTAATTAATCATTCATCGGCTAGAGGTTTGTGGTTTAGAAATTTTTTAAAAGATAAAAAACCAGGTAAAAATTATTTTTTAACCGTTGACTCTAAATTTGATACTTCAAAAGTAATACGACCAAGAGATCACAAATTATTAAAAAAAATTAATATTTTTAATAAAAAAGAATATCTTTGGAGAACATTTAGTGCAGATCAAATAGATCTAAATTTTAAAAATCCATCTGTATTTTTAAGATTTATAAAAATTATGATTAATCTTATCAATCATGGTGTAACTGTTTTTAGATTGGATGCAATCGCTTATCTTTGGAAAGAGAGTGGTACAAAATGTATTAATTTGAAACAAACGCATGAAATAATAAAACTTTTACGAATAATTTGTAGTTCTTTAAATATCGAAACCATAATAGTTTCAGAAACAAATTTACCCGAAAAAGAAAATCTAAGTTATTTTGGTAAAAATGATGAGGCTAATTGGATTTATAATTTTTCTCTACCACCGTTATTAATTCATGCATTTTTATTTGAGAATAGTTCATATTTAAATCAATGGAGTAAAAAACTTCCAATAGCAAAAAAAGGAAATAGTTATTTAAATTTCATTTCATCTCACGATGGAATTGGTATTAGGCCTACAGAAGGAATATTTAACAAAAAAATATTAAACAACTTCCTAAAAAGACTTAAAAAAAATGGATCAAAATTTTCATATAGAAAAGTTAAAAATAAATCAAAAAAAGTTTATGAGGCAAATATAACTGTTTTTGACGCACTTAAAAAATCAGATTATGACTTAAATGGAAAATTTTTTTTAGAACGATATGTTTCTGCACATTCAATTATGATTTCTTTTGAGGGAATTCCTGCATTATATTTTAATTCTTTGTTTGGTAAATCTAATGATGAAGCAAAATATATAATAACTGGAAATAATAGAGACGTTAATAGATATAAATGGAATTATAAAGATATTTCAAAAAAACTCGATAATAAAAATTCCAAACAAAGCATATTTTATCAGAAAATTTCAAACTTACTGAGTGTCAAAAATAAACAAAAAGCGTTTCATCCAAATGCCGCAAGGCATAACATGAACCTTGGTTCAAAAATTTTTTCTTTCAAAAGAGTAAGTATTAATAAAGAACAAACTATACTTTGTATTTCAAATTTATCATCAAAAATTCAAAGAGTAGATCTAAATAAGATTTATCATAATTGGAAAAATTTGATTGGACCTAACATTAAAATAAAGAATGAACTATTGATAATTAAACCCTTTGAAACAATATGGTTAAGCAATAGATAGATATTTTAAATCCCTAAGTATACGTCTAGTTATTTCAAAGTAAAACAATAAACTTTATTTCCAGCTTTTTCGTATGCAGGTACAAAAATATATTGTTTGCTATTAATTTCATATACGGTGGGTGGAGCAGATCCAGCTGAGTCCATTTTATAGCTCCACAATTCTTCTCCGGACAGACTATTAAAAACTCTAAACATATTGTCCTCTGTACCTGATGCGAAAATTAAATTACCTGATGTTGCTGTTAAACCAGCTCGATTTTTTGAGCCAGTATTAAAAATTTTTCTTTTTTCAAGTTCTTTAATAACACCAAATGGTTTTTGCCATAAAATTTTTCCAGTATTTAGGTTTAATGCTGTAATTGCTCCCCAAGGTGGTTTAATAGCAGGGTAATTTTCGTTATCAACAAAGTAGTCCCATTCATGATAATAATTAAATTCCTTTTCTTTATCTTTTACTAAAGTTATTAAATCCGGATAATTATCACTTGTTACGTATAATATGTTTTTCACTGAGTCTACTGATCCCCCTGCCCATCTTACACAAGAACCAATAGATATTGTTTTTTTTCCTAGTAAAGGTGGTGAAGGATAGCCAAAATTATAACTTTCAATTTCATTTTTAAATTCTTTTTCAAATTTATCATCAAATTCAGTTAAATATTCTTCTTTAAATCTTCCTCTACAAATTTTTTCAGGTAATTGAATGCTAACTTGATATGGAGATGTTCTTTCACCAGGAACATTTGAAACTGGTGCCCTTTCATAAATTATGTCAAAGAATGGTTTTCCACTATCTCGATCTAACATAATAACATTACCTGTTTTTGAAATAGCAACAACTACGTCAATATTTTTGTGCTCTCTCTTGATCATTGTTAATATTGGTGGTGCTGCTAAGTCATAATTCCAAACATCATGCGGAATTTCTTGAAAATGCCATTTAATTTTTTTGTTTATTAGATCAAATGCTACAAGACTATTTGCATATAAGTTATCCCCTTTTCTTGTAATACCTACATGCCAGGGCTCTGGATTACCTGTTGTAAAAAATAGTAAACTTCTTTTTTTATCTAAAGATAACCCCCCCCAAGGACTTCCTTTTTTAAAATTAGGATAAAGAATATTATTTTTAGTTTTATTAACTTTATATTTCCATTTAATTTTGCCAGAGTTTAAATCAAATGATTTAATTATATTGTCAGTTGTAATTAATATTAGTTCATTTTTAAATATGATTGGTGGTAAAGGCGTGAGCCCAACTTTAACTTTTCCGTTATTTCCAAAATTTTTTACTAACTTTCCGTCTGTAGAGTTTATAGAATATAAGTACTTACGATTGTCTGTAAAAAAAATTTTACCTTTTTCGCTAGTCTGACTTTCTTTCCATAATATTAAACCTCTTTTTGCAGCAATTCCATCCGTAACTTGATGTTCCCAGATTTTTTTTCCACTTTTTCCGTTTAAAGCTATTATTTTGTTATCAACATCAGGAAAATAAATTTTATTATCATCTACTATTGCATTTGCCTGGTTTTCTTTTTTATCATTTGAAATCATCTCCGCACTATAAGTCCAAGCTAATTTAAGTTGGTTAGCGTTTTCAGGTTTAATTTGTGACAATTTTGAAAATCGAGTTGAGAAATAATTACCATGGCTTCTGAACCAGTCTTTAGATGTTGTATATTCGTCAACTTTATATAATTGTTGACTAAAATTTTTATCTATTGCTTTAAGTATTTTTTTTTTCGGGAGCTTTAGCCTATTCTCTTCGTTTTCAATAGACCACCTGTTTATAAATGACTCATTAAAAAAAAGTTCATAGAAAAAAAAGTATTTTTCCTTTAAAAAATTAGCAAACTGAAATGAGTACCCACTATTTAAATTAATATAACTCATTTCAAATTTACTTCTATTTACATAGTTCCGATCATAGTTTGTTAAGTCAAATACAAACAATAAGAAAATCAAAGATAAGACAGATATAATTGAAATCGATAAAATTCTTATTGATTTAAGTAGTATTTTCATAAATTTAAATCTAAGCTATTAAATTTAGATCTTTGTATATAACAAATTATTCTTATAAAGTGAAAATTTAATTATATGAAAAAAATCTTAATATACAATTCAGGTGGCGGTCTAGGAGACTCAATACAGTTATTTAATTTGATATTGAGCCTCCAAAAACATTTTAAATCCTCTGAATTGTTTTATTTAGGAGCTCACGAAAATCATTTTAGAGGAAAACTTAAGGATTTTAATATCGATATTCAAACTTTAGATCTAGGCTTAAAATATTTTGGATTTAGATGGTGGCATTGTTTAGTTGCTAAAAAAAGGTTCATTAATTTAAGCGCCAAAAAAAGAACCACGTTTAAGAAAAGATCTGTTGAACAAGAGTTAGATAAGATTAATTTAATTATTGACTTACAATCTAAACTTAGAAATACAATAATTCTAAAGAAAATACCCCATGATCATTTTTATTCATCTACTTTAAGTTTTAAATTTTGTACAAAAAAAGCAGAATACACACCTGGGAAACATCTTAAAAATTTAAGTAATTTTTTAAACACAAATATTGGAATAATAAATTTTGATCCAAATAACTTAGACGAAAAATATAAAACTGAAGCAAAAAGATTATTGCCAGATAAAAATTATATAGGATTTTCATTAACACAAGGTAATGCTTATAGAAAGAAAAGCTGGTCTATCAATAATTTTATAGACCTTGCAATAAAAATAGATGAAAAAAGTAAAGTACCCGTATTTTTTATTGCAAAAGAGGAAAAAGGATTAGCAAATGAAATTAAATCTAAATTACCTAATGCTTTATTTCCTGAACATCATTCAAATATTGCTTGTCCAGCTCTAGTAACAGCATTAGCTTCTAGACTAAATCTAGCTATATCAATTGATAATGGCATTATGCATATGATGGGATTAGCTAATATCCCTATGATTGTTTTGTTTGGGCCAACTGACTCAGAAAAATTTGCTCCAAAAATTAATTCAATTAAAATTTTAGATAGTAAAAAAATGTATAATTCCACAGACATCAACTCTATTACTGTGCATGATGTTTTTAAACTAATTTAAATTTTTAATATCTCAATTTTTTTTAATCTAACTAATTTAATCAAATCTTGGTTTACATTTTGCAATTTTATTTTTGATGTCGACCTAGTGACAATTGAAACACCTATTTTACCTAATCTAAAAAAAGGGTAACTGCCTATATCAACAAATTTTTTATATTTTTTTTGTATAAGTCCTAACTGTTTAGAAACATTACTTTCAACAGTAAAAAGGTTAAGAGTTTTGCTATGTACTTTTAAACCTTTAATTAAATATTGTTTACAGTTTTCAATCATTGAATTTAAAATAGATGGTACGCCAGGTAAAGATAGTACATTTCTAATAATAAATCCTGGAGCAGCACTAGATGGATTGTAAATTAATTTCGATCCTCTCGGCATTTTAGCCATCTTTTTTCTACCATCATTAAATTTAGATTTTCCATAATAATCTTCCAAAATTTTAAATGCTTCTATATGATATTCATATTTAACTTTAAAAGCTTTTGAGATTGATTGAGCAGTTATATCGTCATGTGTAGGCCCTATACCACCAGTGGTAAACACGTAATTGAATTTTTTTGATAACTCTAATATACTTTTTACTATTATTTTTTCTAAATCCGGAACAATTCTTACTTCATTAACAGATATTCCACAATTTAAATTCAACCAATTAGATATAAATACAATATTTTTATCCTGAGTCCTGCCAGATAGTATTTCATTGCCTATAATTAAAATTGCAGCATTTACTTTTTTGTTTTTTTTCTTCATAGATTGATAATTATATATGAACTTTGAAAATAAACTAATATCAGGTGTTTTTATAAAAAGATACAAGCGTTTTTTTGTGGATGTTCAGGTTGAAGGTAAAGTAATAACAGCTCATTGCCCAAATACTGGATCAATGAGAGGCTTATTAAAAGAGGACAATAAAGTGTGGTTAAGTAAATCAAATAATCCAAAAAGAAAATTAAAGTATACACTTCAAATAATTGAAGATAAAGGCTCAAAGGTTGGGGTGAATACACATTTAACAAATAAGATTGTTTTTCATGGTTTAAAAAACAGTCTAATAAGAGGATTCGATAAAAATATTACAATTAAACCTGAGGTAAAATTTGGTGTTAACACTAGATTTGATTTCCTAATTACCAAAAAAAATTTTAAAGCCTTTGTTGAGGTCAAAAACGTAACACTATCAAGAAAATCTAAAATCGCAGAATTTCCAGATGCAATCACATCAAGGGGGGCTAAACATATCGCAGAGTTGATTAAAGCGAATAAAAAAGGTTATGAAATTTATATTATTTTTATTATACAACGAGAAGATTGCAATCAATTTACGATTGCAAATGATATAGATCCAGAATATTCAGAGTTATTATCCAAGGCATTAAAGAAAAATTTAAACATACTTTGCTATGATTGTAAATTTTCATCAAAAGGAATAAAAGTAAATAAAAAGATTAAGATTAAAATTAGATGAATAATAAAATAGATGAATCATTTGAAAAAACCAGGATTGCCGGTTCTATAGCAGCTGGGGCTCTTGATGAAGTGGCTAAAATTATTAAACCTGGAATTACTACTGAAGAAATTGATAAACTGTGTTACGAGTATATTAATGATAACGGCGCATACTCAGCTCCACTATTCTATAGAGGTTTTCCAAAATCTTGTTGTACATCCACCAATCATGTCGTTTGCCATGGAATACCCTCAAAAAAAAATTTAAAAGATGGAGATATAATAAATGTAGATGTCACCGCTTTAAAAGATGGGTGGCATGGAGACACAAGTAGAATGTTTGAAATTGGTAAAATTTCAATAAAAGCAAAAAGATTAATCGATACTACATACAATTCGTTGATGATGGCTATCAAAATATTGAAAGAGGGTATTCATCTTGGTGATATAGGTGCCACAATACAAGAACATGTTGAGGCTAATGGATTTTCAGTTGTTCAAGATTTTTGCGGTCACGGTACTGGTGAATCATTTCATTGTGCACCTAATGTTTTACATTATGGAAAAAAAGGGACAGGAGAAAAATTAAAAAGCGGAATGATTTTTACTATAGAACCTATGATAAACAGTGGAAACTATGAAACAAAAATATTAAATGATGGTTGGACTGCAGTTACTAAGGATAAATCTCTTTCTGCACAATTTGAACATACTGTTGGTATAACAAAAGAAGGTTGCGAAATTTTTACTGCATCAAAATTAGATGATTAGTCTATTTATATGATTGAAAGATACTCAAGAAAAGAACTTAGCTCAATTTGGGAAGACTTTAACAAATACTCTATTTGGTTAGATATAGAAATAGCTGCAGCTGAAGCAATGGAAAGGTTAAAGGTTATTCCAAAAGGCGTTTCAAAAAAAGTTAAATCAAAAGCGAAAATTAATATAAAAAGAATTTTACAAATAGAAGACAAAGTAAAACATGATATAATAGCTTTTTTAACCTCTATAAACGAGCGAGTTGGTAAAGAAGCTAGATACTTACATAAAGGAATGACATCTTCGGATGTTTTAGATACTTGTTTTAATCTTCAGCTCAAACAATCTGGAGAAATCTTATTAAAAGATATTGATCTATTATTAGCTACTATTAAAAAGCAAGCTATAAAACACAAGTATACCTTATGCATTGGTAGAAGCCATGGTATACATGCTGAACCAATAACCTTTGGTCTGAAAATGTTATCCTTTTATCAGGAATTTTTAAGAAATAAAAAAAGATTAGAAAGCTCAATTAAAGAAATTTCAACTTGTGCAATTTCAGGTGCGGTAGGAACTTTTGCAAATATTGACCCAAGAGTTGAAAGTTATGTTGCTAAAAAACTTAAATTAACTGTTGAGCCTGTATCTAGTCAAGTAATTCCAAGAGATAGGCATGCTCAGTTTTTTTCAACTTTAGGAATTATTGCAAGTTCAATTGAAAGATTTGCTACAGAAATTAGACACTTACAAAGAACTGAAGTTCAAGAAGTTGAAGAGTTTTTTGGAAAAATGCAAAAAGGGTCATCTGCAATGCCCCATAAAAAAAATCCAATATTAACTGAAAATTTAACAGGTTTAGCAAGACTAGTAAGATCAAGTGTGATACCTGCACTCGAGAATATAGCTTTATGGCATGAAAGAGACATTTCGCACTCAGCTGTAGAAAGAAATATTGGACCAGATGCAACTATTACATTAGACTTTGCATTAGTAAGGCTGACTAATGTTATAAGAAATCTTAATATTTATCCACTACAAATGAAAAAAAATCTTAATCTTACGATGGGAATTTTTTTCTCACAAAGAGTTTTGTTAGAGATGACTAATGTTGGTTTCACTAGGGAGGAGGCGTATAAAATTGTACAAAAAAATGCTATGAAATCTTGGAATGAAAACTCTTCTTTTTTAAGTAATATTATAGACGATAAAAAAATAACCAATAAAATACCTGTTAATAAACTCAAAAAATTATTTAATTTCAGTTATCATACGAAAAAAATTAATATAATTTTCAATAGATCTTTAAAAAAATAAATTTTTTATATGAATAAAGGAAATAAATTATACGAGGGAAAAGCTAAGATTATCTATGAAACTAATGATAAAGATTTAGTAATTCAGCATTTTAAAGACGATGCTACAGCATTTAATAATTTAAAAAAAGCAAAAGTAGAGGGAAAAGGAGTTCTGAATAATAGAATTTCTGAGTACATACTTACTAATCTTGCCCAGTGCGGTATAAAAAATCATTTAGTTAAAAGATTAAACATGCGTGAACAATTGATTAAAAAAGCAGAAATTTTGCCTATTGAATTTATAGTAAGAAACATAGCAACTGGATCTTTAACAAAAAGATTAAATATCCCTGAAGGTACAGTTTTGGAGAAACCTCTATTAGAATATTGCTATAAAAAGGATGAACTTCAAGACCCTTTAGTTTCTAAAGATCATATTTATTCATTTGGTTGGGCTACAGAAAATGAGATAAAGTTAATTGATTCAGTGACTTTAAGAATAAACGATTTGTTAACTGGGATATTTAGAGGAATTGGCATAAAGTTAGTTGATTTTAAAATTGAATATGGGAAAGCCTGGAATAAAGATAAGAAAGAGAAAGAATTAATTTTAGTCGACGAAATAAGTCCAGACACTTGTAGATTGTGGGATATTAAAACAGAAAAAAAACTTGATAAAGACAGATTTAGGAAAGATTTAGGGAATATAATTCAAGCCTACCAAGAAGTAGCCAGAAGATTGGGTATTATGCCAGAAGAAACAAATGTAAGTGAAGTAAATTTTGGTAAGACTATCCCTATAAAATTTAAAAAAAAATAAATTGAAATTCTCAGTTATAGTCACACTCAAAAAAGATGTATTAGACCCTCAAGGTAAAGTTGTAGAAAATACTTTGAGAAACATTGGTATGGAAGATTTAAAAAGCGTTAGACAAGGAAAATATTTTGAAATTGAAATAAATATTGGTGATCCAAAAAAAGCTGAAAAAAAAGTTGATGATATGTGTAAAAAACTACTAGCAAATCTTGTAATTGAGGATTACAAAGTTTGCAAGATTTAATGAATTCGTCTGTTATTGTATTTCCAGGGTCAAATTGTGATAGAGATATAGCAGTTGCATTAGAAAAAATGCAATTCAAGAATAGAATGGTTTGGCATAAAGAAACTGCTCTACCAAAATCTGATTTAATAGTTATACCTGGAGGTTTTTCTTATGGAGATTATTTAAGATCAGGTGCCATTGCTGGAAAGTCTTTAATAATAACTGAGGTTATTAAAGCAGCAAACAGTGGTTGTTTAGTTTTAGGAATTTGTAATGGTTTTCAAATATTAACAGAAACAGGCTTGCTTGAGGGTGCTTTATTGAGAAATAAAAATCTTAAATTTATTAATAAAGATGTAAATATAAAAGTTACTAACAATCAGACAAAATTTTCAAAAAAATATAAAAAAGATCAAGTTTTAAAAATTAATATAGCTCACAACGAAGGAAATTATTTCACTAATCCTGAACACTTAAAAAAGCTTAATGAGGAGAGTTTAATTGCTTTCAAATATTGTGATACTAAAGGAAAAGTTGATGAGGAAAATAATCCTAATGGATCTTTAGAAAATATAGCTGGTGTCTATAATTCAAAAAAAAATATTTTAGGTATGATGCCACATCCAGAACGTATGGTAGATAAGATGATTTCTAATAAAGATGGGATAAATTTATTTTCTAGCTTATTAAATTAAAATGAAAATCACAAATCAGCTCATAGAAAAACATGGATTAAAATATGAAGAATTTTCTTCAATTAAAAAATTATTAAATAGAGAACCTAATCTTCTTGAATTAGGAATCTTTTCAGCAATGTGGAATGAGCATTGCTCTTATAAATCATCTAGAATTCATTTAAAAAATCTACCAACAAAAGGAAAAAAAGTTATTCAAGGACCAGGAGAAAATGCAGGAGTAATAGATATTGGTGATAATGATGCAATCATTTTTAAAATTGAAAGTCATAATCATCCCTCTTACTTAGAACCTTATCAGGGTGCAGCAACTGGCGTAGGGGGAATACTAAGAGATGTTTTTACCATGGGTGCTAGACCAATAGCACTTTTAAACTCTATACATTTTGGATCACCTGATCATCACAAAACAAAAAATTTACTTAATGGAGTTGTTTCAGGAATAGGAGGTTATGGAAATTCAATTGGGATACCAACTGTAGCTGGAGAAACAAAATTTAATAAAACTTATAATGAAAACATCTTAGTTAATGCTATGGCTGTTGGTCATGCGAACAAAGACAAGATATTTTATTCAAAGGCTAAAGGTTTGAATAAATCAGTCGTGTATGTTGGATCTAAAACTGGAAGGGATGGAATTCATGGAGCTTCAATGGCTTCAGCAGAATTTGATGAAAATTCGGAAGATAAAAAACCTACAGTCCAAGTAGGAGATCCTTTTACAGAAAAATTATTGATGGAGGCCTGTCTAGAACTTATGCAGGATAATTCTATAATTTCTATTCAAGACATGGGTGCAGCTGGACTAACTTCCTCTAGTGTAGAAATGGCCTCTAAGGGAGAGCTTGGTATCGAACTAGATTTAGAAAAAGTCCCATGCAGAGAAGAAAATATGACTCCTTATGAAATGATGCTTTCAGAAAGTCAGGAGAGAATGCTGATAATACTTGAAGATGGTAAAGAAAAAAAAGCTAAAAAAATATTTGAGAAATGGGACTTAGATTTTGTTGTTATTGGAAAGACTACAGATACAAAAAAATTAGTTCTTAAATATAACAATCACATTGAAGGAGAAATTCCAATAAGTGCTTTAGCAACAAGCGCACCATTGTATAATAGAAAATGGGATAAAAAAAAATTACCTAAAGATAAAGTTGATTTAGGTGCTTTAAAAAAGATAAAAATAGAAGATGCGTTAATCAAGATTTTATCCTCAGCAAATCATTCAAATAAAAGTTGGATCACTGATCAATTTGATCAAATGGTTATGTGTGACACTGCACAAAAATCAGGATCTGATGCTGCTATAATTAGAATTCATGGGAAAGAAAAAGCTATAGCTGTATCAGTTGATTCTTCGTCGAATTATTGCAAAGCACATCCATTATCTGGTGGTAAACAGATAGTTTGTGAAAATTGGAGAAATCTAGTTGCTGTGGGAGCAAAACCTATAGCGATAACGAATTGCTTAAATTTTGGGAACCCAGAAGAACCGAAAATAATGGGTGAATTTGCTGAATGTTTATTAGGAATAAAAGAGTCATGTGAATTTTTAAGTTATCCTGTAGTTTCTGGAAATGTGTCTTTTTATAATGGCACAAATAAAAAAAATATATCGCCAACGCCAGTAATTGGTGGTGTTGGTTTAATTTCTAATTTAAAAAAACCTATGAATCATATATTGAAAAAAGATAGTAGTATTTTAATCATTATAGGAAAAACATTCGGACATTTAGAGCAAAGTACTTTTCTTGAGGAAGTGTACTCAATCACTGATGGACAACCACCAGAAATAAATTTGAAAAATGAAAAGAATAATGGAGAAGCTGTATTGGAAATTATTAAAAAAGATTTAGTTAATTCTGTGCATGATATTTCTAGCGGTGGATTAATTGTCGCATTAGCAGAGATGTCGATCCAGTCAGATTTTGGTTTAAAAGTCTATAAACCAAAAAAATTAACTAAATTTATAAAATATCTGTTTGGAGAAGATCAAGGCAGATATGTCCTTGAAATTGATAAAGAAAAATTAAAAAAAGTAGAGGAAATACTTAAAAATAATAACATCTTTTACGAGCAGATAGGTGTAACACAAAAAGATTTTTTCGAAGTTGAAGATGAATTTAAGATTGATATAAAAAAACTACATAAAATCAATAATCAGTGGTACAATAATTACTAATGGCATTACCGATAGATGAAATTAAAAAGTTAATAGTATCATCGATACCTGATGCAACTATTGAAATTAAAGATTTAATGGGAGATAACAATCACTATTCCGCAATTATCAAATCAAAAATGTTTAATGGACTAAACAAAATTGAACAACATAAGTTAGTTTATAAATCCTTGAAAGGTAAAATGGGAAACGAACTTCATGCTTTATCAATTACAACAGAAGGAAAATAATGGATATCAAAGAAAAAATAAAAAAGATCATAGAAAGTAATGATGTTTGTTTATTTATGAAAGGAACTGCAAATTCACCTCAATGTGGTTTTTCAAATGTTGTTGCGAATGTTCTAAAACATTTAAAGGTAGATTTTAAAGATATTAACGTTTTAGAGGATGAAGCCTTAAGACAAGGTATTAAGGACTACAGTGATTGGCCAACAATTCCTCAACTATATATTAAGAACGAATTCATTGGTGGATGCGATATAATAAAAGAAATGTTCGAAAAAGGTGAATTAAAATCACTTTTGGAGAAAAAAAATTTAATTTAATTCTTCT
>CABYXR010000019.1 GCA_902522955.1 uncultured Pelagibacteraceae bacterium
TCAATTAAATATGACGGGCCAAAGAAAACTACATTAGAGAGAATAATGGAATTTGTAGACTAAATATGTTTGAATTACCTAAATTAGATTACAAAAACAACGCTCTTTCACCTATAATGTCTGAGCAAACTTTGGACTTACATCACGGAAAACATCATCAAACTTATATTACAAACCTTAATAATTTTATAAAAGATACTGAACTTGAGAATTTATCTTTAGAAGAGATAATTAAAAAAACTTCATCTGATAAAAGTAAGTCAGGTATTTTCAATAATGCTAGCCAGCATTGGAATCATAATCTCTTTTGGAAGTGCATGAAATCAAATGGTGGGGGTAAAATTCCTAGCAAACTTGAAGCCAAAATAAATGAAGATTTTGATAATATTGAAAAGTTTAGAGCAGAATTTATAAAAGCTGGAGTTACTCAGTTTGGATCTGGATGGTGCTGGTTATCAATTCAAAATAATAAGTTAGTTATTTCAAAAACTCCAAATGCTGAAAATCCTTTAATACACGGAATGAAACCATTGTTAGGTTGCGATGTTTGGGAACATTCTTATTATTTAGATTATAAAAATAAAAGACCTGTTTATTTGGAAAATTTTTTTGATAAATTAATTAATTGGGAATTTGTTGAATCAAATCTTTAAAAAATAAATATAATTTTAAAAAAAATTGTCTATTCCTAAAGCAGCCAGGCCTAATAGTATTAACCAGATTAAACCTTTAATTAAAAAAAAGTAAAACCCTCCCTTTAATAAGTTTGTGTAAATTTTTTTTTTCATTTATCAATATTACAAAATTTAACTTATAATTATTTTAAAATATTCGTCTCAAAATTAACGTTTGACCAATTTATCTACTAAAAATAAATAAATTTTATAGGGCAATATTCTTAAAAATTTTAAAGTTAGTGTAAGTCCTTTAGGAAAGTGAATTTCAAAAGCATTACTTTTAATTAATCCATTAAAAATTTTTTCAGCTGCATATTCAGGTGTTTTTAAAAAAGGCATAGGAAATTCATTTTTGTCAGTTAAAGGAGTTTTTATAAAACCAGGTGATACGATTGATACCCTCACTCCAAATTTTTTAAAATCAAAATAAATGCTCTCGCTAAAATTTGTTAACGCAGCTTTCGACGGACCATATCCACTTGAATTAGGCAATCCCCTATATCCTGCTATTGATGAGACAATTGAAATATGTCCTGATTTTTTATTTTTAAAATATTTCTCAACAGTTTTCACACAATCAATCACACCTAAAAAATTAATATTCATTACATTTTTAATCTTATCAGGATCAATATTTTGCTCGTCTTTTGGTTCGTATGTTCCGCTGGAAAACAAACATAAATTTAAATCGCCAAATTCATTTAAAATATTTTTGAAAACATGATTTATTTGATCTCGATTAGTTACATCTAAAGGAAAAGAACTAATATTTTGATCTTGAGCCATATTATCTAATATTTCTTTCCTTCTAGCTGAAATAGCAACTTTCCATCCTTCACTAGCAAATTTTTCAGCTACAGCTTTCCCTATTCCGCTGCTGGCTCCAGTGATCCAAATTTTTTTCTGATTTTCTGACATTAATTAGTTATATATTATTTAATGACCAAGAATAAATATTTATCTTTAATATTGTTTCTAATAATAACTTTTGCCGCATCAGCTATTGGTGGCTTTGTTACTTCGGTTTATAAAGAGCCTTGGTATTCTCAAATTATATTACCAAGTTATAATCCACCAAGTTGGGTATTTGGACCAGTTTGGGGTACTTTATATATTTTTATGTCGATTGCAATTTGGAAAGCATGGAGCATAACTCAAGATAGCCAACTTTTAAAAATTTATTTTTTTCATCTATTTTTTAATGCTATTTGGAGTGTAATTTTCTTTGGATTTCATAATATAGGTTTAGCTTTTGTAGATTTAATCATTATTTTACTTTTTATTATTTTGCTTATGAAAATCTACTACAAAATCAGTAAACCTAGTTTTTATTTAATGGTTCCTTATCTTATTTGGACTAGTTATGCTTTTATACTTAACGCATCAATTTTTTTATTAAATTAAAAAAATTTTTTTGGGTAATTTCTCTTCAAAATAAATCTATTAATCAAGATAGCTGAAAGAATTATAACTATTGATCCAGCTATAACAGGAAATAGTATGTAATCAAAAGATAGATCCATGAATAAAGCCACAATCGGATTTGATGCAGCCGGCGGATGCATTGCTTTAAAGTAAATCATTAAAATCACCGCCACACCTACAGATAAACCCAAAGTGTAAAATGACAAACCTAAAAATTCGTTAAATATAATTCCTACTAGCATAGATATTAAATGACCAAAGAGAATATTTTTTGGTTGAGCTGTATCTAAATCGTAAAGGACAAAAACTAAAAAAACAGTAGCCCCAAAAGAAAACATGAGCCAAATACCTGCAGTAGTTTCTAAAGTAAAATATGCTAATAATGAGATAACAATAGATGCCGATATTCCCGAAGCTATAGGCTCAAATTTTTTTTTTATTTTCATATGAGTTTTCTTGTTTATTGGGTTATATACAGTTATGGAATTAAAAAAACCACTAATTTTTCTCAAAAGTTTACCTAATAAGCTTAATAGATTTTACAACCAAAAATCTGAATCAAGTATACTAATTAAAAATAAATCAAAAGATAAAAAAAATTTTAATCCAGTTACTAATTTTGACAAATCTTTTGAAAAATTTATTCGATCATTGATTTCGAAAAGTTTCCCAGATGATGGAATAACAGGTGAAGAGCTTGAAAATAAAATTTCTTTCAGTAATTATAAGTGGACGATAGATCCTATAGATGGGACCAAAGCATTCGTTATTGGCGTCCCCACTTGGTCAAATTTAATTGGCCTTACTTTTAAAGATAAATCTATAATAGGTCTTGCAAATTTTCCAGAACTTAACAGATATTATTTAAACGATAAAAAAAAATCGTACTTATTTAAAAATAACAAAAAAGAAATAATTAGATCTTCTAATATCTCAAATTTAAATAAAACAAAAATAATTGGCAATTTTCAAGGCAAATCTAATGAAAAACAAATAAATAAACTTATAAATAAACTTGGAAATTCTTTCAGACGTATTACTTATGATGCTCTAAATTATTGTTTGTTAGCAGAGGGAAAAATTGATGTGGTTGTCGAGACTAATCTGAAGCCATATGATATTATTCCAATGATTCAAATTATTAAAAAAATCAGGGGGTTGTATTACAAATTGGAGAAATGAGTCTCCCGAAAAAGGAGGGGATATAATAGCAACTTCAAATAAAATTCTTCATAAAAAGATGTTAAAAATTTTAAGGCCTTTTATAAAAATAAAATGATAAATATATTTATAAATCGAATTTTTCGTGCAATTAAAATTGATATTGATCTCTACGAAGAGGTTGAAAAAGATAAGTCAGCAACCTTTCAAGCAGGAATTGTTGTAGTATTATCTAGTTTAGCAGCAGGAGTCGGTGCTATTCAACTTGGTTCCTCAAATTTTTTACTAGCACCAATTCTTTCTTTATTAAGCTGGTATGTTTGGGCCTATGTTATTTATTTTGTTGGCGTAAAATTATTTGGTGGTCCAAAAACAAAAAGCAATCATGGAGAACTATTAAGAACAATTGGATTTTCTAGCGCCCCAGGTTTAATCAGAGTTTTTGGTGTAACACCTGATCTGATGACAGTAACTTTTATTGGCTCAGCCTTTTGGATGTTAGCTTGTATGGTGGTAGCTGTAAAATCAGCTTTAGATTATGATAGTTTGTGGAAAGCATTTGGAGTAGTCGTGGTTGCATGGTTATTCCAAGCTTTCTTCTTACTTTTAGTGATTATTTTGTTTAGAGGAATTTAAGCAGGAAATATTGTTTTAGATAATTTACAACTGTCACAGATTTTAAATCCTGAAATTATAAGATTATTTTTAACACTTTCTTCCTCGTTTTTACACTCTTCACAAATGTTGTCCTGTAATTCTTCCATATAGGACAAGATACACCTTTTAATAACTAAAATCTATTCTAGAGTATTACAATGAAAAAAATAATTTTCTTATTAATAATTTGCATAATTTCATTAATTATCAATAGGAATGCTATTGCTGAAAACAATTATAAAAAGGTATATTTTGCTGGTGGCTGTTTTTGGTGCATGGAGGAGTCGTTTGATAAAGTTTATGGAGTTATTAATTCAATATCTGGATATTCAGGTGGAAAATTAAAAAATCCTACTTATCAAGATGTAATTTACAAAGATACTGGTCACGTAGAAACGATTGAAATTACATACGACAACAACAAAATAACTTACCAGGATTTGCTAAATGTTTTTTGGAAAAATATTGACCCATTTGATCAATACGGACAATTCTGTGATAAAGGTAAAAGCTACAGATCGGTAGTTTTCTACGAAAATAGTCTACAAAAAAAATATATAAAAAAATCAATTGCAGATATCGAGGCAAAATTTGATGCCAAAATTGTTACTTTAGTGTGGAAATTTGAAAAATTTTATAGCGCAGAGGAATATCATCAAGATTATTATCAAAAAAACTTTTTAAAATATCTTGCTTATAAAAAAGCTTGTCAAAGAGAAGAGGTTTTAAATAAAATATGGAATTAAAAAAAATATTAATAATTTTAATTGTCATCTTATTTTCATTTCAAGTTAAAGCAGAACTTATTAAACCAAACAAAAAATTAGACCCCTATGATGTTATAAAAATTCAGCTTGAAGCCCTAAAAAATAATGACTCTCAAGATAAAGGTATAAGGCAAACCTGGCTATTTGCTCATCCAGATAATAAAAAGGTTACAGGACCTTTTGATAGATTTAGGATCATGATTTATGGACAACAATATAAACACCTTATTAATCACTCTTCACATAAAATCAAATTAATTACAAATAGTTCTAACACTTATGTCTATAGAATTGAAATTTTGTCAGAAAATAAAAAGTTATTTATTTATGAATGGCATGTACAGAAAGGAAGTGATGACAACTGTAAAAAATGTTGGTTCACATCAGCTGTTTCTCAACCATTTGATCAAGGAAATACAATTTGAAAAGACCACCCTTCATATACCGTTACATAATCGTTGGATGCATTTTAGTTTTTCCACCAATACTTAGTGCTCATTATGGATCAATTTATTTAGGAAAAGAAAATGGTGTACTTTTAGGTTTTTCAGTTGGAATAATTTGTGTAACTTTTGCTTGTTGGAAATTATATATTGATGATTGGAGGGACGACGAAGATTAATGCAGTTTACAACCTCTAGATCAGAAGCTTTGGATAAACTTGATCAGTACATAGAAAAAGATATTTCAAGTTATAATGCTAAAAGAAATTTCGACTTTGGTGTTAATAATAGAAGTAATGTTTCTTGCTTATCCCCTTACATAACCCATAGATTAATTACAGAATATGAAACTGCAAAACTTGTTTTAAAAAAATATCCTTTTCAAAAAGTAGATAAGTTTATCCAAGAGATATTTTGGAGAGTTTACTGGAAGGGCTGGCTCGAATTAAGGCCAAAAGTTTGGACTGATTTTATTGAAGATCTAGAGACAATTAAAGAAGATGAAAATTATATAAAGGCAGCTAATGGTGAAACAGAAATTAAATGTTTTAACGACTGGGTCAAAGAACTAAAAGATTTTAACTACCTTCATAATCATACCAGAATGTTGTTTGCAAGTATTTGGATATTTACGCTTAAACTACCCTGGCAAAAAGGAGCGGAATTTTTTTTGAAACATTTATATGATGGAGATGCAGCCTCCAATACTTTAAGTTGGAGATGGGTTGCCGGAATACAAACCAAAGGTAAGAATTATTTAGCTCAGTCTTGGAATATAAGTAAATTTACAAATAACAAATATAATAATGTTAAATTAAATGAGTCCGCTTTACCAATTATAGATAAAAGAGAATATAAAATTACCCCCATTCAAATTAGTAGTAACGAAGACTCAAATGAAAATTTAATTATTTTTGAAAATGATATGTGCACTGATTTTATCGAAGAAAAAAAATATAAAAAAATTTATTATGTATTGCTAAGTAATGATTGTAGATCAATTAAGCTATCTACGAAAGTAATGAATTATAAAAAAGAAATTATCAAATCACGATTAAATGAAATTAAATTAGACGCAGATTTACTTGATGAAAACGGCTTAATTAGCTTATTTAATGCTGTTAAAGCATTTGATGTAATATACCCCTCTATTGGTGAAAATTTTTCATTTCTTAAAAAGGCAATAAAAAAGAATAACCTTAAAATAAGTTTTATAACTCGAAAAGAGGACGAGTTTTGTTGGAAATTTTCAAATAAAGGCTACTTTAATTTTAAGTCAAATATTCCAATAATATTATCAACTTTTAAATTGAATTAGATCTAGAACATTTTTTAGAACAATATTTTACTTTTTCCCAGTTCAATCTCCATTTTTTTCTCCATGTGAAAGACTTATTACAAACCGGACAATTCTTTTTGGATAAATTAGTTTTTTTCATCACTTAGCAAATGTTTGTTTTTTATAAAAAGGAAGAAGGCTGCAATTTCATAAAAAATATTCAGTAAAAAAAACAAAGGTTTGATTTTAAAAATTTTATATAAAAAATTATACTTTGGGACATTTTTCCAAATAATTAAAAAGGACTCAGCACCATCAATTACTTTACCATCTTGTATAACATGCATTCTTCTTAAAAGTTCTTTATATGATTTTGAAGTGATTTTTTGAGCTTCTATGTTATTAGTAACATCTATCCACTCAACACCTTCACCGCTGTGTTTTTTGTAATGTCCAATTTCAGCTCTACAAATATTGCAAGAATTATTAAAAAAAACTTTAACCATTGGTATTTTCTTTTATAAAATTGTTCGCAGCTTTAAAAATTCGTGTTTTTCTTTCTTTATTCATTTTTTCCAAGACCCTTACCATCATTGCTAATCTAGGATTTTTAAGAAAAAACTTTTTATTTTTGTCAATGAACTTCCAATAAAGTCCATCCATTACATCACACCAAGGTCCTTTTTTAAAATGCATCATTTTAAGAAAATAACTTGAACCACAGATATATGGTTTAGTTGCAAAAATTCCCCCGTCACTAAACAAACCCATCCCATAAACGTTTGGTGACATTACCCAATCAGATGAGTCAACAAACATCTCCATAAACCATTTATAAACTTGTTTTGGATGTATTTCACAAAGATTCATAATATTTGAAAGTATCATCAACCTTTCTATGTGATGAGACCAGCCAAAGTGCTCAGCATTTTTGATTGAGAAATCAAGGGGAACTAATCCAGTTGTACCAGTGTACCAAGATTTTTTCATTTTTTTTTTATGATTAAAAAAATTTGATTTATTCATTTGAACATCAAAATTTTGATATATTCCTCTCATGAACTCTCTCCAACCGATAATTTGTCTGATGTAACCCTCATAAGAATTGATAGGAGTTTTATTTTCTATCTTTTTTAATTTCATCAAAATTTCTTCTGGAGTTATTAGCCCTAAATTTATCAAAGGACTTAAAGCACTATGAAACATTGTATTTGATTTATCGCTCACAGCATCTTCATAGTCGCCAAATAATTTTATTCTTTCTTTTAAAAAAATATCAAGTTGTTTTTGAGCATCAATCCTAGTTGTAGGAAACCAAAAATTTTTTGTATTACCAGGATGATCTTTAAAGTTTAATTCGATAAAATTTTTTAATTGGTCTGTATGTTTTGTAATTTTCAATTTAGAAATTTCTGGAATCATAATATCTTTTGGAAGTTTTTTACGATTATCTTCATCAAAACTCCATTTATTACCTTTTGGTTTTCCATTACTATTCATTAAAATATTAAGTTTTGATCTTATTAATTTATAAAAATTAGCCATAAAAGGTTTTTTATACTTAGTTAAATATTCTGTAAATTCCTTCCTAGTTGTTAAAAACATCGGAGTTTCAATTTGATTTACCTTGACTTTCATTTTTTTTAAAAGAAAAATGATTTTTTTTTCAAAGGGTTTATCCTCTATTTCAAAAAAACTAACTTCTTTAATCTTTTTATCTTTAATGATTTTTTCTAATTTTTTATCGTAAGAAGTTTTAAATTTTGAATTAACATCTTCATAAATTAATTTGAAGTTTTTTGATTTAAGTTCATCTTTAAAAGATCTCATCGATGACAAAAAAAGCAATATTTTTAGTTTATGATGTTTTTCATACGTACAAAGCTCATAGTCTTCAGCCATATAAATAGTATGATCTTTAAAGTCTTTGAAATAGGTTGGATTAAAGAGTTGGTTTCCAAGAATAATAAAAAGCTTCATATAAGCCAAATTATATAACTTTTAGAGGAAATAAACGCGTCATTATTTGCCTACTCATTTTAAAAAATAGTGTTAAATAAGCGGAATGAAAAAAATTATTTTAGGTGCTACTGGCTCTATTGGCTCTTCATTGGCAAAAAAGGTTGTTGCAGACGGAGGACAAGTCCATTTAGTAGGAAGAGATGAACCAAATTTGTCAAAACTCGCTTCAGAGCTTAACTCCACTTTCACAACTTGTGATGTTTTAGAAGAAAATTTTTCAGATAAAATTTTTAGCGATTTAGGAGATACTCCAATAAATGGGTTGGCATATTGTGTAGGCTCTATAGATTTAAAACCAATTAGGATGACAAAAAAAAGTGATTACATGCAATCATTTAATTTAAATTTAATTTCAGCAACAGAAATTATTCGAAAGGCATCAGATAGTTTAAAACAAAATAAAGGTTCAATAGTTTTATTTTCTACTGTAGCAGTAAGAAGAGGATTTACTAATCATAGCATTGTTGCTTCTGCAAAGGGAGCTATAGAAGGTCTTACTGTTTCTCTTGCAGCAGAATTTGCGCCAAATATTAGAGTTAACTGTATAGCTCCAAGTATCACAAAATCTAAAATTGCAAATTTTATTTTAAAAAATGAAAAAATGGCGGACAGTATTGCAAAAATGCATCCGCTTAAAAGAGTAGGTGAAGGGAGCGACTCCGCGTCCGTTGCAAATTTTTTATTAAGTGATAATAGTTTGTGGATTACAGGACAAGTTTTAGGTGTAGATGGAGGAAGATCATCTCTAACATAATTATGAAAAAAATATTTTACATTATTCTAATAAGTTTAATACCGTACAATGCTTATTCAGCTGGCAGCGATAGTTCTGAAGATACCAAATCAAATTATTATAAAGATGCAAAAAAATTAGTAAAACAAGCTGGTAAATTTGAAAAAAAAGAAAAAGCAGATAAAGCTAAAAAACTTTATTCGCAAGCTTTTGAAAAATTAGAAAAAGCTTATAAATCAGATAATAAAAATCCAGATATTTTAAATTACCTAGGTTATACCTCTAGAAAAATTGGTAATTTTGAACAAGCTGAAAAATTCTACTTAAAAGGTCTTAGCATTAAACCTGATCACAACGGCATAAATGAATATCTTGGGGAATTATACGTGCAAACAAATCGTATAGATAAAGCTAATGAAAGATTAGAAGTTTTAAAAAACTGTAACTGTAATGAATTTCAAGAACTCGAATTAATTATAAAAACTCGGGGAATTAAAGTTTATTAAGAAATATCCAAAGCAAATTTTTTAAGTTTTTCTAATGGAATTAGTTCTAAAGTCTTAATATTTGTTTTCTTCAAATAAATAGAACAAGCAACATTTTCCTCTAAAGCTTTAGCATACCAAGTAGCACACAAACACCAACTATCACCCTCTTTTAATCCTGGAAAACCGAATTCTGGATGAGGGGTAATAAGATCATTTCCAACTTTTTTTGACCATAACAAAAATTCATTTGTAACTTTTGCACAAACTGTATGAACACCTCGATCATTTTTATCAGTATTACAACAACCATCTCTTAACCAACCAGTTAATGGATTATTAGAGCAAGGTTCTAAATTCTCCCCGAATACATTTTTTTGTGTTTCTTTGTTCAATTTGAGTCTTACAATTTAGTTGGGTTAGGTTGACCTTTGTAAACTTTTTCTGGATCAAATTTTTTCTCTTTTTCCTTAAATTCTAGTTTTATCTCTTCAGTATTATTTATTTTTCCTAACGGAATAGATCTATAAAAACATGATTTATAACCCACGTGGCAGCTAGCACCATTACCAATGTCTACAGTTAACCATAAGGCATCTTGATCATCATCAATTCTAATATCTACAACTTTTTGAACAAAACCACTTGTCTTTCCCTTATGCCATAAGGCGTTTCTTGATCTACTCCAGTAACAGGCTTCTTTTTTTTCAATAGTCAATTTTAGAGCTTGCTGGTTCATATAACCGTGCATTAAAACTTCACCTGATTTGTGGTCTGTTGTAGTAACTGGTATCAGTCCTTTTTCATCAAATTTTGGAGAAAGGAATTTCCCTTCCTCTATCTCAAAAACATTCTCTCTTTTTTTAAACATGAGCGTAAAATAGTGAAAAAAAGACAAAATAGCAATTTGCATTAATGAAATATGTCCTATAAAAATGTTCGCTATATGAAATTAGTTAAAGACATTGCTAAATCTAGTCAAAAAAAACCTGAAGTAACAGACAAACAGGCTGAAGAGGCTTTTAAAACAATATTAAAATGGATTGGAGAGGATCCAAATAGAGAGGGATTATTAGAAACTCCCAAAAGAGTTGTGAAAGCATTCAAAGAGTATTTTAAAGGCTATCATCAAGATGCAAGCTCTGATTTACTTAAAACTTTTGGAGACGTTGAGGGTTATGACGATATGGTAGTTGAAAAAAATATCTCTTTTGAAAGCCATTGTGAACACCACATGGCACCAATTATAGGAGTAGTTCATATTTCGTATATACCAAATAAAAAAGTTGTCGGATT
>CABYXR010000020.1 GCA_902522955.1 uncultured Pelagibacteraceae bacterium
CAAAAATTAGAAAGAGTAACGACAATACTCCTATTTGTGTAGGGAATATTGCAACTGGAGAAGCTGCAAAAAAATTATATAACTCAGGTGCCAATATAATTAAAGTAGGAATAGGACCAGGTTCAATATGCACTACTAGAATGGTCGCTGGTATAGGTGTTCCACAAATCACAGCAATTATGGAGGTGAGCAAAGTTTTGAGAAGAAAAAAAATAAAAATTATATCTGATGGAGGTATTAAATTTTCAGGTGATATAGCTAAAGCCATAGCAGCAGGAGCAGACGCAATAATGATGGGGTCAATTTTTGCAGGAACAGATGAAAGTCCAGGAAAAAAATTTAAAATAAAAAATAAATTTTTTAAAAAATATAGGGGAATGGGATCCATAGGAGCAATGTCTGCTGGTTCGTCTAACAGGTATTTTCAAAAAAATTATAGCGATAAATCAAAATTTGTAGCCGAAGGTGTGGAAGGTAGAGTTCAGTACAAAGGGAGTGTCTCTAAAATAATTTATCAATTAAAGGGAGGACTTAAATCATCAATGGGCTATATTGGCGCCAAAGGATTAGAAGATATCAAGAAAAATGCAAAATTTGTAAAAATAACAAAAGCTGGATTTTACGAAAGTATGGTACACAGCGTAGAAATGATTGATCCAAATTTAAATTTTAAATTATAATTATGAAGTTATTGTACATAATATTTTTTTTAATGTTCCATATAAGTTATTTATTTGGCAACAGTAATTATTATTTAGAGGGTGTTTCTCACTTTGAAAAGCAAGAATTTAATAAAGCAAAATTTAAATTTGAACAAGATATAGTACTTAATCCTAAAAGTGAAAAATCTTATCTTTATTTATCTAAGATATTTAATAAACAAAATAAAATTGATTTAGAAAAGAAAAATTTAAAAACAGTAATACTACTCAATCCTCAGAATGAAGAGGCAACATTTAATTTAGTACAATTAAAATTCAAAGAGTCTGATTATTCAGGAAGTAAAAAATTATTAGAAAGATTACTTAATTTCTGTAAAGACTATTGTCAAAAAAGTATTGAACTACAAATTGAAATTGAAAAATCTTTAAAAAAATAAATGCCATCTCTAAATTCTAAGGATAGAATTGTAATTGTTGATTTTGGTTCACAAGTAACAAAGTTAATTGCAAGAAGAATAAGAGAATTTGGAGTATTCTCTGAGATTATTACATTAAAAGATTTGCATAAGATAAAGTATTATAAAAACATTAAAGGAATTGTTTTATCTGGTGGCCCATCAACAGTAACAAAAAAAAACTATCCTTCCATATCAAAAGAAATATTTCTAAAAAAAATACCAATTTTAGGTATCTGTTACGGCCTCCAACTTATAAGCAAAATATTTGGTGGCTCCATTAAATCTTTGAAAAAGAAAAGAGAGTTTGGAAGAGCAATGCTTTATAAAAAAAGAGGATCTTTGCTTACAAATAATTTTTTTTTTAAAAAAAATATATCAGTATGGATGAGCCACCAGGATGCAGTTTCTAAGCTTCCAATTGGTTTTCATACAGTTGCCTCTACGAAAGACTCCAAATTAACTATTATAGAAAATACTAAAGATAAAATATATGGTGTACAATTTCATCCGGAAGTTACGCATACTGAAAATGGGAAAAAGATAATTAAAAATTTTATATTTTCCATATGTAAAGCCAAAAAAAGTTGGCGTATTAAGTCAGAACAGAAAAGATTAATTAATGAAATAAAAGAGACAGTAAAAAAAGATAAGGTGATATGCGCTTTATCGGGAGGCGTTGATAGCAGTGTAGTTGCGTTATTGATAAATAGAGCTATTAAAAAAAATCTTGTTTGTATAATGGTCGATACTGGACTGTTAAGAAAAGATGAATTTAAATATTCATTTTATATATTTAAAAAAAAATATAAATTAAATGTTAAATTAGTAAATGCTAAAAATTTATATTTTAAAAAATTAAAAAATGTCTCTGATCCTGAAAAAAAAAGAAAGATTATTGGAAATTTATTTATTAAAATTTTTGAAAAAGAAGCTAAAAAGACTAAGGGTATAAAATATTTAGCTCAAGGCACTTTATACCCTGATATTATAGAGAGCAAGTCTGTTACTGGGAGCCATTCTTCAAAAATCAAATCACATCATAACGTAGGAGGATTGCCAAAAAAAATGAAATTGAAATTAATCGAACCTTTGAAGGAATTTTTTAAGGATGAAGTGAGAATTCTCGGTAAATCCCTGGGTCTTTTAAATAAAATAAAAGATAAACATCCTTTCCCTGGTCCTGGTTTAGGAATAAGAATTATAGGCAGTGTAACTCCAAAGAAAATTAAAATATTACAAGAAGCAGATTTTATTTATATCAATGAATTAGTTAAACACAAACTATACAATAAAATTTGGCAAGCTTATGCTGGTTTGCTACCTATGAAAACAGTTGGAGTTATGGGCGACTCTAGAACTTATGAATATACCTGTTTGCTCAGAGCAGTAGTGTCAGAAGATGGTATGACAGCAGATTATTTTAATTTTCCTAAGGACTTTTTGGACAAAATATCAAATAAAATTGTTAATGGAGTGCCAGGAATTAATAGGGTAGTATATGACATAACATCTAAACCACCTAGTACTATTGAATTAGAATAATGTCAAAAATAAATAAAATTTTAAAAAAAAAAAATAAAAGCAAAATTGTGAGCCTAACAGCATATTCTACATCCATTGCTAAAATTTTAGATAATTATTGTGATATTATTTTAGTCGGTGACTCAATGGCAAATGTTTTGTATGGTATGAAAAATACTCATAATATTAAATTAAACACAATAATCCAACACAGTATAAGTGTTAAAAGAGGTATCAAAAAATCAGTTCTAGTTGTAGATATGCCGAAAGGATCATATCAAAACCCATCTCAGGCTAAAAAGAATGCAAAATTTATTTTTAAAAAGACGAAATGTGATGCAATTAAAATTGAGAGTAATAATAAAAATTTTAAAATTATTAAAGAAATAAAAAAAGCTAAAATACCAGTGATGGGTCACATTGGATTTACACCACAATTTGATAAAAAATTTAAAGTCAAAGGTAAAAACAAAGAGGAGGTTAAAACGTTAATAAAAGAAGCAATTTCTATCGAAAAAGCCGGCGCATTCTCAATTGTATTAGAATGTGTAACTCCTAACGCAGCTAAGTGTATTACTAAAAAGTTAAAAATTCCTACAATAGGAATAGGTTCTTCTTCAAATTGTGATGGACAAATTTTAGTTACTGATGATATTCTTGGATTAAGCGGCTTCTACCCAAAATTTGTAAAAAAATATATAAATTTAAATGCTATAATTGAAAAAGCCGTAAAACAATATAGTAAAGATGTAACAAAAAAGATATTCCCCAGAAATAAAAATTTTTTATATGGAAAATGAAATAGAAAATAAGTTAGGTACAGTTCAAAAAATAATTAATACTTTAATTGAAAAAAAAAAAATATTATTTTCAATTTTAATTTTAATTATTTTGTTTTTAGTTGGATTTAAATTTCTAGATTATTACAAACAAAATTTAAATACAGAAATTTCTGAAAAATATATTAAAGCAGGAATTTTTTTGTCTTCTAATAAAAAAGAAGAGTCCAAGAAAATTTACATGGAAATCATCGAGAGTAAAAATAATTTCTACTCTATTTTAGCCTTAAACAATATTATTGAAAATGATCTTGAAAAAAATAGTGATGAGGTACTTAAACTTTTTGAGTCAGTTGAGAATATAAAAATTAAAAAAGATCAAAAAAATTTAGTAAAACTTAAAAAAGCTCTATTTTTCTTTAAAATATCAAAATTTGATGAGGGAAATATATTATTAAAACAAATAATAGCTGATGATTCTAAATGGAAAAATATTGCTTCAGAGTTGATTAAATAGATTTATAAATTATTTGAAGAATAATTTTATAGTTATGAAAAAAGTCTTTGTTATTATCATTATAATAATATTATCTAATTGTTCATTTGATAATAAATCTGGCATTTGGGATAGCAATACTAAAACTAAAAAAAAAGTTGAACAATTTAAAGATTTTAAAACTTTACGAATTGAAGAGAAATTATTTGATCAAATTATTGACCCTGAAAAAAATTTAATTATTGACTTTAAACCTATAAAAAAAAATTTAGTTTGGTTAAACAAAAATTACAATAATTCAAATAATTTAGATAATTTTAGTTATAAAAACTTAAATGAAATAATATTCAAAAGTAAAAAGTTAACTAATCGTCCAACAAACGAAAATATTCTCTTCGACGGAGACAAAATTATTACAGTAAATGACAGGGGAGACATAATAGTTTTTTCATTATCTAATAAAAATATAACTTTCAAATATAATTTCTATAAAAAAAAATTTAAAAATGTTGACAAAAAACTTAATATCACCATTGATGACAATCTTTTGTATGTAAGTGATAACATTGGCTATCTATATGCCTTAGATTATAAAGAAAAAAAGTTATTGTGGGCTAAAGACTTCAAAGTTCCTTTCAGATCTAATCTTAAAGTATTCGATAATAAAATAGTGATAGCGGATACAAATAATGTTTTATATTTAGTTAATAAATTTAATGGAGAGCAACTACGATCTGTTCCTACAGAGGAAAATCCTCTCAAAAGTAATTTTTCTAATTCGTTGGTGTTTAACAACCAATCGTTATTTTATCTAAATACATATGGTTCTATCTATTCTACAAATTATAACGGAGATTTAAGATGGTTTATAAATATTAATAGATCGACAAACTTAAAAACTAACAATTTATTTTACTCAAACCCAGTAATTTTATTCAAAAATAAATTAATAATATCAACTGATACAAGCTTGTATGTTCTAAACGCTAATAATGGAACTCTAATAAATAAAATCGCTATCAACTCAATTGTTAAGCCATTAATTTCAGGTAAACATTTATTCTTAATAACAAAAGAAAACTTACTTGTAAGTATAGATTTGAATTCCGGAAGTATTATTTATTCACTCAATATTGGCAGCCAAATTGCAAATTTTTTAAAAACAAAAAAAAAATCTATTGATGTAAAAACAATTTTTATTGCAAATAACGAATTACATCTTTTTTTGAAAAACTCCTATCTAGTAAGATTTACATCTAAAGGAAATGTCACAGATATT
Source organism: uncultured Pelagibacteraceae bacterium (assembly GCA_902522955.1). Taxonomy (GTDB): domain Bacteria; phylum Pseudomonadota; class Alphaproteobacteria; order Pelagibacterales; family Pelagibacteraceae; genus Pelagilacustribacter. The sequence continues at coordinate 5,196 of CABYXR010000020.1, forward strand.
AAAAAATTTCCATCAAAGTTAAACTCATTTCCAATTTTTATTAACGACTCTATTTTATATTTAGACAACAAAAATAGATTAATAATTTTGGACTAATTACTGGATTTTCCACTAAGCAATGATAATTGAGTTATTTTATTTTCACCTAAATTATCAGATGGTTTTACTGGATAATCACCAGTAAAGTAGTGATCACTAAATTGAGGATAAATGTTATTTCGTTTACCTTTTTCAAGACCAACGTATAAACCCTCTAAACTTAAAAATTTTAAAGATTTTGCTTTTATAAATTCACACATCTCTTTGGTATTCTTTTTGTGTGCTAATAACTCATTTTTTGTAGGCATATCTACGCCATAAAAGTCTGGAAATTTTATTTCTGGACAAGCTATTCTCACATGCACTTCTTTAGCGCCAGCTTCGTAAAGCATTTTTATAATTTTGTTACATGTAGTACCTCGAACTAACGAGTCATCAATTAATATTATCGATTTGTTTTTAACAATACTTTTCGTTGGACTTAATTTTAATTTAACACCTAAACTTCTGATACTTTGAGTTGGTTCAATAAAAGTTCTGCCTACATAATGATTTCTTATTAATCCCAGCTCGAATCTTTTTTTAGAATATTCTGCATATCCTAAAGCGGCCGGTACGCCTGAGTCAGGAACAGGCAAAACAATATCTGCATCAATATCAGTTTCTTTTGCTAACTCAGTTCCAAAATTTTTTCTAAATTCGTAAGCACATTTCCCATCGATTAAGCTGTCAGGTCTAGCAAAATATATATACTCAAAAACACATGGTCTTGCTTTTTGTTTAGGAAAAGGTTTTATAGTTTTCAAATCATTATTTTCTATAACTATAATTTCTCCATTTTCAACTTCTCTAATAAACTTAGCACCAACAATATCTAACGCACATGTTTCTGATGCAAATAAAAAAGAGTCTTTAAGTTTTCCAACAACAAGCGGCCTTATACCAAAAGGATCCCTTACACCAATTAATTTTTTATTTGTCATTATAACTAAAGAGTATCCACCTTGTATTTGAAAAAGTGTATCAATTAATTTATCAATAATTTTTTCACGTCTTGATTTAGCTATTAATTGTACAATAGTTTCTGTGTCACTAGTAGTTCTGAAAATAGCTCCGTCTTTCACCAAAGTCTCTCTCAAGCTTAGTGCGTTAGTTAAATTTCCATTATGAGCGATACTAATTCCACCAACATGAAGATCAGCAAAAAAAGGCTGAATATTTCTTAAAGACGTTTCACCTGTTGTTGAATATCTGTTGTGACCAATTGCAAATTTACCAGGTAGTTTTTTAATGACATCATTATTGGTAAAATGATCGCCAACCAATCCCTGCCTCTTTTCTGAGTGATAATTTTTCCCATCGTAGGAAACTATCCCGCATCCTTCTTGCCCTCTATGTTGTAAAGCGTGTAAACCTAATGCAGTTAAAGCAGAAGCATCTTCGTGATTGGATATTCCGAAAATTCCACATTCTTCTCTTAATTTATCTGAATTAAATTTTTTCAATTTTATCTTTTGTATCGATGAAGTCTTCATCCGAAGGAAATTCATCTATTAATATTTCGCTCCCTTTTTTAACTAAATTAAATGAAATTGCATCTTCAGCTGATATACCCCAATTTTGATATGGATAAAACCAATTTAATAAAGAGAATAAACAAATTGAAATAACATAACCTTTAAAAAACCCAAATATTAAGCCAAATGTCTTATCAATAGAGCCTAATCCAGTCCAAGTTACAGCTCTACTTAAAGATTTTCCTGCAACAATTGTTAAAAATATAGTGCAAATGAATACAGCTATTCCGATACCAAAGTTATTAATAAATTCAGATTCAATGAAATCGTTAACCCAGGGTTGAATTTTAGGTACTAAAATTATGGTTACAACAAGAGCAAATACCCATTTCATAAATGAAATGAAACTTAGAGAAAATCCCTTTATGAAACATTGGATTACTGAATAAATTAATATTAATGAAAAAATTATGTCAAATACATTGATATTTAATATAATGTCTAAAAAATCTTTCATTTAAATAAAATAATTATTCTGGACCAAAAGGTTTGAAAACTAATAAAAGTTTGGGTAGAAGAGTAAGAACAGAAATTAAAGCTAGCAACATAGCTATACCAGTAAAAATACCAAAGTATATTGTAGGTATAAAATTAGATAAAACTAAAATAGAGAATCCAAAAACTATAGTTATAGAAGTGTTTAAAATTGCTATACCCACAGTGCTATGACATCTCTCTAAGGTTTTTTTATAATCATTAATTTTTTTAAATTCCTCTTTAAATCTATAAATATAGTGAATGCTATTATCAACTGCTATACCTATAGTAATAGCTGCGATAGTTATAGTCATCATATCCAAAGGAATTTCCATAAGACCTATTATACCTAAAATAAAAAATGCAGCTAAAAAATTAGGAACTACACCTATTACAGCTAAGGCAATATTTCTAAACAATATAAAAAACATTGCTGATATCCCCAACATTACTATCCCCAGAGTTAATATTTGTGATTTAAATAAACTTTGTAATAAGTTATTAAAAAGAATTAATACACCTGCGAGTTTATACTCATCTTTTTCAAAACCTAATTTTTTATTCAAATCGAGATTTATCTTTTTTATCAATTCATCCCTTCTCAAATCTTTTAAAGAATCTTTTATTCTTACACTTATTCTCGCCTCATCTTTGTCAACAGATATATAAGGTGAAACAATTTCTTTTTTTATCTCTTCAGGAATTTTGCTATATAAAACTGCGATTTCTAAACTTTGAAGTTCTTTTCTATTTAAATCTTCTGCAACTCTTAGAATAGAACCAAAAGATAAAACTTTTCCAATTTCTGGTAGTGAATCTAAATAATCATGAACTTTGATTATTTTATCCATTTTATCTCTTGTAAACCAATATTTAGCTTTATTCTCTTTACTTTCTTCCTCCTCCTCCCATTCAGAAAATTCATCTTTTTCCTCTTTTTCATTTAATTTTTTGGTTGGAAATTTGATAATTACGTTAAGTGGAGTTGTTCCTCCAAGTTGGTCATCAATTTTTTTCATACCTTTATAAATTTCAGTCTCTTTATCAAAATAATTGATAAAACTATTTTCGACCTCTAGTTTTGATATTCCTATAATGCTCAGAACAAGAACAATAACTGTGGCGCTATAAATAATAATTCTACTATTTTTAGCGAAATTTGCTAATGCGGCTGTAATTTTAGATTTTTCGGTGTCTTTAATATTTAAATCGTCATTTGATGAAAATAAATTGAGCAGAGATGGTAATAATAAAAAAGTTACTAAGATTGATACTGAAAGCCCCATTGTCATCATCCATCCGAAATCAATAATTGGTTTAATTCCGCTAAATATAAGTGAGAGGAAAGCACAAATTGTAGTTAAAACAGTATAAAGAATAGGCATAAACATTATTTTACTGGTTTCAAATATCGCTTCATTATTAGATAACTGATTGAACTCTTTTTTTAATTGAAGAAATCTGACAGTAACATGAATATTCATGGCCATATTTAAAATAAGCATCAAGGCAATAAAATTTGAAGAGATGACTGTTACTTTCCAGCCAATTAGTCCTAAGAGACCAATCATTATTGTTACAGATGTGGCACAACCTAGTAATGGCATGACTACCCACTTAATATTTCCGAAGACCATCCATAAAGTGAAAATTATAAAAACAAACACACCTATTCCGAAAACAACAATATCACTTTTAATATAGCTCATCATATCATTAGCAATCATAGGGATGCCACCCAAATGAATTTTTGCGTTATCACCATATTTACTGATTACATCTCTTATTTCGGTAATATTTTGATGGTTTCTTACATTGAATAAATTTTTATATTCTTCATATTCTTTCAAAAATAATTTGTAATTTTTTTTTTCATCTTCTGAAAGATCTCCTTTTATGGACAGGTTGTAAAACTTATCTTTGATCTTAATATATTCTGCTAATCGTTCATCTTTTTTTAGATACACAACAATTCCAGAAGTTTTACCATCTTCGCTTATCACATAGTTTTTATAAATTGGACTATTTATGATTTCATCAAAACCTCTACTTTTATCAATTTCAGGATGGGCCAGGGTTTTGTAATTTTTAAGCCTATCCATTAAGTTTTCGTCTGTGCTTTTTAAAAGCGGCACATCTATTACAGTTATTACACTATCAACCCAAGATAATTTTTCAATTTTGGATTTAAGCAATTGCAGATTTAAAATCGTCTCTTTATCTTCAAAGCTAGATATAGGTGAGTATGTTAGAACTAAAAAGTCCTTAGATCCGTATCGTTCATTAATTTCTCTGAGATATCTTAAATCTTGATCTCCCTCTAGGATAAGCGCGTCGGAAGACGCATCTAAATTGAAATTTTTTGCATGGTATAAGGAAAAAGATAAAATAAGTGTGATTAAAAAAAGAGTAACTTTTGGAAAATCGATTATGAATTTTTTATATATTTCACTCATCATAAGGACATTTCAGATATATCTTAAATTATTTATAACTAAAGGTAAAATTTGGACTTAATTTTTGCTTAAATCTTTGAATTTTGTATAGATTCCCTCAAATTCAACTTTAATTGTACCTGTAGGACCATGTCTTTGTTTTCCCAGAATGATATCAGCGAGACCATTCACATCATTCATCTTTGATTGCCATTCAGCATGTTCTATTGATCCTAATTTTGGTTGCTTTCTTTCAAGATAGTAGGCTTCTCTGTAAACAAACATAACCACGTCAGCATCTTGTTCAATAGAACCAGATTCTCTTAAATCTGCTAATTGCGGTTGCTTGTCATCTCTTTGCTCTACGGCCCTTGAAAGCTGAGATAGAGCTAACACAGGAACACCTAATTCTTTTGCTAAAGCTTTTAATCCTTGAGTGATTTCAGATATCTCTTGAACTCTTCCATCGCTTTTACTAATAGAACTAGCTCTCATTAATTGAATATAATCTACTACAATGAGATTTAATCCAAATAATCTTTTTATTCGTCTAGCTCTATTGCTTAACGTGGCAATAGTAATTGCAGGTGTTTCATCTATGAAGAGTGGAAGATTGTAAATATTTCTAGAAGTTTCTATATATCTATTAATTTCTTCTTCAGTGACTTTACCTCTTCTTATATCATCCGATCTAATTCTTGCTTGTTCTGATAAAATTCTAGTAGACAATTGTTCAGAAGACATTTCTAAAGAAAAAAAAGCTATTGAGGATTTTTCTTGTTTGCTCAACAGGGATTGAGCGGCATGATAAGCGATATTTGTAGCTAAGGCTGTTTTACCCATAGATGGTCTTCCAGCCAATATTATTAAATCGGATTTATGCAAGCCTCCTAGTTTTTCATCTAAATCAGTAAGACCGGTTGGGACTCCAACAATTCCTCTATCGTTTTTCATTGCTAAAGTTGCCATCTCAATAGTTTGATCAAGAGCT
>CABYXR010000021.1 GCA_902522955.1 uncultured Pelagibacteraceae bacterium
GTTTTTATCGCAAGGTGTTAAAACTGAAAAATCTTTAAAGTTTTTTACACATTCTGTCAATTTTTTTACACAATCGTCAATTAATTTTACGTCTGGTTGAGTTAGAAAAACAAACTCTGTTTTTGCCTCTTTTATTCCAATGTTCACAGCTTTTCCAAAACCTAAATTTTCTTTGGGAATTATTACTTTTACATTTTTATGAGTGTTTTCAATTTTTTTTTTTAAATTTATATCTAGAGAATTTTCAATTATGATAATTGGAATGTTGTCACCAATTTCATTTATTCTATCCTTAATTTGTTGTGAGCTATAAAATGAAGGAATTACTACTGTAATCATTTTATATAATTTAAAGTCTTTATCTAAATTAATCCAGCTATTTGAATTGCTGTATCACACATACGATTAGAAAATCCCCACTCATTATCATACCAAGACAAAACTCTGCTAAATTTACCCTTTATGACTTGTGTTTGTGTAATATCAAAAATTGAGCTGTGAGGATTGTGGTTAAAATCTTTTGAAACTAAAGGCGCTGAATTTGTTGCCAATATTCCTTTTAAAGAGCCTTTAGCAGCTTTAATCATTGCATCATTAATACTTTCGGATGTTACTTCCTTTTTAGGAACAAATGTAAGATCAATTAACGAAACATTTGGTGTTGGAACTCTTATAGCAGTTCCATCTAGTTTTCCTTTTAAACTAGGTAAAACTAAACTCATTGCTTTAGCTGCCCCAGTTGAAGTTGGTATCATCGCATCACCCGAAGCTCTTGCTCTTCTTAAGTCTTTGTGGAGAGTATCTAGAAGTTTTTGATCTCCTGTATAGCTATGAATAGTAGTCATATATCCATATTCAATACCAAAAGTATTTTCCAAGACCATAGCTACTGGTGCTAGACAATTAGTTGTGCAAGAACCATTTGATATTATATTATGTTCTTTTTTTAAATCTTTGCTGTTTACTCCTTGAACCACTGTAAAATCTACTTCTTTAGCTGGCGCAGAAATGATTACTTTCTTAGCTCCAGCATCTAAATGTTTACCAGCTGATTTTTTATCTAAAAAGAAACCAGTGCATTCCAAAACTACATCAGCACCAATTTTTCCCCAAGGTAATTTGGCAGGATCTCTTTCAGCAAAAACTTTAATATTTTGGTCTCCTATTTGAAAACCCTCTTTTGAAGTCTTTACATCATTATTTAATGTGCCGTGTGTACTATCAAATTTTATTAGATGAGCGTTAGCTTCAATAGAGCCGAGATCATTGATGCCTACTACTTGAATTTTTCCTTTATAATTTTCTAATATAGCTCTTAAGATAAGTCGCCCTATTCTGCCAAAACCATTAATTCCTACTTTAACCATATGTGTTATACGTATTTAAATACAACAATAAAATAAGCAACGCAAATTATCGATGCTATCCACAATAGACCCCCAACTAGACCTAACCAGGCTAAGTGAATAAATGCACTTCCTAGCAATGAAACAAATAATCTATCACCTCTAGTTGTATCTAAACCTAAAATACCTTTTCTTGGTGATCCGCCAGGTACTTTTTTTTCCCAGATAAGCATCACTGTTATACATAGAGCAATAAAAATGAAAAAAGCTGCTGTTTGCCATGTCCAAGCCATCCAAGAAAATAAATCAAAATCAAAAAAACCTTTTTCTTTTGCCTTGCCTACATCACCCCAAGTAGCTGCGTATAGTTTAGTAAACATTAAACCCTTCCCATTGCAAACCCCTTAGCAATATAATTTTTAACAAAGTAAATTACAATTGCTCCAGGAATTATTGTTAAAGTCCCTGCTGCAGCTAATAAACCAAGTTCATATCCAGAGGTACTAGCTGTTCTAGTCATAGTGGCTGCTATTGGTTTAGCAGCAGTAGCTGTTAGCGTTTTTGCTAATAAAAGCTCAACCCAAGAAAACATAAAGCAGAAAAACATTGTTATACCTATCCCCGCTGCAATAGTTGGAACAAATATTTTAAAGAAGAATCTACCAAATGAATACCCATCTACATAAGCAGTTTCATCTAATTCTTTAGGAACTGCTGACATAAATCCTTCTAGAATCCAAACTGCTAAGGGAATATTAAATAAACAATGTGATAGTGCTACAGCTATATGAGTATCAAATAAATTTACAGATGAATAAAACTGGAAAAATGGTAGAGCAAAAACTGCTGGGGGAGCCATTCTGTTTGTTAATAGCCAAAAAAACAAATGTTTATCACCTAAAAATTTATATCTAGAAAATGCATAGGCAGCTGGCAGAGCTGCAGCAACAGAAATGACAGTGTTAAATACAGTATAAGTAATAGAATTTACGTAACCCATATACCAAGTGCTATCAGTAAAGATTTTTACATAATTTTCTGTTGTAAATTTTTGAGGCCATAATGAGTATGTATTAATAATTTCTGTTGTAGTTTTAAACGACATATTAATTAACCAGTAGATCGGCAACATTAGAAAAATTATATATAATGTAGGTACTAACCATTTGTATTTTTTCATGACTGTGCCTCATTTTTCATCATTAAATTATAAAATACCCAACAAACTAAAAGCACGATAAAAAAATATATTAATGACATCGCAGCTGCCGGTCCTAAATCGAATTGACCTAAAGCCATTTTAACTAAGTCAATAGATAAAAATGCTGTTGTGTTTCCTGGTCCTCCTCCTGTTAAAACGAAAGGTTCAGTGTAAATCATAAAACTATCCATAAATCTTAATAAAATAGCTAAAGTTAAAACTTTTTTCATTTTTGGTAATTCTATGTATCTAAAAGTAGCCCACCTACTTGCGCCATCTATTTCCGCTGCTTGGTAATAAGCTGGTTGAATAGAATTAAGACCAGCGTAAGATAGAAGAACTACTAACGATGTCCAATGCCAGACATCCATTAAAATAGTTGTAAACCATGCATCACCAGGTTGTTGGGTAAAATTATAATCAAAACCTATCGCGTTTAAAGAGTGACCTAAAAAACCAATGTCAGGAAGGGCAAAAATATTCCACATTGCTCCCACTACATTCCAAGGAATAAGAAGTGGCATAGACATTAAAATTAAACAAACAGGTACTCCCCAACCTTTTTTTGGCATTGTTAAGGCTATAGCAATACCAAGGGGTATTTGAATTAATAAAATTATTAAGGTAAATGCTATTTGTCTTCCTAATGATGCATGAAATCTTTCAGATAAAAGAATTTGTTTAAACCATCTTGTTCCTTCCCAGGCAAATACATTGTTTCCAAAAGTTTCTTGAAATGAATAATTTACTACTGTCATTAAAGGAATAGCTGCATTAAATGCAACAAGAACAAATACAGGAATTACAAAATACCAAGCTTTTTGATTAATAGTTTTATTCATTATTCTATAATCCAGTTATCTCCATATATATAAGTATATTTTTGATTAAAAGTTATATGCGTACTTCCACTTGGAATTTCTGTAAATGCATTAGATAGTATTTTTATATTTCCACCATCACATTCTGTATCAACAATTTTATGTCTTCCTGTATTGCTTACTCTTTTAATTTTAACTGGAATACCACTTTTAGAAAAATTAATAAATTCTGGCCTAATTCCTATTTGAGTTTTTTTAAAATTTAATTTTTTTACATCTTTATGAGTTTGTATTTTTTGACCACTGAAATTTATTTCACCATTTTTAATCTCACATTGAAGTATATTCATACCAGGTGAACCAATAAAATGTCCGACAAAAGTATGTTTAGGTTTTTCAAATAGTTCGACAGGAGTTCCAGTTTGAACAATTTGACCTTCATGCATAACTACAACTTGATCCGCAAAAGTTAGAGCTTCGGTTTGATCGTGAGTTACGTATATCATTGTTCGATTAATTTTTTGATGTAATTCTTTTAATTTAGATCTTAATACCCATTTTAAATGTGGATCAATTACTGTTAAAGGTTCATCAAACATAATTACGTTTACATCCGATCTAACAAGTCCTCTACCCAAGGAAATTTTTTGTTTACCGTCAGCTGTTAACCCTGATGCTCTATTATTCAATGTAGATGTTAACTCAAGCATCTCAGCAATTTCTTTTACTTTAGATGCTACTTCAGTCTCTGAGAGACCTCTGTTTTTAAGTGGAAAAGCTAAATTATCATAAACAGTCATGGTATCATATATAACTGGAAACTGAAATATTTGAGCTATATCTCTTTCAACTGGGTTAAGTAATGTCATGTCTTTGTCGTTAAATAAAATTCTTCCTTTTGTAGGTTTTAATAGGCCTGAAACAATATTTAATAATGTTGTCTTTCCACAGCCAGATGGACCCAGCAAAGCGTAAGCACCACCGTCTTTCCAATCAATATTAACATCTCTTAAAGCCCAATCAGAATTATTTTCCTGCTTTTCTAAATAACTATGACTTAAATCTTTGAGAGTTATCTTAGCCATTATTTACCAGTTTGTTATTTTGATCAAAATATAAAAACTCATCTGTATTCATATATAATTTAGTATCCTCCCCGACATTTTTTTGTTGTATGCCATTAGATAATGAAACCCAGTTTAAGTTTCCGTTAGTAAAGTGTATTAAACTTTCTGATCCACTTAGTTCAGAAATTTGAACCTTACCGTTGATTTCAACTGAATTATTTCCTTCTTTATAAGTAGTTATATTATGAGGTCTTATACCTATCTTATAAGCACCATCTTTAATTTTAATAGAGGATTTCCACTGAACATTGTTATCTGTAAATTTGCAATTATCTCCACTTTTTATAATCTCTGCTATATTCATTGGTGGATCACTAAAAACTTTGGCTGAAATTAAATTTTCAGGCCTATTATAAACCTCTAAAGTTTTTCCATACTGAATAACTTTGCCTTCTAACAATGTTGCCGTATTTCCCCCAATCATCAAAGCATCAGATGGCTCTGTTGTTGCATAAACAACTATGCAGTCTCTATCTTCAAATAGTTTCGGTAATTCCTCTCTTAATTCCTCTCTTAGTTTAAAATCTAGATTTGCCAAAGGCTCATCTAATAAAATTAAATCTGAGTCCTTTACTAAAGCCCTTGCTAAGGCAGTTCTTTGTTGTTGTCCTCCTGATAATTCGTCAGGTTTTTTATTTAACATTGCAGACAATTTTAAAAGTTCAGCTACTTTCCCAACTCTTTGTTTAATTTCTTCTGTATTAACACCAGTTATTGCTAGTGGTGATGCGATATTTTCAAAGACTGTATAATTAGGATAATTTATAAACTGCTGATAAACCATTGAACAATTTCTTTTTTGTACTTTCATACCAGTAACGTTTTCTCCGTTAAACCAGATCTCGCCTGAAGTAGGTTTGTCTAATCCAGCCATTATTTGCATTAGTGTTGTCTTGCCAGCTAATGTTGAACCAAGAAGTACGTTTATTGTATTTTTTTCTAAAGTAAGACTCGTAGGATGAATATGAGTGTCTATTCCAACTTTTTTTTCTACTTTTTTTAATTCTAGACTCATAATTTAAAATTTAGTTTTAAAAAAAGGGGGCAGCTAGTGCCCCCCTTTTCAATTTAGATTAACCTCTTACTATTTCCAAGCTTTCGCGTATGGAACAGTTTTCCCTTGAGGTTTCTCATTACGTTTAGCTTTTGGTGAACCTTTCTTATTTAACCAATAAGAAGCTTCTCTTGGTTTATTAAGTCTTGGTCCACATCCACCGTATGCATTGCTACCTTTGTCAGCAGCTTCCATACGAGACATAACTAAGTCCATCTCTTCTGCAAGACGATCCATAGCTTGTTGTGGAGTAAACGCACCTGAGTTTACATCTCCAATTTGTTGCCACCAGATTTGTGCAAGTTTCGGATAATCCGGAACGTTTACACCTGTTGGTGACCAAATATTTCTGTTGTTTGATCTGTAGAACTCAACAAGTCCACCAAGTGCTGGTGCTCTTTCTGTGAAAGATTTGTGGTCTATTGAACTATCTCTGATGATAGTTAAACCAACGTGACTTTTCTTAAGGTCTACTGTTTTTGATACAACGAATTGAGCATACAACCATGCAGCTTTTCTATTTTTAACTGGTGTAGACTTAAATAAAGTCCATGATCCAGCATCTTGATATCCAAGCTTCATACCTTCTTCCCAATAAGGTCCTTTTGGTGATGGACCCATTCTCCATAAAGGCATTCCTTTAGAGTCAACAACTTTATTGTTAGGATTTTTTCCTACTAAAGAAGCTGTGAACGCTGTGTACCAGAATATTTGCTGAGCAACGTTTCCAGAAGATAGTGACGGTAAAGACTGATAGAAGTCCATAGCCGCAGCACCTGGAGGTGCGTAGTTTCTTAACCACTCATCCCATTTTCTGATTGCGTATACAGCAGCAGGTCCGTTAGCAGCTCCACCTCTTGTTACTGAAGCTCCTACAGGATTACAAGAACCTTTTTCCATTCTTATTCCCCACTCGTCCACTGGTATTCCATTAGGTTTTCCAACATCACCTGCTCCAGCCATTGATAACCACGCGTCAGTCATTCTCCAACCTAAGTCAGGAGCTCTTTTACCGTAGTCCATATGACCGTAAATTCTTACACCGTCAATATTCTTCACATCTTCTGAGAAATATTTAGCGATGTCTTCATAAGCAGACCAATTTAATGGTACACCTAAATCGTAACCGTATTTGGCTTTAAAACCTTTTTTGATTTCAGGTCTATCAAACCAATCTTTTCTAAACCAATAAAGATTAGCAAATTGTTGGTCAGGCATTTGATATAAGTCGCCATCTGGACCTGTAGTAAACTGTTTACCTATGAAATCATTTAAGTCTAAAGTTGGTAAAGTAACATCTTTACCTTCTCCAGCCATCCATTTCGTTAAGTTAACAGCTTGTTGCATTCTAGCGTGAGTACCTATCAAATCTGAGTCATTGATATAAGCGTCGTAAATACTTACGTTAGTTTGCATTTGTGTTTGAACCGCCATTACTACGTCACCTTCTCCAAGTAACTGGTGATTTACTTTAATACCAGTTATCTCCTCAAAAGCTTTAGTTAAAACTTTTGATTCATACTCGTGAGTTGGAATAGTTTCTGACAATACTTTAATAGACATTCCTTTGAATGGCTTTGCAGCATCGTGAAACCATTGTAGTTCTTTTTCTCTCTCTTTTGATGAAAGAGTTGAAAGACTAAACTCACCATCAGACCATTTCTTAATTGCAGCCATGTGACCGTCTGCAAAAGCATTAGAAATAGTAAGTATGGAAAATGAAACAGCAACAGATATTATAGTTTTCAATGTTTTAAACATTAATTCCCCCATTGTTGTTTATTGTTTTTGTTTAATTGAAACAAAATCTTGCAAAATTGTACAGATGTTTCTTTGGCAAATTCAACTAGTGATTGATTTAGTTAATTAATGCTCTTTTTACAGCTTTAGACCAACCTTTAATTAAAATATTTCTTTTCCTAGAGTTCATTTTTGATGAAAATTTTCTGTCGATTTGCCAGTTTTTAGAAATATCCTTTAAAGATTTATATACGCCAATTTTTAGACCGGCCATAAAAGCAGCGCCTGCAGCTGTAGTTTCTTGAACTCTTGGCCTTAGAACTTTTACATTCACAACATCTGATAAAAATTGTGAAAACCAATTATTCATTACCATACCGCCATCAACTTTTACTATTTTCGGTCTTAAACCATCATGTTTCATTGCTTCAAATAAATCATAAGTCTGATAAGCAACTGCCTCTATTGTGGCTCTCACGATCTCTTCAGGACTTGTATCTCTTGTAATTCCACTTAATACCCCTCTTGAATTTGCATTCCAGTGAGGAGCTCCAAGTCCGGTAAAAGCTGGAACTAAATAAATTCCATTATTATCTTCTAATTTTTTAATGATTTTTTCAGTCTCAGGTGCTTTTTTAAAAAATTTCATTCTATCTCTTAACCATTGAACACCCGCACCGGCTATAAAAATTGAACCTTCCATTGCATAAGTTGTTTTTCCGTTAATTCTGTAGGCTATTGTGGTTAATAATCTATTTTTAGAATAAATTTTTTTGCTTCCAGTATTAAGTAAAACAAAAGCACCTGTCCCATAAGTGCTCTTAAGCGAGCCTGGTTCAAAACAACATTGCCCTATTGTTGCAGATTGTTGATCACCAACAACTCCGTTTATGGGTATTGAAATCCCAGTAATCGTTGAATGTGTGAGACCATAATTATCAGCACAATCTTTAACTTCTGGAAGAATATGTTTTTTTATTTTTAACAAATTTAAAATTGAGTCATCCCATTTATTAGATGAAATATTATAAATCATGGTTCTGCTAGCATTAGTAGCATCAGTAGCATGTACTTTACCTTTTGTAAGTTTCCAGATTAAAAAACTATCAATAGTTCCAAATAATAATTGCTTTTTGTTCATTAATTGCTTTGCCTTTGGAACATTATCTAAAATCCATTTTATTTTTGTACCAGAAAAATAAGGATCAATTAATAAACCTGTTTTGTTAAAAATAGATGTATCTTTATTTTGTTTTCTTAGTTTTTTACAATAATCTTCAGTTCTTCTATCTTGCCAAACTATAGCTCTATAAATTGTTTTACCTGTCTTTTTGTCCCAAAGTATAGTTGTTTCTCTTTGATTTGTAATACCAATACTTAAAATTTTTCCTCTTAATTTTTTTGCTTTAGTAATTACATCTTTTAATGTTTTAACAGCTGTCCTCCAAATTTCTTCAGGGTCATGTTCTACCCATCCACTTTTAGGGAAATATTGAGTAAACTCCTTTTGAGACGAAAAAATAGGTTTTCCTTTTAAATCAAATAAAATCGATCTATTTGATGTAGTTCCTGCATCAATAGATATTATAAATTTTTTCATTTTATTTATTTAAAATTTTTTTCTTTTCTTTTTCGTATTCATATCCACTTAAAACACCAGACTTATAAAGATCCTGTAGAGATTTGAGCTGATCAGAAATACTTGTAGTAACTTTTGAGTTTTGGTTTTCATTAGCTAATACTTGGGAATGGATAAATAATAATAAAAAAACTAATACAAATTTTTTCATCGAAATAATTCCCAATTTAATTTGAGCTTTTTATCTTTTGTTATTGCATTTATCATAGCAAGCATCAAAGGTAATTTTTTTTCATCAAAATCCTCGTTTACTTTTTTTGAAATTTCGACTGCTAAATCTGCTCCTTCTACAGTTATTTTTTGCATTTTTGTTTTTTTTGCCTCCGAAAAAGTTAATCCTTCTCCAATATATGAACCCATTTTAGCATTTCTACCTCCTCCAGAACTTACATAGAGATCTCCTAAACCTGCAAGACCTTTTACAGTCTCTTTTTTTCCATTTAGATGTTCAACAAATATTTCCATTTCATATATTGATTGCTTAATTAATGCAGAAGCAGTGTTTAAATAATTTTTTTCACGAATTTCATCTGAGATATTTTTGCTACACAAACCTTTTGCGGCTCCTACTGCCATAGAAAAAATATTTTTAATGGCTGCTGACACCTCCACCCCATTAAGATCTTCTGATGAAGAAGTGTGATAATAATCAGTATTAAGCATATTTGCTATTTTTGAAGCTGTTTTAATGTCCTCGTTTGCGATAACTACGCTACTATGAATTCTATTAGCTAACCCTGAGGCTAAACATGGGCCTCCTACCGCTGAGATATTAACATTAGATATATCTTTTGATTTTAATAATCTTTTAAGTTTATCAACTAATAGTTCATATTTATTTTCATGAATACTTAGACCTTTGGTTAACATAAGAATATTAGGTAGTTCTTTATTTTTTGCGACTGTATTTAACTGCTCTGAAACCCACTCTATTCCCTTAGAGCTTATTCCTAAAACTATTAAATCAACACTGGATTTAAATAAATCAATAAAACTTTCGAATTTAAATATTTTGACACTTTCAGGAATATGAACACCAAGTGCAGGATGTAAATTTTTTTCACTTTTTAATTTATCAATAAAATCATTTTCTAAATGAGTTCCAATGATGTTAGTATCATGACTGTTGTCTACACATGGAAAAGAAAAAGCAGATCCCATTGCACCAGCTCCTATTATAACAATTTTTGACATGTTAATTTTTAAAAAATATTTTTCTGATTATTAAAAAAATTGATATTAACTCAATTTTTCCTATTATCATAAAGAGAATTATACTAAATTTTGAAGATGTTAGTAAATTTGCAAAATTTATTTCATT
>CABYXR010000022.1 GCA_902522955.1 uncultured Pelagibacteraceae bacterium
TATTTATTTCTAAATATACTTGTTAATTATTATAAAATGATTATTTAAATAGTATGAACTTAAAAAACTTAGCAATGTGGGTCATTATAGTCTTACTTTCAGTTGGACTATTTAATATGTTTCAAGATCCAAACAAGATAAATTCAGAAAAAAATAACTTACCATTTTCAAATTTTCTTAATGAAGTAGAAGAAGGGAGAGTTGTAGAAGTTCAGATTCAAGGTAATAATATCTCTGGAGTTTTGTCTGATGGAAAAACCTTTACAACTTATTCACCGAATTATCCGGAATTAGTCGAAAAACTATCCTCAAAAGATATTAGCATCATAGCGACACCCAAAGAAGACAAAATGCCCTCACTCTTAGGCATTCTGCTTTCATGGTTCCCAATGTTATTACTTATTGGAGTTTGGATTTTCTTTATGCGTCAAATGCAAGGAGGGAAAGGCGGCGCTATGGGTTTTGGAAGATCCAAAGCCAAATTATTAAATGAAGCCCAAGGCAAAGTTACTTTCAATGATGTAGCAGGAGTAGAAGAAGCTAAAGAAGAAGTAGAGGAGATAGTAGAGTTTTTAAAAGACCCTAAAAAATTCAGCAGACTAGGAGGAAAAATTCCTAAAGGAGCATTGTTAATTGGACCTCCAGGAACTGGAAAAACTTTATTGGCTAAAGCTATAGCTGGAGAGGCTAATGTTCCTTTTTTTTCAATCTCTGGATCAGACTTTGTAGAAATGTTCGTAGGCGTGGGTGCATCTAGAGTTAGAGATATGTTTGAACAAGGGAAAAAACATTCACCCTGTATAATTTTTATAGATGAAATAGATGCAGTAGGTAGAAGCAGAGGGGCTGGTCTAGGAGGTGGTAACGATGAAAGAGAGCAAACTCTTAATCAATTACTAGTCGAAATGGACGGATTTGATACCAATGAAGGTATTATATTAATCGCTGCAACAAACAGGCCTGATGTACTCGATCCTGCTTTATTAAGACCAGGTAGATTTGATAGACAGGTCGTAGTAGCTAATCCTGATATCATTGGAAGAGAGGCAATTCTTAAAGTTCATATCAAAAAAATTAATACTGGTCCTGATGTAAAATTAAGAACAATAGCACGTGGTACACCGGGTTTCTCAGGCGCAGATTTAGCTAACCTTATTAATGAGTCGGCATTACTAGCTGCAAGAAAAAATAAAAGGGTGGTAACAATGTCCGATGTTGAAGAAGCTAAAGACAAAGTAATGATGGGAGCAGAAAGAAGATCAATGGTAATGTCGGAAGATGAAAAGAAATTGACCGCGTATCACGAGGGAGGGCATGCTATAGTAGCGTTAAATGAAAAAGCTTCAGACCCCATTCATAAAGCCACAATTATACCTAGAGGTAGAGCTTTAGGAATGGTAATGAGATTGCCTGAAAGAGATCAGCTTTCAGTAACAAGAGAAAAAATGCACTCCGACATAGCTGTTGCAATGGGCGGTAGAATTGCGGAGGAGATTATTTTTGGTCATGACAAAGTAACTTCAGGAGCTTCATCTGATATTGATATGGTAACAAAAATGGCAAAAAATATGGTTACTAAATATGGAATGAGTAAAGAATTAGGTACAATAGCCTATGGTGAAAATGAAGAAGAGGTATTTTTGGGAAGATCAGTAACTAAACAGCAAAATATGTCAGAGGAAACAGCTAAAAAAGTTGATTTAGAAGTTAAAAAAATAGTCGACAAAGGCTATGAGAGAGCTAGACAGGTATTAACTGAAAAAATTGATGATCTTCACAAGCTTGCAAAAGCTTTACTGATTTATGAAACTTTATCAGGTGATGAAATAAGAGATTTAATTATTAAAGATATAAAGCCCACGAGGTCTTTTAAAGATGAAGACGAGGATGATGGCAAGACTTCCTCTGCTCTTGGTTCATTAGGCTTAAAACCAAAACCAGCAATTTAAAAAAACCATGAAAAAATATTACACAAGAGCGTGTAATTTTTATTATGGTGCTAATGCAAATTTATTAGTAAAGACAAAAAAAGCGCTGCCGTTATGCGGTAATAAAAATATTGCTTTCGATAAAATAGAAATTTTTACTAGGAACAATAATAAAATTCAATCAAAAATAATAGATTTTAAAAAAATCAACACACTGGGAAGAGACATCAAAAAAAAGGTTGCTAATGATTTAAAAAAGATTGTTTTGAAAAGAAAAAACTTTTTAAAAAATGTGAATTTTTCGGAGCCATCAATTATGGGAATTTTAAATTTAACACCAGATAGTTTTTCAGATGGAGGAAAATTTAATAATCTTAAAAAAGCAACAATTCATATTTCAAGTATGATAAATTCAGGGGCTAAAATTATCGATATAGGGGGAGAATCGAGTAGACCAGGATCAAAAACAGTTTTGACTAATATAGAATGGAAAAGAATAGAAAAAGTTGTAAAAAACTTTAACAAGAAACATAAAAAAGTTTGCTTGTCTGTAGATACAAGAAAATCTGAAATAATGTTGAAAGCAATAAAACATGGAGCTAATTTAATAAATGATGTTTCAGGATTTAAATATGAGGTTCAATCTTTATCAAAAATACAAAAGTATAATATTGCAAAAGTACTGCATCATATGCGAGGCACACCTAATACTATGCAAAAAAACCCCAAATATAGAAATGTTTTACTAGATATTTACGATTTTTTTGAAAAAAATATTGATAAAATTCATAATAAGAAAATAGTCATAGATCCGGGCATAGGTTTTGGTAAAAATTTGAAACATAATTTGATTTTAATTTCTAAAATATCTTTGTTTCATAGCCTTGGATTTCCTATTTTGATTGGAACTTCCAGAAAAAGATTTATAAGTCAAATATCTGGAATTAATGATAGCGAAGAGAAAATTGGAGGTACAATTGCTTCAGTTTTATTCTTATTGTCTCAAGGAGTTCAGATTTTTAGGGTGCATAACGTAAATGAGGTCAAGCAAGGCATTTTGGTATTTAATAGAATTTTATCTAATTTAAATTAATGAAAAATAAATATTTTGGAACTGATGGAATTCGAGGAACTGTTAATCAAGGCAATATAACTGGTGAAAAGTTTTTTAAGTTTGGTTTAGCATCTGGAACATATTTTAAGAACCAGAAAAAAACAAAACAAATTGCTATTATAGCTAAAGACACAAGGCTATCAGGTTACACATTAGAGCCAGCATTAGTCTCAGGTTTAGTGTCCGGTGGCATGCATGTTTTTACTTTAGGACCTTTACCAACTAATGGTCTCGCAATGCTAACAAAATCTATGAAAGCTAATATGGGAATTATGATAACAGCATCTCATAATCCATATCACGATAATGGTCTTAAATTATTTGGACCCGACGGTATGAAATTATCGGATAAAATAGAAAAAAAAATTGAAAAACTCATTGATACAAAGAATGCAAAACAATTAACAAATCCTAAATTATTAGGCAGAGTAAAGAGATTAGAAAACGGTAATGAAAAGTATATTAAAATCTTAAGAAAAAATTTTCCTAAAAATTTTTATTTAAGAGGAACAAAAATTGTTTTAGATTGCGCTAATGGAGCTGGGTATAAAGCCGCTCCAAAGTTACTTAAAGAGCTTGGAGCAAAAGTCATATCTATAGGTGTCAATCCAAACGGTCTAAATATCAATAAAAATTGTGGTTCAATGCATCCTTCTAAGATTAAATTTGCAGTCAGAAAATTTAAAGCTCACCTTGGAATCTCTTTTGATGGAGATGCCGATAGAATTATTATGTGTGACGAAAAAGGAAAGATTATTGATGGTGACCAAATTATTGCAATGCTCGCTCGAAGATGGAAGTATAAGAGGATTTTAAGAGGAGGAGTAGTAGGAACTTTAATGTCTAATTACGGTTTGGAAAACTTTCTAAAAAAGGAAAAAATAAAGTTTTATAGATCTAAAGTTGGAGATAGATATGTAAAAGAAAAAATGAAAAAACTAAATTTTAATTTGGGCGGAGAGCAGTCAGGACATATAATATTAGGCAAATTTGCAACAACGGGAGACGGACTACTTGTTGCCTTAGAAGTTTTATTTTCTTTAAGAAAAAGGAAAAAAGCCAGCAAGTTGTTAAATGTTTTTAAACCTTTGCCTCAAATTTTAGAAAATATTGTCGTTAAAGATAAAAATATAATTAAAAAAAATTCTGTATTAATCGCGACTAAAAGGGCCATTAAATTTATGGGTAACAAAGGAAGAGTTTTAGTCAGAAAATCAGGAACAGAACCAAAAATAAGAATTATGGCCGAGTCATATGATAAAAAATTAATTTTACGGTGTATTAAAATAATTAAACAATCAATAAAAAATTGAAAATAAAATCTAAGATTTTGATAATAGCTGGATCTGACTCTTCAGGTGGAGCTGGAATTCAAGCTGATATAAAAACAGTAACAGCTTTGGGAAGTTACGCTATGACAGCCATAACCGCTGTTACCGTTCAAAATACCAAAGGAGTAAGATCTGTTATTCCGATTAAACCAAAAGAAATAGAAAAACAAATTTTGTTTACTTGTGAGGACATTAGGCCAAGTGGAATTAAAATTGGTATGCTGCATTCTCCTCAAGTAATTAATTCTGTTGCTAATGCATTAAAAAAAGTAAAAGTTTCTAAGATTGTCTTAGACCCAGTTATGGTTGCCAAGGGAGGTGCGAGACTTATAAGTAGATCAGCAATCAAAACTTTAAAAAATAGATTAATTAAAAAGGCTTATTTGATAACTCCTAATATCCCTGAAGCCGAAGTCTTAACAAAAACAAAAATTAGAAATCTTAAAGATATGGTAAATGCCGCCAACATTTTGCTCAAATCAGGTGTTAAAAATGTTTTGTTAAAAGGCGGTCATAGAAACGCAGAATTTACGGAAGACATACTATTAAATAAAGGCGAAATTAAAATTTTTAAAAATAAGAAAATAAAAACTAAAAATACGCATGGCACAGGTTGTACTTTATCAAGCGCAATAGTAACTTTTTTATCTTGTGGAAAACCGTTAAAGAAATCTTGTGAGTTAGCAATTAAATATGTTAACCAAGCTATAGTGTCTAACCCTAATTTTGGAAAAGGTCATGGTCCAGTAAACCATTTAAATTCAATAATAATTAACAAGAAATTCAAATAATGAAAAATGTAGTTGTTGTAGGTTCGCAATGGGGAGATGAAGGTAAAGGAAAAATAGTCGATTGGTTATCAAGCGAAGCTGATGTAGTGGTTCGTTTCCAAGGAGGTCACAATGCGGGGCACACTTTAGTCATTGATAAAAAAGTTTTTAAATTGAGACTTCTTCCCTCAGGGATAGTTAGAGAAGGAAAGATTTCAATTTTAGGAAATGGCGTAGTAATAGATCCCTGGGCATTGTTAGATGAAATTAAAGAAATAAGAAAGAAGGGTATAAAAGTAACTTCCGAAAATTTTATGATATCAGAGTCGGCCTCTTTAATACTTCCATTTCATAAAGAAATGGATGAATTAAGAGAAGATGCAGCTGGAAAAAGTAAAATCGGAACCACTAGAAGAGGCATAGGGCCCTGCTATGAAGATAAGGTAGGTAGGCGATCTATTCGAGTAATGGATCTAAGATCTAACAAGAATCTCGATGAAAGATTAAAAAATGTTCTTCTTCATCATAACGCTGTAAGAAAAGGTTTAAAAAAAAAAATTTATAAAAAAGACGATATTAAAAAAAAATTATTAAAGATTGCTCCCGAAATCCTTAAATTTGCTCAACCTGTTTGGTTAAAATTAGATGAATATATAAAAGATAGAAAAAAAATATTATTTGAGGGTGCACAAGGGATTTTGCTAGATGTTGATCATGGGACCTATCCTTTTGTTACATCATCAAATACAGTTCCCGCTATGGCAGCTACAGGCACGGGTTTAGGACCAAATATAATAAATTATGTTTTGGGAATCACAAAAGCATACACAACTAGAGTTGGTAGCGGACCATTTCCTACAGAATTAAAAGATAAAATTGGTGAAAATTTAGGAAAAAGAGGAAAAGAATTTGGAACTGTCACGGCTAGAAAAAGAAGATGCGGTTGGTTCGATGGAGTGTTAGTGCGCCAAACAATAAAAATTGCTGGCATTAGTGGAATCGCTTTAACTAAATTAGATGTTTTGGATGAATTAGATGAAATTAAGATTTGTGTAGAGTACGAATTAAATGGAAAAAAAATAAATTACTTACCAGCAGCCTCAGAAGATCAATTTAATATTAAGCCTATTTATAAAACTTTTCCTGGATGGAAAAGCTCAACTCAAGGTATAAGAAATATTAAGGATTTACCTGAAAAAGCTAGGAATTATATTTATGCTTTAGAAGATTTTGTCGGAGCTAAAGTATCAAGTATTTCTACTAGCCCTGAAAGAGATGACACTATTTTAATTGAAGATCCTTTCAAAATTTAATTTGCAGGTAGCAAATTCTTAGATTTGCTAGCGTTAATCATTGTTTTTTGTAATTTCTCAAAGGCCTTGGTCTCTATTTGTCTAATTCTTTCTCGGCTAATATTATACTTTTTGCTTAATTCCTCTAAAGTTTTTGGATTTTCAGATAATCTTCTTGCTTCAATAATCTCTTTTTCTCTGTCATCTAAAGTTAGCATAGCATCTTTTAATAAACCTTTCTTATCATCATATTCTTGTTTTTGGGAAATTATTAGCTCCTGGTCTAAACTATCGTCGACTAACCAATCTTGCCACTCATCGCTTTCGCCACTTTTAATTGGATCATTTAATGATTTTTCTTGACCCATCATCCTTCTATTCATATTAATAACTTCTTTAGAGTCGACGTCTAATCTTTTTGAAATTTCTTTTACTTGATCATCTTTTAAATCTCCTTCTTGTCCAGGTGCAATCTGATTTTTAAGTTTTTTAAGATTAAAAAAAAGTTTTTTTTGAGCAGTAGTAGTTCCCATTTTCACTAAACTCCATGACCTTAATACGTACTCTTGAATTGATGCTTTTATCCACCACATTGCATAAGTTGCTAATCTAAAACCTTTATCAGGATCAAATTTTTTTACAGCTTGCATTAAACCAATATTTCCCTCTGAAATTAACTCATTGACTGGTAACCCATATCCTCTATAGCCCATTGCAATTTTGGCCACCAATCTTAAATGGCTAGTTACTAATTTATGTGCAGATTGTAAGTTACCACTTTGTCTCCAATTTTTTGCTAACATATATTCTTCTTCAGCATCAAGCATTGGAAATTTCTTTATTTGCGATAAATAAACTGATAATCCTCCAACAGCAGGCGTTGGCAAGTTGCTTATAGTGTTTTTGCTTTTCATGATTTTGATTTATATATTAAATTTTATTTTTCAACTACTAAGTTTTTTCAATAAATTAAGCATTTTTTTAAAATCATTAGGTAAATTTGACTCAAAACTCATCCAATTTTTCTTTCTAGGGTGAACAAAACCTAAACTTTTTGCATGTAGAGCCTGTCCTTTTAGATCAGAGAGATTTGCAAAGAAACTATTATTAACTTTTTTAAACTTAATATTTTTTTTTCCATATTGTTTATCTCCTAGCAATGAAGTTCCTTTATATTTCATATGAGCTCTAATTTGGTGTGTTCTTCCTGTTTCCAATTTACATTCAATTAAACTTATCTTAGGAATATCTTTAATATTAAATATCTTTATAGTTTTGTAATTTGTTATTGCTTTTTTTCCTTTTAATTCACTTACAGTCATTAGTTGTCTATTCTTTTTATCTCTCGTAATTAAAGTTTCTATTCTTCCTTGAAGCGGCCTTATTACTCCCCAAACTAAACATAGGTATTTTCTATCAATTGAGTGATTATTAAATTGCTCGCCGAGCTTTGCATGGGACAAATTATTTTTTGCCACAACTAAAAGACCGCTTGTTTCTTTATCTATCCTGTGAACTATACCTGGTCTTAGCGCTCCATTAATATTTGATAATTTGTTCTTGTATTTATGAACAAGAGCATTTGCTAAGGTATTTTCATAATTATTAGCCCCTGGATGCACTACCATACCCTTTGGCTTATTTACAATAAGCAAATCCTTATCTTCAAAATGGATATCTAATTTAATATTACTAGGCGATAATTTTTTTGAATCTTTAATTAAAAAAGTAATATTTATTTTATCTCGACATTTTATTTTCTTAGATGAAAAATTAACAATTTTTTGGTTAATACTAACATTACTTGACTCAATAATCTTTTTAATATTTGACCTTGTTAAATAGTCAATTTTTTTTGACAAATAAACATCAAGTCTTTTACCCTCCTCCTTTTTATCAACTAAGAATTTTATTGAGTTATTCATTATTTAATCTAAATTATAAACTAATGCGTTCGTAGCTCAACTGGATAGAGCGCCTGACTTCGGATCAGGAGGTTGAGGGTTCAAATCCTTCCGGACGCACCAAATCAGATAAGCCACTTTTTAAATTTTTCTCTATTATTGAGGATATATTTTGGAAAAGTTGAGTCTAATTCAACTCTTTTTAAATTATGACCTCTATCAAATATATCCTTTCCTTTTAGAATTTTAGAGTTGATATTTTCTAAATTGACTATTTCAGACTTATTAAATTCTCCATGTGCAAATGATTGAATTTTCTTTGATATATTTTCTGGAGTTTGAAGATAGGAAAAGTGCCAACCACCATTTTTTATTATTTGTAAATTTCTTACCTTATCAATTCTCCAAAAAGGATATTCTTTGAATTTTAAATTTCTTAACCATTGTGGAGATTTTAAGTTTTTTTTTAAACACATCTTAGATCCATGCCAATTGTTTTCTTCAAGATTTAAAAAGTTAATTTTATACATAAACATTTTTTGGGAAAATACAGCATATTTATTTTTGTCAAATTCATTTAGTTTATTTAAATCAGGAATTTCATCTACGTCCGACAATATTATAAGATCATTATCTTCAGCACTATTTAAACCTTTAAGTATCGAATTTCTTTGATGTTTCTCAACCAAAGACTCTCCCCCAGTATGCGGTTTCTTAATTTGGCTAGGTGTATCGTCTACAATAATATAGTTTATTTTATCTTTAAATTTTTTATACTTATTTATTTCGAAATTTAATTTTTTTGATTTCCCTTGATGATCTACAGTTGATTCAACAATGATAAATTTGTCGATAAAATCACTTAGAATATTTAGTCTTAAATCAACAATGTGGTCTTCATTGAAATATTGAAAACAGTCATAAATAGCCATATTTTTTTATTTTTTTGTAAAAGTTGCTATTCCAATTTTTTTCCCTTCAATTACTGATGATGAACAATGTAAGTGAGTTCTGTCAAAAATTAACATTGAGCCCACTTCCCATTTATAAATCAGCTCTACTTCCAGACCCTTTAAATTATCAATATTTTCGTGCTGTAAATAATTTTTATGGATATCTTTATCAAAGGGTTTATCACCATATAAATTTAGATGTTCTGCAGATCTTTTATTTTGACCATATTTAAGGTCCTTTTTCTTTAGTTCATCAGGATCTTTAGTAAAATTAGTAGAGCCCCCGTAAAATCTATTCTTAAAAATTACAGTACTTCCTACAGATGATAATGGTATTAAGCTTTGTTTATATATTTGATTTTTTAATTCAAAACCACCATCAACATGCAAACCAATGGGCGCATAGCTTTCTTGAATAAGACCATAAATTTCTTTTCCATTTTCATCAATAAGATTATCCATTTTAAAATCACCTATTTCACTTTTTAGCTTATCGCAAAATAAACTTTCCAAATCTTTATCATAGCCTTGCAGCCATCTTTTTTTAATTACATTTTGTTTTTTATTATGAACCGTAATAGGTAAATTTTCATATAATTTTAAAAAACTTTTGATTTGTTTTTCATTAAATATATTTTTGATGATCTTTGGGGGTGTCTCATCTTTTTTTATATTTTCAATAATCTCACTCA
>CABYXR010000023.1 GCA_902522955.1 uncultured Pelagibacteraceae bacterium
CTCTTAACACTCCCATTTCTGGTTTTCCTTCCTTCCTTCTTTTTTGAATTTCTGGATGAGGTTCTGTAACAATGTATTGGTGTTCAACTGGAATTACTGGAATATCTAGACCTACCATTCTTCCTGTCTGTCTAGCAAAGTTTCCGCTGCAAGAAACTACATGCTCGCACTCTATATCTCCTTTATCAGTTTTCACTATCCATCCATCTTTTGTTTGTTTAATTCCGTTTACTGTTGTGTTTCTATAAATTTCCGCTCCATGATTTCTCGCACCTGTGGCTAGCGCTTGAGTTAAATCTGCTGGCTGTATATACCCATCTTCAGGATGTTGTATCGCACCTACTAAACCATCAATATTTATTAATGGCCAAATTTCTTTTACGTGCTCTGGCTTTAAAAATTTTACATCTACCCCAATAGTTTTAGCTACTCCTGCGTATTGATGATATTCATCCATACGATCTTGAGTTTGAGCTAAACGAATATTTGAAACAACACTAAAACCAACATTTTTACCTGTTTCCTTTTCTAAAGATTTATAAAGTTGAACTGCATATCTATGAAGTTGACCAACTGAATAACTCATATTAAATAAAGGTAATAATCCTGCAGCATGCCAAGTTGATCCTGAAGTTAATTCTTTTCTCTCAACTAATGCTACGTCTGACCAACCTTTTTTAGCTAAGTGATAAAGCACACTTACCCCGACGACACCACCGCCAACTACAACAACTTTTGTTTTTGATTTCATAGATTGTTTATTTTTAATAGAAGGTAATGATACGTCAAGATAATCCGACTTGTAAATAGTGGAAAAGTTGCGATTTTAATCGAATGTTTTAAGCTCTAAAACATTTCCGTTAGGATCTTCAATAAAAAATGTGTTTTGCTCAAATTTTGTACCTTTAAACCTAGTATAAGGCTTATCAATATAATTTATGTTTTGTGATTTAAGATTTGATTTTATCTGTTCAAAAACTT
The DNA here is from genome assembly GCA_902522955.1 of uncultured Pelagibacteraceae bacterium. Classification (GTDB taxonomy): domain Bacteria; phylum Pseudomonadota; class Alphaproteobacteria; order Pelagibacterales; family Pelagibacteraceae; genus Pelagilacustribacter. The sequence goes on from CABYXR010000023.1 coordinate 982, forward strand.
CTTTTTTCAAATGAACACCAAAATGTGGAACAGGGACATTTCCCATGTCAACGTTATGTCTTTCTCTAGGTAATTTCATTTTAGTTTGGTGAAGAGTTAATTCATTACCCCAAAAATCTATATCAACCCATTTGCCTTGTTCTCTATTTCCAGTTTTACAGCCTAAGATTTCCGTATAAAATTTTTCTGTTGTTTCAATATCCCCAGCTGGAAGCGCTAAATGAAATGAATTGCTCATAAGCTTTTTTATATTTAATTCTTTAAATTTTTCAAGTAGACATTATATATAGTATCAAGATATGAATGATTTTATTAAATCTATAAAAGAAAGAGACCCTGCGGCTAAATCAACATTGAGTATCATTTTGACTTATCCAGGCGTAAAAGCAGTTTTTTTACATCAAATAGCAAACTTTTTTCATGTAGCTGGATTTGATTTGATTGCAAGAATAATTTCTCAAACAAGTAGATTTTTTACTGGCATTGAAATTCATCCAGGAGCAAAAATAGGAAAAAATTTATTTATTGATCACGGTATGGGCGTTGTCATTGGTGAAACTTCTGAAATTGGAAACGATGTTACTATTTATCATGCTGTCACTCTTGGAGGTATTTCTCCAAGTATAGATAGTGAAAGACAAAGACATGAAAAAAGACATCCAACAATTGGAAACAATGTAGTAATTGGATCTGGCGCTCAAATCATTGGACCAGTTAAGATTGGAAATGGAGCAAGGATAGCTGCCAACGCAGTCGTAGTTAAAGATGTTGACGAAAACACTACTATGGTAGGCGTGCCAGCAAAAGCGGTTAAAAGTGGAAATGAAGGAAATTTTAGGCCTTATGGTGTCGATCAAAAAGTAAAAGATGAGTAAAAAAAATTGGGATCCTAATTTAACTCCTGAACAAAATTACATTTTAAAACAAGAAGGTACAGAAGCTCCAGGATCTAGTGCTCTTAATAATGAAAAAAGAGAAGGTAGCTACCATTGTGTAGGTTGTGGAACAAAACTTTTTGACTCTAAAACAAAGTACGAAAGTGGATCGGGTTGGCCATCATTTTTCGAATCAATCCCAAACGTTTTTGAAGAAAAAACTGATATGCTTATTGGTTACCCAAGAACCGAATATCATTGTAAAAAGTGTGGTGGACATCATGGTCATATCTTTAATGATGGTCCAAAACCCACAGGAAAAAGATATTGCAACAATGGAGTGTGTTTAGTATTTAAACCTAAAAGTTGAAAAGTTATACACTCACCTGACAAGTGTTTTGAATACAACTAGCTAAATCATTATAAATTAATTTGCCATGTCCACTAGACCTAGGCAACATAAATTTGTTAAACTTTCTTTTCATCCGCCATGATAAGAAATAATGTTCCCCACATCTTTTTTCTAACATTTCTATTTTTAATTTTAAATATTTCTTCTGCTCTTGCTGACTGGCAACCGGCAAAAGAAGGTAATAAAATTATTCTAATTAGACACTCAATAGCCCCAGGGAGTGGAGATCCTCCTGGCTTTCAGGTTAAAGATTGTAAGACTCAAAGAAACCTTAGCAAGGAAGGGATAGATCAATCAAAAAAAATTGGAAAATTATTTAAAATAAACCAAATTAAAATTGATCAAGTCTTAAGCAGTCAATGGTGCAGGTGTAAAGACACTGCTAAATATGCATTTAGAAATTATAAAGAATTTTCAGCACTCAATTCTACTTTTCAGCCTCCCCATGATAAAAACGCAAAGAAACAAATTAAAGCATTGAGAGATTACATCCAAAAATGGAATGGGAGCGGGGGCAACTTAGTATTAGTAACTCATTATGTAATAATAACCTCAATAACAGACGTAGTGCCAAGATCTGGCGAAATTGTAATCATAGATAAAAATTTTAATACTCTTTCAACTATTTTAACTAATTAGAAAAAAAATAATAGACAAAAATTGCAATAATTAAATATTCAATAGATGTTTTAATTATCATTAAATATTTTTTGTCACTAAATTTTGAATTTATATAAAGACTTATTCTTGCAAATGCTAAATGAACTAGAATTATACTCACTATAATTCCAAGCAATGTTTGATAAAATGAGAAATTCTTGAACCCATAAAAACATGCAGCAATAAATGTAAACCAAGAGATGTTAGAAACAAATAATGTAATTAATAAACCCGATCCTTTTTTAAAAATATTTTGGGATTTAATAAAGCTATAAGACCACAAAAGAGTAATTAAAAAACCAATATATTTAATTATCATGAGCCAATATTGTAATTGCGAGACATATCAAAGGCAAATATAAAGAGTGTATGATTATTAAGCTAGCTTTTGCTTTTGGCGCTGGGTTTATAAGTTTTTTGACACCTTGTGTATTACCAATTATCCCAGGTTATATATCTTATATAACTGGTAAAAATTTAACTGAAATAGATCAGGATAAAAAAATTGTCTTGTACAAAACAATTTTATTTTCTTTAGGTTTTTCTTTAGTGTTCATAACTCTTGGTGCTACGGCATCCGCAGTAGGGAATATATTATTATTTTTATCGAATGAACTAAGAATTGCAGCTGGAATAATAATCATTTTATTTTCTTTACAAATGTTAGGTTTTATTAATTTCCAATTTTTAAATCAAGAAAAGCGTATCGATACAAAAGGATATAAAGATAATTATATATTTCCTTTTGTTGTGGGAGCAGCTTTTGCTTTTGGTTGGACTCCATGTATTGGTCCAATTTTAGGATCTATTTTAGCTTTATCAGCCACTGACGCATCAATTAGCAAAGGAATTCTTTTGCTTTCTTTTTATTCTTTAGGATTAGCAATTCCTTTTATTTTATCTGGTTATTATATGAATAGTTTTTTAATTTCTAAAAAGGGATTTGGTAAATACTACAATAGAATTACTAAAACAGGTGGGGTAATTCTATTATTCACAGGAATTTTAATAACCACTAATCAAATTCAAGTTATCAGTTATTATATTTTGACAACGTTTCCTTTCCTTACTAGTCTGGGTTAATGAGCGATATAACTGTTCTTGGAATATTTGTAGCAGATATAAGTTTTTCAGGAAATAAACTTCCAAGCATGGGAGAAACAATACTTGGTGATAGTTACAATGTAGGACCGGGTGGAAAAGGATGTAATCAAGCTATAGCAATCTCAAGGTTAGGTGGAAAAGTAAAATTTGTTTCTAAGCTAGGCGATGATGATTATGGAAAACTTGCAATTAATAAACTTAAAAAAGATAATATTGATACATCAAATATTATCATTTCTAATAAGCACAAAACTGGAGTTGCGGGTATTCATGTAGATAGAAATACTGGAAAAAATGCAATTACAGTTGTAAGAGGTGCCCCCTCAAGCTTAACCACAAAGGAAGTTGATACCAGTTTATTTAAACAGTCGAAAATATTCTTAACGCAATTAGAAATTCCAATAGAAGTTACTTTACACTGCTTAAAAGCTGCAAAAGAATATGGCTTGATAAATATATTAAATCCTGCTCCAGCATGTGAAATAAGTAATGATTTTTTTAAGTTGGTTGACTATTTTACACCTAATGAAACTGAAGCGGAGTTTTATACTGGGGTTAAGATTAATAATGAAAATGATGCTAAAGTTAGTGCAAAAAAACTAATAGAGATGGGAATTAAAAAGGTGATAATTACTTTAGGTGAAAAAGGATTACTTTACTCAGATGGTAAGGAGGAAATTTACATGAAAGCTACTGCAGATAAAGCAGTCGATACTACGGGCGCAGGAGATGCTTTTAATGGAGGATTCTCATTTGCATTATTAAAAGGAAAAAAAATAAAAGAATGTTTAGAAATAGCTAATAAAGTAGCTGGTCTTTCAACTACAAAATTAGGAGCAGGTGATTCAATGCCAACTCTTAAAGAAATTAATTTGACGGTTTAAAAATTAAGCAAAGGCCATTGTTGCAAAATCTTTTTCCGGTCGTTTTTGGCCCATCATTAAAAACATGACCATGATGAACTCCACACCTAGCGCAATGATATTCCGTTCTTACCATTCCAAATTTACGATCAACTTTTGTTTTAAAAGCTCCCGGTAAAGCTTCTGAAAATGAAGGCCACCCAGTTCCGCTATCAAACTTTGAAGTAGAGGCAAAAAGTTTTGCCCCACAGTTAGCACAATGATAAAAGCCTTTTCTTTTTTCATTATTAAGCTCGCTTGAAAAAGGTCTTTCAGTTCCCTCATTAAACATAATATTTTTTTGTTCATCGGTTAGGTCTTCATTAAAAAGTTTTTTTGTTGCTGCTTTGATAAGGTTAAAGGGTAAAAATAAAGTTGAAATTAATGATAATCCTAAGAGCTTTAAAAAACTTCTTCGCATTAGGAGTTTAAAATTTTATCTAATTCACCAGTTCTATGAGCCTCTTGAAGTTTATCGTTTCCTCCAATGTAATGATCGCCAATAAATATTTGAGGGATAGTTCTTACTCCATTTGTTCTTTGTAACATTTCTTTTGCTTTAGCTGGATCTTTCCAAATATCTAATTCTTCAATTTCAACATTTTTTGTTTTTAATAACGCTTTTGCAGCTTCACAAAATGAGCAAGGATTTCCAGTATACATAGTGACTTTTTTCATAATTAATATATATCAGTAATTTTAATTTTTTCCCTGAGTTTTTTTCGCCCAAGTTTGAATTTTTTTCTATGTTTAATACTAGTGTTATGAACTCTTTTTCTCCAAAGCCTAAAAGAACCCGGCCTTAAGGTCTTTCTCATTAATTTAATTACATCTGATTCTGTTTTTCCAGTTTTCTCTTTTATTTCTTCAAACGTAATACGATCAGCCCAAGCTGCCCAGATAACCCAATTATCATCTTTTTCTTTTGGTTCTGGATTTTTAACTTTTGTTTGAGGAATTAAACTTCTTTTTTTCATTAGTTTCTATATAATCGCTTTTATTATGTTTCCAACAGATTTTTTAATTTTTTTGCAAATAATTTTATTTTTGTTCATTACTCCAGGACCGCCGCGCGTTGTAATTGTTTCTCACACTTTAAATTATGGAATTAAAAAGTCCATATGGACAGCATTTGGAGATATATCAGCAAACTTTTGCCAAGGAATTCTTGTAGTGTTTTTTATTGGAACTTTTTTAAGTGATAATCCAGACATTCTTCAAGCGTTAAAATGGGCTGGAATTTTATATATTATCTATTTAGCCTATGACACGTATACTTCTAGGATTAAAATAAGTAATTTAAAAAATAAAAATTTAAAGTCAGTTTTTTCTTTTTATAGAGACGGTTTTTTGGTTGCTGGACTTAGTCCAAAATCAATAATATTTTTTGGAACAATTTTCACCTCATTTATAGATTTTACCTCTAATTATACTGTCCAATTTTTTATATTAATAATTACATATATACTTTTAGATTTTTTAACTTTAATGATTTATGCTTTTGCAGCTAACCAAGTATCCATGTGGCTAAAAGATAATCCAAAAGTTTTAAATACAATCTCTGCGTGTGTATTAATTATTATCGCAATATATGTCGCGGTCTCACAAAGTTATTAGCTAATTCTAACGGTTGTTTTCATCTTGATTTCTTGTTTAAATATTTAAAATTAATTAATTAATTAACAAAGGGGAACTAATGAATAAACTAGTAAAACTATTTACTATATTTATTTCAGCTATAACTTTAACAATAGCAAGTATCTCTTCTTCTTTTGCAAAAGTTGAAGGTGAATATATTGTTTTAGGTTCAGCAATATCTCTAACGGGTAAGTATTCTTCTAACGGAGTTCACACTCAAAACGGTTATAATATGGCCGTTGAAAGAATTAACAAAATGGGTGGAGTAAAAGTTGGTGGAAAAAGCTATAAATTTGAAATCATTTATTATGATGATGAGTCAAATCCGAAAAGAGCCGCTCAATTAGCTGAAAGACTAATCAAGCAAGATGGCGTTCATTACATGCTTGGACCATACAGTTCAGGTTTAACGAAAGCCATTGCACCAGTAACCGAGAAATATAAAATTCCTATGGTTGAAGCAAATGGTGCATCAAGATCATTGTTTACAAAAGGATATAAATATTTGTTCGCGGTACTATCACCAGCTAACCAATACCTTGAAGTAGCGATCGATCTTGCTGTTGAAAAAAATGGTGGTAAGCCAGTTAAAATTGCGCAAGCATTTGAACAAGATGCTTTCTCACAAGACGTGAGATTAGGTATCTTAGATGCAGCAAAGAGAACTGGATCTAAAATCATCATCGATGATAAATTGCCAAAAGAGTTAAATGATATGGCTGCTACATTAGCTAAAGTTAAAGCAACAAAACCTGATGTATTAGTTGTATCTGGCCACACAAAAGGTGCATTAACAGCAATCAGACAAATATCTGAAATGAAAGTTGATGTTCCAATGTTAGCGATGACACATTGCGATGCTGCAAAACTTTCTAAACAACATGGAAAGAAGTCAGAATACGCACTATGTGCTTCTCAGTGGCATAAAAACTTAAGCTATAAAGATAAGTTTTTTGGTTCAGGTAAAAAGTATGACAAAGACTTTAAAAAAGAATTTGGTTATGCTCCACCATACCAATCAGCTGAATCATCTGCTGCTTTACTAGTGTTTAAAGATGCGTTCGAAAGAGCAGATTCTTTTGACAGAGATAAAGTAAGAGATGCTCTTAAAACTACTGAAATGCAAACTTTCTATGGAAACATTAAATTTGGTCCTGGCGGTCAAAATGTTGCTAAACCAATGATTCTGTTCCAAGTAAGATGTAAAGGTGATTCGTGTGAGAATAAAGTTGTAGCTCCAACAAAATGGGCTTCAGACAAATTCTACCACCCGATCCCGAAGTGGTCTGAAAGAAGTTAATAGCTTATAAATAATTTGAAAAAGCCCCTAGTTTTCTAGGGGCTTTTCTTTTATAAATTTTGAAACTTTATGGACTTTCTAATTTTTAAAGCTCCAATGTTAATGGTCCAAGCTTCATTGGACGGAATTCTTCTAGGTATTTTATTTGCTTTAATTGCATACGGTATGGCTCTTCAGTGGGGCGTAATGAACATAATTAATATTGCACAAGGTGATTTGGTAATCCTTGGTGGCTACATTGCTTACACCATGTATCTTGCTGGAATTCATCCAGCTTGGGGAGTTATTGTTTCTCCAATTATTATGTATTTTGTTGGGTGGGCACTATATAAATTAGTAATTAATAAAGTCGTAGATAGAGATCTATTTATTTCAATTTTAGCAACTTTTGGTATTGCCATCGTATTTCAACAATTAATGAATTTTATTTTTGGTGCAGATGTAGTTGTGGCACAGTCTGAGTACGGAACAACAATGTTATTTGATAATTCAGTAACCTTGCCTAATTCTAAAATATTCTCTGCTTTTATAAGTGTTTTATATGCAATTGGTTTAGTTATATATATGAAAAAATCTAGACTTGGACGAGCTATTAGAGCTACAGCGCAAAATGCAAGAGCAGCGAAAATTTTAGGCGTAGATACCGAAAAAGTTTATGCGGCAACTTTTGGTATAAATGCAGCGTTATGTGGAATAGCAGGAGCTTTAATTTCAATCACTCTTACCCTACATCCTTATGTTGGGCTTCCTTATACGGTTAGATCTTTCATGATAGTAATTGTAGCAGGTCTAGGTAATTTACCAGCGGTAGCGGTTTCAGGAATGGGATTAGGACTATTTGAGGAGTTTGCAGATTATATTTTAGGAACAGAATTTAGAATTGGTGCAGTATTTATGCTGCTTGTTTTCATATTAGTTTATAGAAGATTTAAACTATCGAAAAAAAGGGAGTACTTAAAATAAATGGTTAAAGTAAAACAAAAAGACTTAGTACTTTATTCAGGTCTAATTATTTTAGGTTTAGCAGCGCCTTTTTTATTCTCTGCTTTTAAAGTTCAGCTTACATACCTTTGTGTATTGATCGTTTTGGCGATGACTTGGAATTTACAAGGTGGAGAAATGGGCTACAATAGTTTTGGAAATATTCTTTTCTATGGTCTAGGAATGTATTTAACCGCTTCAGTTCAAGTGGGAATGTTTTTTCCACTAGCAGAATGGACAGAGAGCGGTGGAGAAAAAACATTCGTGCATACTACAGCACAATATTTTCAAGGAATAGGTGTTGGTTTATTAGTTGCAGCTATTATTCCTACAATTGTTGCTGGTGCAATAGGCTATGCTATTTTAGGTTTAAGAGGTCATTATTTTGCTATCTGTACTTTAGGCCTCGGAATTGCAGCAGGTGAAATCGCTGGAGGAATAGAAATTATCGGTGCAGGTCAAGGATTTACTACACCACCTTTCCCAGCAGAAATAGTTGATCCAGAAGCAAGAGGAAAATTTTTCTACTTCTTAAGCTTTATAGTATTAGTTCTAGCATTTGTTTTTGTTAAATATATTTATGGGTCTAGATTTAGACTAATTTTAAATGCGATAAGAGACAATGAAGACAAAGCAGAAGCAATGGGCATTCAAACAATGAAATATAAGATTGTTGGTTGGATGTGCTCTGCATTTTTCTGTGGTCTTGCAGGCGGAATTATGGGTGGATTAATTGGATATATAGACTCTACCGATGTTGCATTTGATGGAAGAGAGATGGGAGTATTCATGGTTTTAATGGCAATACTTGGCGGTAAAGGAACTTTATGGGGACCAATCATTGGAGCAACTTTATTCCATTTCTTCAAAGAAGGACTTTGGACTTTTATATTGGGTTGGCAATATGTTGCGCTGGGAGTTTTAATTGTTGTGATTGTTGTTTATTTCCCAGAAGGGTTAATGGGTTGGTTAAGAGAAAAATACCCTGAAAGATTTGGTGAAGTAATAGATGACAAAGATCGTAAAGCACAGGTGGAATTAAAATGAGTATTTTAGAAGTTAAAAGTGTAAGTAAATCTTTTGGTGGCGTGCAAGCCAACGTAGATA
>CABYXR010000024.1 GCA_902522955.1 uncultured Pelagibacteraceae bacterium
TAAACACCATGCTATTTGGCTTCCAACAGCCATAAAAAAAAATATAGTAGTTAAAATAATAGAGTCTTTTATAAAATTTTCTTGAGGATTAATGAACATGGAAATAGCGGCTAATGCTATAATTATACTTTTTGGGTTCACAAATTGAAAAAAGAAAGTATTTAAAAAAGTTACAGGTTTTGGGCTGATTTTTTCAGATCGAATTGATGAAGAAGATATTTTGTAAGCCATGTACAAAAGGTAAATTGACCCAAAAAATCTAATAATTTTTTGGGCTACTTCAATTTTTTGAAAAACTATAACAGAGCTAATTTGCAATAATATTACTAATAAAGTCCAACCAATTATAACACCTAACATTGTAGGGACAGTTTTTTTTATTCCAAAATTAAAAGCTGTGTATGAAGTCATTATATTATTTGGTCCTGGAGAAAGGGATGCAGCTATACCAAAAAGCAGTAATGATATTAATTGTGATGACATCTTAAGCGATATCTAGACCATTTTTTGTCTCTTGAGAGGGATGAACCAAAACAACTTTTCCATCTTTTTCAATGGCTCCTAATATTAAAACTTCAGAAACGACTCCAGCAATATTTTTAACTGGGAAATTGCAAACACCTATTACCTGTTTTCCTACAAGATTATCTGCATTGTAGTAATCAGTAATTTGCGCTGATGATTGTTTTATCCCAATTTTATCTCCAAAATCTACTTTGATAACTAATGAAGGTTTTCTAGCCTTTTCGTTTTTTTTTACCTCCAGAACTTTGCCAACTTTAATGCTTACTTTCTTAAAATCTTCGTATGTAATTTCCACTAATTTTCTCCTTTTTAAAATTTTTTAAAAACATTATTTAAAGCTTTTTGTTGAATTGAATAAAATTTAGTTTTTTTAAGTTTTTTTAATACAAAAGCATTCGTTCCTCCTGGCGTTTGAGAATTTGAAACAAGATTTGTTAAAGATAAATTATTTTTATTCATCGAGTCTTCAGATAAAGCTAGAAAAAGTTCTCTAGTATAGTTTTCAGCTTCTTTTCTTTTAACACCTTTAGAAATTAACCAGCTACTAGTTGATAATAACAAATTATAATAAGGAGCCATAAATGATGATGTTGACCAGAATGCTTTCGATAATTTTTCATTTTTAACAATAAAAATCTTTCCCAGGTTTCCAAAAAAAGATTTTAAACTTTTGTCAGATGAACAAATAATGATTGGACCTTTTTTCATTCCGATAAAAGGAAGAGGTATTACACGTGATATATTTTTGTTTTTTGTATAATTTTTTAAAGTTCTCAAGTTTATTGTTGAAATAAAACTGATTATTTTTTTATTTTTCATAAATTTAAGTTTTTTTAAAATTTTATGTCCAACCTGGGGTGTAATAGCTAAAAAAATCCACTTTGAATTATCTATTAATTGTTGATTATTCTTTGAAATAGTAACTTTTTTAAATCTTTTACTTAACTTTTTTGATATTGTTTTATTGCGAGGGGAAATAAAAATTTTTTTGACTTTTAACTTTGATTTAAAAATACCCTCAATAACTGAAGATGCAATGTGACCTGTTCCTAGAAATCCTAAATTCATGATTTATGCACAATAACCAAGCTATACCGTTTAATAAAGAAAATTTTAAACAAATATTTTCTAAAGAATTTGCTCTAGTTTTAGCTATATCCGTTCCGAGTGCAATAGTAGCTGAATTTTTCAATATACCGCTGGCTTGGTTTTTAGGTCCAATGTTAATTACATCCTTAGCATCGTTAAAAGGTTTTAAAACTAAAATGCCAAAATTGATTCTCTCTTCAACTTTAATATTGTTGGGTCTTTATATTGGAAATTACATTGATAAAAGTTTATTTTCTCAAATTCATCAATGGCTATGGACCTCTTTGATAATGCTTTTTTATATTGTCTTAAGTGTGTTTATAGTTTCTAAATACCTTCAAAAATTCTCGAAATACGACAGGAAAACATCTATTTTTTCAGCTGCACCAGGAGCTTTAGGGCCATTAATGATTTTAGCTGAAGATGAAAAAAGCGACCTTAGTCAGGTTGCTACTTCTCATTTAATAAGATTAATAATTATTATTACAATTTTCCCTGTTATAGTAAACAGCTTTTACGATGTTGATAATGTTAAAGTTATTGATGAAGAGGTGGTTAATCAAAATATATATCATTTAATTATACTTATTATATCATCAATCATTTTAATAATTTTTTTCGATAAACTTAAAATTCCCGCTGCTTTGCTGGCGGGAACCTTGTTTGCAAGTGGTTTTTTGCAAATTTCTGAATTAGCAACGTATAAACTAAACTCTAATGTAATAGATTATTGCTTACTAATACTTGGCTCATCTGTGGGATGTAGATTTGCAGATAAAACTTTTGGAGAAATTGCGAACAATGCTTTACATAGTTTTGTTGCAACTTTTTTACTTGTAATTTTAGGTCTTATTGCTGCTATTTTTGCAGGGCTATTTATTGATAAAAATTTCTTTACATTACTACTCTCTTATTGTCCTGGAGGAATATACGAAGTTGCAGTTATTGCGATCTTTTTTGATTTAGATCCCGAATTTGTTTCTTTTCATCATATTATTAGATTATTAATGATACTATTCGTAGTTCCTCTAATTTTGAGGTTTATAGAGAAAAAAACTTAATTTGATCTATTTTTTTTTGACTCTATTTTAAGTTTGGGTTTAAATAAGATATGTCAAATTTTATTGATTTAATTGGAAGAGTATTTATTTCATCTGTGTTTTTGTTATCTGGATACAACAAAATTTTCAACTTTGATGCTACTGTAGGTTGGATGGAGGGATTTGGTGTCCCAGGTTTTCTATTGTGGCCAACAATTGTATTAGAAATACTTTTGCCACTTTTAATTATAATTGGCTATCATGCTAAAATATCAGCTATTCTTTTAGCTATCTTTTCATTAACTACAGCAATTATATTTCATTCGGATTTCAGTAATCAAATGCAACTTATAGCTTTCCTTAAAAATTTAGGGCTAGCTGCAGGATTCTTGTTTATAGCGATAAATGGAACAAAAGATTGGGCTTTAGATAATAAAAAAAAATACGTGAGGCTTTAATAAAAAAAAACCCATCTAGAAACTAGATGGGTTTTTAATTTTAATATAAATATTTATATTAGAAGCCGTAAGATATTCTAAAAGTCATCGCATCAGCATCAGCAGCGATTGTATTCGTTCCACCGCCAGTAGCAGTTAAACTAATATCATCAAAGTCTGAATAAGCCAATTCCATCTTAACGCTTCCAGCTCTTTGACCAATTCCGATTTGGTAACCATCAATATCAGTATTACCGTAAGAAGACTCGTTTAGTGTCTCTGTAGTAGTTACTGTTGTAGTATGATAACCTAATAAACCGTACCAGCCATTACTTCCAATTGGAACGTTTGCATATACAGTAATTAAGTCAGTTATATCGGCAGCAGCTTTTCTAGTACCTGCGTCGTTTTCTGAACCATCTCCGGATATGTCTGTTCTCGAACCATTTCCAAGCTCAACATCCATAGGAACATAGTTTACTCCTAACGTATATCCGCCGTCTGAAATATATTCGATGAATAAATCTGCACCTACAAAGGATTCTTTCACTGTTGTTGATCTATCTGAAGTATCCGCTGCAGTTCCCTCTGTCTCTGTACCTGACGTTTCAGCCTGACCTGCTAATAAACCTACTCCAAATTGAATTTCAGCTTGAGCGGTAGACCAAAGTAAAAATACTGAGCCTGCAATTATTCTTATAAAGTTTTTCATAATTATGCTCTTTTTTTATTATTAATAATGAGTCTTTATTAAATAAAAAAATCGTAAAAAGCGAGTTAATAAATTCCTAAAATACAACTTTTAAGCTAAAAAACGTCTAAAAACCTCTATTTTTGTGTTGAAAAAATGCAACACCTTTAATCTTTTTTTATAAAACTCTGATAAATCTGCCATCCAATTATTAATAAAATTGCAGACATTATACATAATGTCAAAGGTCTATCGTACAAGAATGACCAGGACCCATCACTTATTAGTAAAGATCTTCTTAGGTTTTCCTCCATTAAACCACCAAGGACAAATGCTAAAATTAATGGTGGCATTGGAAAATCATACAATCTTAGAATAGTTGCAACTACGGCAATTCCAATCATTAAATATATATCAAAATTATTAAAAGACATTAAATAAATACCGGTCACAGAAAAAAATAAAATCATTGGTATTAAAAATGTTCTAGGAACCGCGAGTATTCTCGCGATGTATGGGATTAATGGAAGATTAAGAATTAAAAGAACAACCATTCCAATATACATAGACATAATTACTGACCAAAATATTTCTGGGTTAGTTTCGTATAATCTTGGTCCTGGTTGAATTCCAAATCCTAACAACGCACCAAGCATTACAGCTGTTGTTCCACTTCCTGGAATACCCAAAGTTAGTAATGGAACAAAAGATCCTGAGCAAGCTGCATTGTTTGCAGTTTCTGGTGCTGATAAACCTTGTACACTACCTTTACCAAATTTTTCTTTTTCCTCGCTTTTTACAAAATTTCTTTCCATTCCATAAGCTAAAAAAGACGCAATTGTTGCACCTGCTCCAGGCAAAACTCCAATTATAAATCCCAAAATAGAGGAGCGAGGGATTGTTGCAGCCATTTGTTTTGTTTCTTCTTTGTTTACCTTAATAGACCCTAAATCTGTTAATGAAATTTGTTTAGCAGCTTTTGAGGGGTCGTTTCCTTTTATAATAATAGTTAAAGCTTCACTCATAGCAAATGTTGCCATTACAACTAAAACAAAACTTATACCATCTGATAAATTCATGGTATTAAATGTAAATCTCGGAATATCAGATAAAGTATCTTGACCTACTGATGCTAACATCAGACCTAAGACACACATCATCATTGCTTTTAAAAAATTCCCTTTAGAGGAAAAAGCAGCCACAGCGGTTAAACCTAAAATCATTAACCCAAAATAATCTGGTGATCTAAAAGATAAACTTACTTTTGATAAACTTGGTGCAGCAATTAACAAAAAAATTGCTGAAATTGTACCGCCTGCAAATGAACTATAAGCAGCAATAGCTAATGCTTTACCAGCTTTTCCTTGTTGTGCCATTGGATAACCATCAAATGATGTTGCCACAGTTCCGGGAACTCCTGGGGCATTAATTAAAATAGAGGAAGTCGAACCTCCAAATACAGCTCCGTAATAAACACCTGCCATTAAAATAAGACCGGTTGCAGGGTCAAACCCGTAAGTAATTGGTATCATTAAAGCTATTGCTGTCATTGGGCCTAAACCAGGAAGCATTCCAATAATAGTTCCAGCAAAACATCCTATCATCACCATCATTAGGTTTTGAAAAGATAATGCAGTTTGTAAACCAATTATTATTCCTTCGATCATCCCATTATTCCTATATATTTTAAAAGTGGGTCTCTAAGATAAACAGCTAACACTCCATGAAGTAAATACATAAAAATTGCTACGAATGGGAATGAAAAAATTATGATAAATTTCCACCTTCTTTCCCCTAAAAAATAATAAGAAAAAACTAAAAAAAGTGAAGTCGATAGAAAAAAGCCAACTTTAAGGATAGTTGCTCCATAAACAATCATTGTTAATACTAATAAGATTGTTTTTTTAAATTCTAAATATGTTGGGTCAACCTCAATTGGTCTTTTATCTGGCAAAACAATTTTTAAGCCAGAGAAAAACATCCCCGCATAACCTAAATAAATCGGAAAAGTTTTAGCATTAAAAGGGGCACCTTCATCGAAGGCAAAAACTTGTATTTGATGAGCTGTATAAAGATAAAATGCTGATAAAACAAAGAAGAGCAGCGAAATAATTTTTACTGAATTTATTTTCACTGCTCTTCCTTAAAGTTAATTAACTAGATAACACCTAGTTTTTTCATTAACTTTGTCATTTCTTTTGTTTGAGTTTTTAAGAAACTGTCAAACTTTCTTCCTGGATTATAAATATTTACCCAAGCATTTCTTTTTCTAACTGTTTCCCATTCTGGAGTTTTTTGAACATCGCCTAACATTTTAGCAATCTTCTTAACATCTCCGCTCGACATACTTTTAGGAGCAAAGAAACCTCTCCAGTTAACAAACTGAACATCGTAACCTTGTTCCTTTAAAGTTGGTACTTCTGGAGCGTCTCCAACTCTTTCTGGAGCTGTGATACCAATAATTCTTACTTGGTCTCTAGCACCCATTACTTCTCCCAAACCAGTTGAAAGAATTTGAGTCTCTCCTGATAAAAGTCCAGCTAAAGCTTTTCCACCAGCATCGTAAGGTACGTAAACTACATTATTAGGATTTGCGCCTGCTTCTTGAAATGCAAGTGCACCAATTAGATGATCCATGCTTCCTCTTACAGAACCACCAGCCATTTTGATTGACTTAGGATCTTTTTTGTAAGCATCAACTACATCTTTGAAGTTTTTATATGGTGAGTTTTTAGCTACTGCGATTGCGCCGTAGTCACCGATTACACCAGCGATTGGTTTAACGTCTTTATAAGATAATACACCAGAACCTTTTACGTATCCTTTGTGTCTAGTGATTGATCTTAATACTAATGGTGTTGATTGAACTAGTATAGTTCCTTCTGGCTTCGTATTGATTATGTAAGATAGAGCTTTTCCTCCACCACCACCTGACATATTTTCAAATGAAGCACTTTTAAGAAAACCAGCTTTAGTTAAAGCCTCTCCAGTTCCTCTAGCAGTTCCGTCCCAACCACCACCAGCACCACCACCGATAATAAAATGTAATTTATCAATAGCAAAACTAGTTGATGAGATTGAAGTTAAAAGAACAGTTGCGAAAACTAAGCTAATCAATTTTTTCAAATTATTAAACATATTATTTTCCTCTGTTAATTAATTAATTATTTTTAAGATTAAAAATGAATGATTGATCAGAGTCAACTAGTCTTAATTGAAAAAAGTTCCCCTGATTCTAAGCAATTCTCTGCTCAAATTGGTGTTTTCTTTGAAAGGCTTTCTTCCATGTAGCCAAAAATAATTATTGGAAAATATTGTTGATCCTACCGGTAATGGAAATTCAACTTTGTTTATACTCTCTTCTAAGCAATCAGATAATCTTTGTAAAAATAAACCTTGCTCCATATTTTTTGGCTCCGGAAATTGATCGATGTAAGAAATTATAGGTTTGCCGCTCTTATCTTTTGTAAAAACAGGATGTTCAACTTTGTAGTCTGTGTTTTTACTTTTAGGGGATCCCCAAGTAAAATTTTGTTGTCCTACAGGATTATTACTCAATTCATTTAGGTGTTCCCAATCATCTAAATGTAAAATCACACTTTCTCCACCGGAAACTCCCTGTTCTTCCATTTTAGTCATTATTAACCAATCTGTTTTTTCTTTTACATAAGTACCATCTGTGTGGAGATCTAAATTAGTGTAAGCTTTTCTTAAGTAGGAGTCACTACTATCCTGATGTTTTACATAAAATCTTGCATAATATTTCCCGGTCATCGAGTCAAAATTAGGATTACCAACTAAATAAGCAAAGCCTGTCGAAAGCTTGACGAGAAAATCTTTATCAAATTTTTTATTATTAATTTCCGGTTCTATTATCACCGTTCCCGTTTTTCTATCGTTTAATATTTTTACTAAAGATCCACTTAGCTTTCCTTCAAAAACTTCGTTTACGCTTTTGGCTAAAGTAAATCTAGAGAATGGCTTATACTCTAAGGAAGTAATAGTATGTTTTTTAAAAGGGAAAATTAACCTATCTAATTCGCTTTCTTTAAGAGTTATAATTTTTACTCTTTTAGAATTTTTATGATCTTTTATTTCTAAGCTCATATACTATTTAAAACTGATAAAAGTATAGCAGAAACTATGGTTGGGAGTACTAAGTTTTTTTTTGAAAATATGAAAATAATTATACAAATTATAAGCACTGCAATCCTTATAAAAATGTCTGAGTAAGCAAGTACTCCTGCAGGAAAGATTATCATTCTGCCTAGCAGTGCGGCTAATGTTGCGTAAGCCACACAATTAAACCACTGAAAAATTTTTGATTTAACGCTTACTTTTTTTGATGTAATAGCTCCCATAAAACGAGAGATAAACGTTGCTAAAGATGTTGCAATAATTGCCAGTATAATTATTTGGCTACTTGCCATTTTTTCCTCCAATTAAAAAAGCTAAAGTTCCCGCAATGAGACCTGCAAACAACAATGCCCACTCACTTGAAACTGTATAAATTAATGGACCTAATATTGTTCCTCCAAAAACTGCACTCGTAATACTTAAATTTTTCATGGCACCTATCATCATACAAAAGAAATAAACTGGGTTTACGATTGCTAAACCGATCAACATGTCTTTGTTTAAATAATCGGCTGAAAGATAACCTGCCACTGTCATTAGTATTGCAGTAGTCCAGGTTCCTATACCTATACCTATCCAAAAATCTATTCTATATTTTTTATCTATTTTTTGGTAGCTGTCTTTTGCAATCAACCAAGATGTAACAGCTAAAAAGTGACATGATAAAAAATATTTCCATTTTGGTTGTTTCTTATGTTCAAGCAAAGGAAAAAGTGAAACTGTCATTGGATAAAGTCTAAAGTTCACTAACCAAACCGCTATAAATATATTTAATATTGATGCCCCAACTAATAAAGACTCTGCCATTACTAATTGACCCGGTAATGCATAAGTAAATAAACTTGATGCAGCACTTTGTTGTAAGTTAAAACCAGCATCTTTTAGTAACGCACCTAAAGCGATAAAACATGCTGCTAGAGGAATTGCTGGACTTTTAGAACCTTTAAGAGATTTTAAACCTTGAAAAAAAATTTTAAAATTTATCATCCACCAAGGAATAATCTTCCCACATCTGGATTTTTTAAAAGATCATCACCTTTACCTGCGATAGCAGTTTGTCCGGAAACTAACACATAGCCAATGTCAGCAAATTCTAAACCTTTTTTAGCATTTTGTTCCACGAGTATAATTGTTTTCTTTTCAGCCTTTTGAAGATCTTCTAAAATTTCAAAAACCATGCTTATATATTTTGGTTCCAAACCAATTGATGGCTCGTCTACTAATAACACTGATGGTTTCATTACTAAAGCCCTGGAGATTTCTAGTAGTCTTCTTTCACCCCCAGATAAAACTTTTGCAGGTTGGTTTCTTCTATTTCTTAATCTTTCATACTTTTCAAAAATTCTTTCTGCTTCTTCGTAAGCTTCGTCTTGTTTGTCTTTAATATAACCACCCATTAAAAGATTTTCCTCAACTGTCATATCTGGGAAAACTGAATTATCTTGTAAGATATAAGCGATACCTACTTTGCTTAATTTTTGAGCTGGGGTTAATTTAGTTATTTCATTTCCCTCCAGTTCGATTTTTCCATTAAAAATATTTGTAAAACCATAAATAGAATGAAGTATTGTAGATTTTCCTGCGCCGTTAGGTCCTATTAAACACAATGATTGAGCTTTACTAACTGTCAAATCAAAATTATGAAGTATCTCCATTTTTCCATAACCAGCATTTAAACCTCTAATAGTTAGATGAATATCATTAGGAGATAATTTATTAAGATCTTCTAAACCAGGGGCTTTACCTAAAACATCATATTGATTTGCCATTACTGTGCTCCTAAATAAGCATCAACAACTCGCTTATCATTTTTAATTTGATCAGGTGAACCTTCTGCTAACATTTTGCCGTGCGCTAAACAGAAGATTTTTTGCGCTAGACTCATAATCACTTTCATATTGTGTTCTATGACCAATAAAGTTATCCCATAATCTTTATTTATTTTAATCAACCTATCTATAATTCCATTAATTAAAGTCGGATTAATTCCAGCTGTTGGTTCGTCTAATAAAAGCATTTT
>CABYXR010000025.1 GCA_902522955.1 uncultured Pelagibacteraceae bacterium
TTATCACAAATATCAAAACCAAATACACAAAAATCTTTTGAAGAATATTTAAAATTTGAAATATTTATATCGAAGCAAAAAACTTTAGAATTTTTAAAATATTTTTTAAATGCTGCTGCTGATGCGCCTGAATAAGAGCCAATTTCAAGTATATTAATTTTTTTATTTTTAAATGAATCTAATTTTTGCGAATAGAACTTAGAAAAACCATGCCCTTTTTCATTTGTAGCGCTAAATACATTTGCTTTGTCACTCCCATAGTGATGAAATAATTCATCTAAATCATTGGTATTAATTAAATCGTTGTCGATATTTAATTTTTTTCTGAGATAGTATAAAATTTTTCTTTTGAATAAACTGAAGAAGTTCAATTATCGAGAATAATATTCTATTACTAAGCTGGGTTCCATTATTACTGGATACGGAACTTCAGAAAATTTTGGTGTTCTAACAAGTTTAGCTGTTTTGTTTTTATGATCAAGCTGAATGTACTCTGGTACATCTCTCTCTTTGCTTTGTAATGATCCCTCGATAACTGTTAATTTTTTTGATTTATCTCTGATCTCGATCAAGTCCGTGTCTTTAACCAAGTAACTAGAAATATTAACTCTTTTTTTATTAACTTTAATATGGCCATGATTTATCATTTGTCGCGCTGAAAAAACTGTTGTTGCAAATTTAGCCCTATATATAACTGTATCTAATCTACTTTCCAGTAGTGCAATTAAGTTTTCAGTTGTGTCACCCTTCTTGGCGAGAGCTTTTCTATATATATTTCTAAATTGTCTTTCATTAATGTTGCCGTAGTATGCTTTAAGTTTTTGTTTTGCTTGTAATTGAGTTCCGTAATCAGTTGGTTTGCCCTTTTTATTTTGACCATGTTGCCCAGGAGGATAAGCTCTTGAATTAAACGGACTTTTGGGTCTTCCCCAAAGATTTACTTTTAATCTTCTATCGACTTTATGTTTAGATTTTAATCTTTTTGTCATATTTTATTATTCTGTGTTTATAGGATTTAGTGGGTAATTGTCAATTATGGTTAATATTTTTTTTTACTTAAAGCACTTATAATACTCGCAAAAATCCTTAATTCTTTATCACTAGGCTCTAATCTGTAAATAAGATTATTAATATTAAGTAACATAGATTTTTTTTTTTCTGCTGGTAAGAAAAATTCTTTATTTTCTAGTAAATTTATTAGATGAGTTAACAATGCAGAAATTTGTCCTTTGGAGGAAGTCTTAATTTTTTTTGCACCTTTTTTAAATTTTTTAAAATTTAAAATCTTAAAAATTTCGTAACAAATCACTGTCAATGAATGAGATAAATTTAGAGATTTAAAGTTTTTTGAAGTTGGAATTTGTAATATATAATTAGAAAACGAGAGATCATTATTTGATAAACCAGAGGCTTCTGGTCCAAACATAAAACCTATTTTTTTAGTATTATTAAATCCAATCAATTTTTCTAAATTACTAATCGAAATATGTTTTTTATTTATATCTCTCTTACGAGCGCTCAATGATACAATAATGTTAAATTTATCAATAGCTTTATGTATATTATCATATACTTTTGCTCTTTTGACAATGTCGTATGCGCCAACTGAAGTTGCTTTTACTTTAGGGTCTGGAAATGAATTCTTTGGAGAAACTATAAAAAGTTTTGAAAAACCAAAATTTTTAAGCGAACGAGCACATGCACCAATATTTTCACTCAATTGTGGTTTAATTAAAATGAAACCAAAATTACTTTTCATTCAAGTTTGCTGGTGCTTTTTCTTTGTAAAGTTTATAATCTAAACTATCAATTAAAGCTTTGAAAGAAGCTTCAATTATATTCGGTGACACTCCTACGGTAAACCAACTAACACCAGTTTTATCTGTGCTTTCAATTAATACCCTAGTAGTAGCTTCCGTACCAGTGTTTAAAATTCTCACCTTATAGTCAAGTAATTTTAAGTCAGAAAAAAAATCATAATACTTTTCAACTTTTTTGAAATTAGACCTTATAGCATTATCTAACGCATTCACCGGACCATTTCCTTTGCCATCGCAGCTAATTTCTCTTCCATCAATTAAAAAAACTACATTTGCTTTTGTCAATATTTTATCTGATTTAGAAACATTAACATTATAACTTTTGACTTTGAGATATTCTGGTATTTTGCCTAGTAATCTATTAGCTAATAATTCAAACGATGCATCTGCACCATCATAAGTATAACCACTGAATTCTCTATCTTTAACCTCATCTAAAATTTTTTGAATTTTAGGATCTTGAGAGTCAATCTTAATTCCATATTTTTCAAGTCTAGATAATATGTTTGATCTACCTGATTGATTTGAAATAATAATGTTTCTATGATTTCCAATTAATTTGGGATCTACATGTTCATATGTTTTTGGATCTTTTTTAACAGCCGAAACATGTAACCCTCCCTTGTGTGAAAAAGCTGAGGCTCCAACATAAGCCATATTTTTATTTGGTTTTCTATTGAGTATTTCATCTAGGAGTCTTGAACATTCAGTTAAATATGAAAGTTTTTCTTTTTTGATATTTACTTCAAATTTATCGCTAAATGATTTTTTCAAACACAAAGTTGGAATAATCGACATTAAATTTGCATTTCCACATCTTTCACCAAGTCCGTTTATTGTCCCTTGAATTTGTCTCGCCCCTGACTCTACCGCAGCCAAAGAATTTGCAACTGCATTTTCTGTATCATTGTGAGCATGTATTCCGAGGTTTTTCCCTGGAACTACTTTAGAAACTTTTGACACGATCTCTCTTATTTCATGTGGCAATGTTCCTCCATTTGTATCACATAAAACCACCCACCTAGCTCCATTATCATAAGCTTCTTTGAGACAATTAATTGCATAATCTGGATTAGCCTTATAGCCATCAAAAAAATGTTCGGCATCGAAAAGAAATTCTTTCTTATTTTTTAAAAAATGTTTAGCTGTCTCACGTATATTTTCTAAATTTTCCTCTTTTTTTACACCCAAGGCGACTTTAACGTGAAAGTCCCATGATTTTCCAACCACACAAATAGCGGGAGTATTTGCATTAATTAAGGAAGCTAATCCAGGATCGTTGTCAGCACTTCTTCCAGTTTTTTTCGTCATTCCAAAAGCAGTGAATAAGGAATTAGATATATTTGGTGGATTTGAAAAAAATTTAGTATCAACAGGATTAGCGCCTGGCCAACCGCCTTCTATATAGTCAACTCCTATATCTGATAAAACATTTGCTATTTTATGTTTATCCTCTATTGAAAAATCTACACCCTCCGTTTGTGCTCCATCTCTCAAAGTTGTGTCAAAAATATATATTTTTTCCTTTGTCATTTTATTTTCCAAATAGTCTTTCCTTTTTGATCCTCAATCAAAATTCCTTTAGAAAATAGTTCTTCTCTTATCTTGTCAGCAAGAGAAAAATCACCATTATTTTTAGCTTTCATTCTTTCATTTATTTTTTCTTTAATATAGCTTTCAGATACACTAATTTTTCTTTTTTTTAAACTTTCCCAATCATTTTTGCTGACATCAAATAATCCAATAAATCTACAAGCTTGGTTAAATTTCAATTTTTTATCATTATTGCCTTTATTCGCTTCATTATATAACTGATGTATTTTTGCTATAAAACCAGGGGTATTTAGATCATCTAATAAAATTTCATCTACTTCTTTAATAGTTGAATTTATTTCTGAATAAAGATTATACCATTTGTCTACAATGCTTTTTTGATTGGTTAAGAGCTCGTCGTTCCAATCAAGAGGTTGACTGTAGTGAGCACTTAAAAGAGCCAATCTTACAGCTTGTCCAGAATATTTTTTTACTGCATCTGAAATAGTGATGATATTTCCTAATGACTTTGACATTTTTTCTTTATTAATTGTTACAAAACCATTATGGATCCAATAATTAGCAAAATTTTCAGTATCATTATTAGAACAAGATTGAGCTATTTCGTTTTCATGGTGTGGAAAAATCAAATCAAGCCCTCCTCCATGTATATCAAAATTCTTACCTAAATATTTTTCACTCATTGCTGAACATTCTAAATGCCATCCTGGTCTACCGCGACCCCAGGGAGAATCCCATCCCGGATCTTGATTTTCTGAAGGTTTCCATAAGACAAAATCCATAGGATTCTTTTTTAAATCTGATATTTCTATTCTATTACCTGCTTTTAATTCATCCAAATTCTTATTTGTTAGTTTCCCGTATTCTTTAAATTTATCAACTGCAAAAAAAACATTTCCTTGATTTTCATATGCAAATCCTTTTGAAATTAACGATGAAGACATTTCTATCATTTCTTTTATATGATCTGTTGCTTTTGGTTCAAAAGTCGGTTTTAAACAATTAAGGCTTTTACAATTTTCATGAAAAACTTTTGTGATTTCATCGGTAATCTGTTTAATATCTTTTTTATTTTTTTTCGATGATTCAATTATCTTATCATCTATATCAGTTATATTTCTTACATAGTTGACATTTGGACCATAAGCAATTTTTAATATTCTAAACAGTAAATCAAAAACAACTAAACTTCTTGCGTTACCAACATGCGGATTGTCATAAACTGTTGGGCCACAAGCATACAAAGAAATTTTTTTAGAATTAATTGGTTTAAAAACTTCTTTTTTTTTTGTTAATGAATTAGTTAACCGTAGATTACTCATTAAATTTGCAAACTGGTATGGGGTTCATTTTGTGAAGATTTTTTTCTCTAATTTCTAAATATTTTTTATAATTAGGATCGTTTTTATCTTCCATTGCTTTCTCAAGATCTTGATAGCTCATTCCAAGTTGTTGAACATCGTTTCGCCCATCATCCCACAAACCATCTGTAGGTGGAGTATTTATTATTTCATCAGATACTCCAAGATGTTTTCCTAGTTCCCAAACTTGTGTCTTTGTACAGTCAGCTATGGGAGAAATATCAACTCCTCCGTCACCATATTTAGTGTAAAAACCAACGCCAAAATCCTCAACTTTATTTCCAGTGCCTACAACTATACCACTATTGGCGGCAGCTACTTGATATAAAGTAGCCATTCTCAACCTTGCTCTGGAATTTGCATAGCCATGTTCATTATCAAATTTAGTTAAAACTTGAGAAAATGAATTGAAAATCTTATCCATTTCGAGTAAATGGTGCTCCACATTTTGATAATTTTGTTTTAGCCATTTAGCATGAGACAGACTCAAGTCGTGTTGTGACTTAATTTGTTTTATTGGCATCGTTAACACAATTGTTTTTCGTCCAGTATTTGCACATAAAGTACTAACAACAGAAGAATCAATACCGCCTGAAATTCCAACAACTAATGCCTTAGGCTTGTACGATGCCGAATTACAATAGTTATTGATCCAGTCGATAATAATTTTAGCTCTTTTTTTAACTTCCATAATTAATACTTTACCTCTCTTTTTAAGGTTTGGTCTTAATAATTACAATAATTATTAAGACGCGGCTTGAATAATTTTTTTTGAATATTTAGAATTTTTCTTAATTTCCTCAGAAATTAAAAAGGCTAGTTCTAAAGCTTGGTCAGCATTCAATCTAGGATCGCAATGAGTTCGATATCTATTAGATAGATCATTTTCAGATATTTTTTGAGCTCCACCGGTACATTCTGTCACGTCTTGACCTGTCATTTCAACATGAAGACCTCCCGCATAAGTATTTTCAGTTTGATGGATAGCAAAGAAATTTTTAACTTCTTTTATTACATTATCAAATGGTCTTGTTTTAAAACCAGTCGCAGCTTTAATTGTATTACCATGCATAGGATCGCATGACCATATTACGTTTAAGCCTTCCTTTTTAACAACTTTTATCAGTTTAGGAAGATATTTTTCAACATTGTCATGCCCAAATCTTGAAATTAGCGTCATTCTTCCTGGTTCATTTTCAGGGTTTAAGATATTACAAAGTTTAATTAGTTCATCTGGCTTAAGTGTTGGTCCACATTTTAAACCTAGAGGATTTTTAATTCCCCGGCAAAACTCTACATGAGCACCGTCAATTTGTCTTGTTCTGTCACCTATCCAAACAAAATGCGCAGAAGTATCATGAAATTCACCTGTAGTAGAATCTACTCTCGTCATTGCTTCTTCAAATGGAAGCAGTAAAGCCTCGTGGGAAGTATAGAAATTTACAGTTCTAAGTCTTCTATTGTTATCAGAATTAATTCCACAAGCTTCCATAAAAGCTAGTGCATCACTAATTTTATCTTCAATTTCTTTATATTTTCCTTTTGTTTTATCTTTTATAAAACCTAAATTCCATAAATGAACTTGTCTCAAATCTGCAAAACCGCCTTGAGAAAAGGCTCTTAGCAAATTCAAAGTAGACGCGGATTGTGAATAAGCTCTAAATAATCTTTTAGCATCCGGTATTCTTGCTTTTTCTGAAAATTCCATTCCATTAATATTGTCTCCTAAGTAACTTGGAAGTTCTTTGCCATCTTTTTTTTCAGTTGGGGCACTTCTTGGTTTGGAAAACTGACCAGCTATTCTTCCAATTTTAACAACTGGAACTGAGGCAGAAGCAGTCATGACAAGAGACATTTGTAATATGACTTTTAATGTATCTCTTATATTGTCTGGATGAAATTCGGCAAAACTTTCTGCGCAATCACCGCCTTGTAACAAAAAAGCTTTACCACTAACAACATCAGCTAAAGACTTTTTAAGCGATCTTGTTTCACCTGCGAATACAAGTGGCGGATATTTTTTTACTTTACCTAATACCAATTCAAGTTCTTTCTTATCTTGATAAACAGGTAAATGTTTCGCAGGATATTTCGACCAACTGTTTAAATTCCATTTTTTCATGTTCAACCTGAAATATATATAGATTATAAAGTAGACTTTTTAAAGACTTTATTGAAAATCACTCAACTGTTACTGATTTTGCTAAGTTTCTTGGTTTATCAATATCGCATCCTTTTAATAATGCTACATGATAAGCCAATAATTGAATCGGTATAGTCAATAATATAGGTGAGAGTAAATTATCTAAAAAAGGGACAGTTACACCAAATCTGACATTTTCGTTAATCAACTCTTTTTTATAATCTGAAATAAATAAAATTTTTCCACCTCTAGCAATTACCTCTTGCATGTTTGATAAAGTTTTCTCATAATATTTATCTTTTGGTGCAATAACAATAACTGGTAAACCCTCCTCTATTAATGCTAAAGGTCCATGTTTCATTTCCCCTGCAGGATATCCTTCAGCATGTAAATATGATAATTCTTTCAATTTTAAAGCACCCTCTAAAGCTATTGGAAAGGAGTATCCTCTACCTAAAAACATTGATCCCTTAGCGTCAATAAACTCTTTAGCCATTGATTGAATAGAACTTTCAATCTTTAAAGTTTTTTTAATTGCATCTGGTATCAATTTTAAACGCTCTAAAAATAATTGATAATCCTTATCTTCGATATCTTGCCTGCTTTTGGCAAGTTTGAGACATAATATATAAAGTACAATCATTTGTCCTAAAAAAGCTTTGGTAGAAGCTACACCAATTTCTGGGCCAGCGTGTATTGGTAAAACCCAATCCGAGTTTCTAGCTATAGTGCTCTCCACTGAATTAATTATAGAGCATGTTTTAACTTTATTCTTTTTGCATAAATCTAATGCGGCAGCCGTATCTGCCGTTTCTCCTGACTGAGAAACAAAAATATATAAATTTTGAGAATTGAATTTCAATTTTCTGTATCTAAACTCGGAAGCAATATCTATATCAACATCAATATTTGTTAACTCCTCGAACCAATATTTCGCTACTAAACAAGAATGGTAAGCAGTTCCACATCCTACTAGGACAATTTTATTTATATTGTTTGGTTGAATAGGAAAATTATAAATATTAATATCTTTTTTTAAACTATCTATATACTCATTAATACAATTTTTTGCTGTAATAGGCTGTTCAAAAATTTCTTTGGACATAAAATTCTTATAATCGCCTTTCTCAGAAGTGTTTTTATCATCTGATAAATTATAAATTTTTTTGTTAATCTTTTTCTTTTTTTCATCATAGAATTCTACGTTATCTTTAGTTAGAACACATAAATCACCATCATCCAAATATGAAATTTTATTTGTCATTGATTTTAAAGCATAAGAGTCCGATCCAAGATATTTTTCATCTTGCGCGTAACCTACCGCTAAAGGGCTTCCTCTTCTTGCTCCAATGATAATATTTTTATTATCTTTAAAAATTATTCCTAATGCAAAGCTTCCTTTTAGTTGTTTTAAAGTGCTAAAAACTGATTCTAATGGATCGTATTTTTTTAATGCTTCAGTTATCAGTAAAGTAATAACTTCTGTATCAGTTTGAGATTTAAATCTTAAACCTTTAATCTCTAATTTTTTTTTTAGTTCATCAGAATTTTCTATTATACCGTTATGAACTACAGAAACTATTTCTGTTGAATGTGGATGAGCATTTATTTCATTTGGTACCCCATGTGTTGCCCATCTCACATGGCCAATTCCTAAGTTTCCTTCTGAAGGACTTTTAAATAAAATTTTTTCTAATTCTTCTACTCTTCCAGTGCATTTTTTTTCATCAATCTTATTATTATTTAAAGTTGCAAGCCCTGCTGAGTCATAACCTCTATACTCAAGCTTTTTTAGCGAGTTTATAATATTTATTGAAACTGGCTTATTACTGGCAATTCCTATAATTCCACACATAATTTATTTTTTTTTCCTTTTGTAATTTTTTACTTCAATTTGAGATGGTCGAGTAATTCCAAGTGAATTCTTTTTGACATTTTTTGTAATTACTGATCCAGCTCCTATCAAAGAATTTTTTTCCAATTTAACCGGAGCTACTAAAGAGGAGTTAGATCCTACAAAGACATTGTCGGAAATTTTGGTTTTATGTTTCTTAATCCCATCATAATTACAAGTAATTGTGCCAGCGCCTATATTTGAGTTTTTTCCAATGTGGGTGTCACCTATGTAAGAAAGATGATTTACTTTCGAATTTGAATTAATGTTTGTTTTTTTAGTTTCCACAAAATTTCCAATTTTAGTATTTGATTTTAAAATTGTCCCAGTTCTTAACCTGGCGTAAGGACCTATCATAACATTTTTATCTATTCTTGTTCCCTCTATATAAGAAAAAGATTTAATGTGTGAGTTGTTCCCTATTTTTACTTTGGGACCAATTACAAC
>CABYXR010000026.1 GCA_902522955.1 uncultured Pelagibacteraceae bacterium
TTGGTAAGAATCAGGATTTCTCTTTTTGAGATAAACTAATAATTTTTTTCTTTTATTAACTGATTTGGTTAAACCTACCGAAGAATGTTTATCTTTTTTTGCAGTCTTAAAATGTTCTGAAAGCTTTGAAATTTTATCAGTTAATAAGCCTATTTGAATTTCTGTTGATCCCACATCGCCATCATGAATTGCGAGAGATTTAATTGTATCTTTTTTTTTGTCCGTCATTCTTTTTTATCTCTTTAATAATATTTTCGATCTTTTCAGCATATTCAAATGAGTTATCTTCTACAAATGTGAGTTTAGGAAGAAACTTAATATCTAGCCTCTTAGACAGGGCTTTTCTAACAAGATGAGAGTATTCCGTCAAGACTCTAACTGTTTCTTTCGTGTCTATTCCTCCTAAAGGGATTACATAAACTCTAGCTGTTTTTAAATCTGGTGTCATTCTTACTTCTGTTACAGTGATCAATTTTGAATTGATAGTTGGGATTTTAGCCTCATTTCTGATGAAAAGCTCGCCCAAATTTTGTTTTACTAATTCACCTACTCTCAATTGTCTTTGACTAAAAGTTCTTTGCGTGGTTTGATTTCCCATTATATTGTCCTTTGAATTTTTTCTGCTAGATAAGACTCTATTACATCTTTTTCTTTAAAATCTATAAAATCTTTAATGCTTATCCCACATTCTAATCCTGTTCCAACTTCCTTAACCTGATTTTTCTCTCTAAACAAACTTTGAATTTCTCCATTATAAACCACTACTCCATCTCTTATAATTCTAGCTTTAGATTTACTTTTAATTTCTCCATTTAAAACTTTTGAACCTGCGATTTTGCCTGCTTTGGACACTTTAAATATTTTTTGTATCTCTGCTGAACCTAAAACTGTCTCTTTAACATCGGGTTCTAATAATCCAGATAAAGATTTTTCTACATACTCTAAAGCTTCATAAATAATATTAAAATATTTAATATCTATTTTTTGATCTTCGGCTAATTTTTTTGCTTCTCTATTTGGTTTAACATTAAACCCAACTAAAATTGCATTTGATGCTTTAGCTAATGATACATCTGTTTCATTGATCATTCCAATGTCAGCTAGGATGATTTTAGCTTCCACTTCATCGTGTTCGATTTTATTTATTGCCATTTTCAAAGCCTCGCTTGATCCTTGCACATCAGACTTAATAATTATGTTTAATTCATCTTTTTCTTTTGAGTTATCAAACAATGTGGTTTTATCTTTAACAATAGTCTTCTTTTTAGCAAAACTATCTTTTCTAAATTTAGCCATTTCTTTTGCTTCTTCCTCATTTTTTGTAACTAGGAATTCTGCTCCAGCAAAAGCTGAGCTATTCATGCCTAATATCTCAACTGGCATAGATGGTAAGGCTTGTTCTACATTCTTACCTTCGTAGTTAATCATGGCTCTCACCTTGCCCCAAGTATTTCCACATATGAAGTGATCCCCTTTTTTTAATTTACCATTGCTAATTAAAACAGTAGAGACCGGTCCCTTCCCTTTATCTATTTTTGACTCAATTACTACTCCTTTAGCTTGTTCAGAAAATGAAGCCTTGAGATCTAATATTTCAGATTGTAATAAAATACTTTCTTTGAGTTTGTCTAAATTCTTTTTTTTAAGTGCTGAAACTTCAACGAACAAAGTATCTCCACTTAGATCTTCAGCTATAAGCTCGTACTGCATCATTTCATTCTTTATCTTGCTAATATTCTTTTCTTGTAAATCACATTTGTTAATCGCTACTATAATCGGCACATTTGCAGCTTTTGCATGTTTAATAGCTTCTACTGTTTGTGGTTTAATCCCATCATCTGCAGCAACAACTAACACAACAATATCTGTAATTTTTGAACCCCGAGCCCTCATCTCTGTAAATGCGGCGTGTCCAGGTGTATCTATAAAAGTAATTGTTTTTTTATTTTCTGTTGTAACTTGATATGCACCGATGTGCTGAGTTATACCTCCAAATTCTCCTGAAACTACATTGGTGTCTCTTAAAGCATCAAGTAATGAAGTTTTGCCGTGATCTACATGTCCCATAATTGTGACCACTGGAGCTCTAGTTCTTATTTCTCCTTGCAATTTTTCTTTTATCTTATTCACTTCCAAGGTTGGCTCATCATCAAGAACTGGTTTATGACCAAATTCTTTTACAATATATTCGGCAGTATCTTTATCTATATTATGATTAATAGTCGCAATTACTTTCATATTAAATAAAAATTTAATTATATCGCTTGATTTTTCAGCCATTCGATTTGAAAGCTCTTGAATAGTAATTTGTTCAGGGATTTTTACATCGCGAATAACCTTTTTAAATTCTTTCTTTTCTTCTCCCTCTGGTTTGTTTTTCTTCTCCTTTAGTCTAGCTCGTTTTACAGAAGCCAAACTTCTTTGCTTTATTTCAATTTCCTCAACATTTAAAGCTCTTGAAACTGTGAGTTTAAAATCTCTTTTATCTACAGGGCTTTTCAGCTTTAACTTACTCTTACCTGTTGGTTTGCTGTCTTTCTTAATAAAGTCTTTTGTAGCTTGTTGTTCAACGAATTTTCTTGTGAAATTCTTTTTTTTGATATTTGGATCGAACGCTGGTTTAGAAGTTTGGTTATTTTTAGAAAAATTCTTGTTTGACTTGAAAAATTTTTTCTTTTCTACTGCGAAAGATTTTTTCCCATCTCTATTAATTGCGCTTGTATCAATTTTTTTTTTTAAACTTGATGAAATTGTAAGTGTTTTCTTTCTATCTTTTTCCATAACATTACTTATAAGCAATCTCTCTAGCAGACATAATGAGTTCGTCTGCTTCTTTTCTGGATAATGAAAATTCCTCCAGATATCCCTCTATTCTTATTTTTTTTCCTTTAATTTCATCGAAACCTCCTATTAGTTCATCTGAAGATAAGTCTGCAAAATCAGCTAGTTTTTTTATATTTTTTTGTCCTAAAATCACGAGCATTCCCTGGGTCATTCCCTTTAAATTTATTAGTGCCTCTTCAACTCCAAGATCTTTAAGCTTTTGAGAAATAGCTTCTTTTTCTTTAATTAATGTTTCTTTAGATCTAGTGATTAATTCTTTTGCTGTGTCTTCATCTATTGCATCTATTTTTGAAATATTTTCTGGAGATGATTGCGCTATATCTTCAATACTTGTAAAACCTTCAGACACTAAAAGTTGGCCTAATGTTTCATCTACCTCTAGGTTTTTGATTAAAGTTTCAGTTCTTTCTTTGAACTCAGCCTGTCTTCTTTCTGAGTCCTCTTTATCAGTTAATATATCGATTTCATAGTTTGTAAGTTTAGAGGCTAGTCTCACATTTTGCCCTCTTCTTCCAATTGCTTTGCTTAAGTTTTCTTCAGTAAGAATTATATCTATTCTTTTGTTGTCTTGATCTATTAAAACTTTTTGTATTTCAGCAGGAGACAAAGACTCTGATATTAAAGTAGGTAAATCTTCTGTCCATTTAATGATATCTATTTTTTCACCATGCAATTCATTAACTATTGTTTGAACTCTACTACCCCTCATACCCACACATGCTCCAACGGGATCAATAGATGAGTCTTGCGAGTGGACACATATTTTTGCTCTACTACCTGGATCTCTTGCCACAGATTTAATTTCAATTGTACCTTCATAAATTTCTGGAACTTCTTGAAAAAATAATTTAGCTAAAAACTGGGGGTGAGCTCTAGATAAAAATATTTGATGTCCTTTAAGCTCTTTTTTTACCTCATAGCAGTATGCTTTAACCCTATCGCCATTTTTAAGTATTTCTCTTGGAATTAATTCATCCTTTTTTATTACTCCCTCGGCTTTTCCTAAATCTACTATTACATTCCCATACTCTAACCTTTTTATAATTCCACTCAGTATTTGTCCTTGTTTGTCTATAAAATCTTCGAATTGTCTATTTTTTTCTGCTTCTCTTACTCTGCTACTTATAACTTGCTTTGCACTTTGAGCGGCTATTCTACCGAAATCTACTTGGGGTAATTCTTCAAAAATCTTATCTCCAACTTTAAATGACTCATATTTTGAGTTAATCTTTTTAGCATTATTTAAAGATATTTCTCTAGCAGGATCCTCAACATTCTCTACAATTTCTAAAACTTTTTGTATCTTAATGTCCCCACTTTCTCTATCAATAATAACTTCGATGTTATTATCAGCTCCAAATTTGGTTAAGGCAGCCTTTTGAATAGCGCTTTCCATGGAGCCAATTACAAGTTCTTTATCAATAGATTTCTCATTGGCTACAGCATCCACTATTCTTAAAAGTTCTAATTTGTCTAATCCTCTATTTAACATTTTCTAATACCCCTAAAAAAAAATGGGCTAAAGCCCATTTTGATATTCTCTAATATTAAATAATCTCTAATTGAAAATTATGGTTTTTTCAAGATTACAATTTAAATAAATCTACTTTATCTGTTTTTTCCCATGTAAATTCACCCTTATTTGAAGGTTTTCTTCCAAAATGTCCATAAGCAGATGTGACTTCGTATATAGGGTTATTTAATTTCAACATTTCTCTAATCCCTCTTGGAGACAAATCAAAATTTTGGTTAATTATTTTTTTTACAATTTCAATTTTATTTTCATCATCCTCTGAAAGTTTTAAAAATATTGACAATGGTTTTGAAACTCCGATTGCGTAAGCCAATTGAATAAGGCATTTATCAGATATACCTGATGCTACTATATTTTTAGCAAGATACCTTGCAGCATATGCAGCTGATCTATCTACTTTGGTAGGGTCTTTACCTGAAAAAGCACCCCCGCCGTGTGGAGCTGCACCTCCATAAGTATCAACAATTATTTTTCTTCCGGTCAAACCTGTATCCCCATCAGGACCTCCAATAATAAATTGCCCTGTGGGATTTATATAAATTTCTTTGGAGTCTAAATCTTCAATATATTCAGTTGGAATTGATTTTTTTATATAGGGAATTATAAGATCTTTTACTTTTTCTTGGTTTAAGTCTTTTGAATGCTGGGTAGAAATAACTACCGAGGTAACTTTTGTTGGTTTAGCATTTTCATACAACATGGTAACTTGGCTTTTTGAATCAGGTTCTATCCCTTTCAAAATTCCATTTTTTCTATCTTCAGCCATTAATCTTAAGATTTTATGTGAGAAATGAATTGGTGCGGGCATCAATTCTTCTGTCTCTCTACAAGCATAACCAAACATAATTCCCTGGTCTCCAGCTCCTTCATCTTTGTTATCTTTCGAGTCAACACCCATTGCAATATCAGAAGATTGTTCATGTAAAAATGTTTCAATGTTTGCAGTTTTCCAACTAAATCCATCTTGGTCATAACCAATATCTTTTATACATTCTCTTACTTTATTTATAATCTCTTCTTTTTCTATTTTTGGTCCTCTTATCTCTCCTGCTAAAACTACTTTATTAGTAGTAGTCAAAGTTTCACAAGCAACTCTTGAGAACGGTTCTTGAGTTAAATAAGAGTCAACTACCATGTCCGAAATTCTATCACAAACCTTATCTGGATGACCTTCGGAAACAGACTCGCTTGTAAATAAAAAGTTATTATTTTTTTGCATTTGTTTTATATTTAAAAATTAAAAAAATTATTAAATATGTAAATAAAAGTATAAAGAATATCAAATCATTTTTATTTTTATATTCTGATTTTATCAAAGGAACATCTAATTCGATATTTCCAGTCTCGTAAGCATTTAATTTTTTAACTATTTCTCCTTTATTACTTATAATAGCGCTTATTCCTTGATTAGTAGATCTTATTAAATAAGTATCATTTTCTACTGCTCTAAAAATTGCTTTAGCAAAATGCTGGTGGGGGCCTATTGAATTTCCAAACCACCCGTCCTCTGAAATATTAATAATTAAATTAGTTTCGTTTTCACTTTTTTGAGTTAGTTCTGGAAATATTATTTCGTAACAAATTAAAGGAAGAATATTTAGATTATCAATTAAAAAATTATCTTGTTGTTGACCTTTTAAAAAAGACCCATAACCCTGGGTAATTTTTTTCATTCCTGTTTTACTCAGAAGTTTTTCAAATGGTAAAAACTCTCCAAATGGAACTAATTTCCTTTTTTCATATTTGTGTAAAATTTCTAATTCATTGTTTACTACAATTAAACTATTGTAATACTGACCAGTATTTTGATGTTTAGAATTTACACCAAATAATAATAGATGAGACTTGCCAAAATTATCTTTTATTATCTTTTTAAAAATTGAAATTTCTTCAAAATCATAACCAGTAAAAATACCTTCCGGCCATATAAAAATTGTGTTTAAGGATTTATCAGGGTCGCTATATCTAATTAGCTTTTTTAATTTATTTTCAATTTCTTTTATTGGTAAATTATAATCTAACTTAAAATTTGGAGAAATTACTTTGATGTAAACTTTGTCATCTTGAGTAAGGTAGTTCGTCAATCCTTTATTTTTGTTTATAGAAAAACTTCCGTATAAATATGTTAAGAATATAAGTATAAATGTGAGACTTAGAACAATAACTTTGCTACTTAATTTTATCCTAAAAAATATTATTACTGGAATTGTGAAAATAGTTATTGCAATAAGATTAAAAGCGTACAACCCAAAATAGTTCAAAATTTGTAAAACTTCAGTAAACCAAGACCAGCTGTAACCAGTAAGATTCCAAGGAAATCCTGTTAATGCTTTGCCTCTGATATAATCAGAAAATGCGTAAGAACTGGAAAACAAAAAAATAGAGGGAATATTGTTGTTGATGAAAGGCCCTATAATTAAAATTGTTAAGCCCATAAATAATCCTAAAAACATAGGTATAAGTATCAAGGCAAATGGTATTAAAATTTTAAAACTTTCATCAAATGTTAAAGAATAAGTAATCCAATAAATACCACTTAAGTAAAAACCAAATCCAAATATAAAACCAATTAAAAATAAATTTTTTTTATAGGGTCTCTTGCGGTAAACATTTTTTGTTCTTTTAGTCACAAAAACAACTAAAGAAAAAAAAAGTGGTAATAAAATAAAATTTATAAATGATAGGTTAAAAGGCTGAAATGAAAATACTGTTAACGCTCCAAGGCAAAAAGGTAGAGCGTAGATAATTATAAATCGATTATCTAAAATTTTATTAATCATTTATTCTAAGTATTTAAGATATAATTTTTCTAGTTTATGCATATCTTTAAAGTCTTTTAATC
>CABYXR010000027.1 GCA_902522955.1 uncultured Pelagibacteraceae bacterium
TAAATTAATTAATCTTAGCAAAAACTTAAAAAAAGAATTTTTTAAAATAAAAAAAGCTGTTGATTATGCCAATAAAATTGGTTTAGAAGTACATGCTGGACATGGGTTAACCTATAAATCGGCCAAAATTTTATCTAAATTAAAAGGTGTGAAAGAGTTTAATATAGGACATTTTCTTATTGGCGAGTCTATTTTTATTGGATTACCTAAGTGTATTAAAAATTTTAGAAAAATTTTAAGATAATGAAAATTTACGGAATTGGAATAGATATTGTTAAAACAACTAGAATGACTAAATCTATTAAACAAAAGACCTTTGTAAATAGATTGTTTAACAAAACAGAAATAAATAAATGCAATAATTTGAGAAACAAGGAAAATTGTTATGCAAAAAGATTTGCTGCAAAAGAGGCGTTTTCAAAGGCTATTGGAACAGGTATAGCCAAAGGAATAAATTTTAATGAAATTATAGTTAAGAATAATAAAAATGGAAAACCAGGTATAAAATTAATTGGCAAAACGAAGAAATCTGTAGATAAAATGATAAAAAAAAAATTTAATGTTCTATTAACTTTATCAGACGATAAACCTTTTGCTATTGCAACGGTAATTATTTCATTATGAAAAAAAAAAAATTAATTTACTCAATAATAGAAAATATTAAAACTATTTTAGGGGCATTATTTATTGCAATTATAATTAGATCTTTGATTTTTCAGCCTTTTTATATACCATCGTCTTCAATGGAGCCCAATTTGTTGGTAGGAGACAGAATTTTCGTTTCAAAATATGAATATGGTTACAGCAAACACTCTTTTCCTTTTAGTCCAAATATATATAAAAAAAGAATTTTTTATGATCGTCCTTCAAGAGGTGATTTAGTTGTATTTAAAACACCATCAGATAATAGAACTGATTACATAAAAAGATTAATAGGTCTCCCTGGAGATCAAATACAATTTGTAAATGGTGAAATTTTAATAAATGAAAACAAAATTAAAAGGAAACTTGTAAATTATCCAATTAAAGTAAGATGTGGAAAATCTACTTTAAAAGTAAAAGCTTTTGAAGAGACTTTATCAAACGGATATAAATATATTGCCGTTTATAATAGTCTTGGAACTTTGCAGAATACAAAAAAATTTATAGTACCCAACGATCATTTTTTTTTACTGGGTGATAATAGAGATTGTTCTAAAGATAGCAGATATTTAGATAGTGTTGGTTATGTAAATTATGTGAATTTAGTAGGTAAAGCTAAAATGATTTTTTTTTCTAATGACACAACAAAAAGTAGTCTTTTAAAATTTTGGAATATAAAAAATTCATTTAGAACTAATAGACTATTTGTAAATCTTAAATGATAGAAGAATATAAAAATTTAGAAGAAATTATTCATTATAAGTTTAAAAATAAAGAACTTTTGATAAAGTCTTTAGTGCATAAAAGTTACGACAGTAATAATAATAATGAAAAATTAGAATTTCTAGGAGACAGGGTATTAGGACTTATAATTTCTAAAAAATTAATCGAAACATACCCAAAAGAAAAAGAAGGAATTATAGATAAAAAATTTGCAAATTT
Source organism: uncultured Pelagibacteraceae bacterium (assembly GCA_902522955.1). Lineage (GTDB taxonomy): Bacteria > Pseudomonadota > Alphaproteobacteria > Pelagibacterales > Pelagibacteraceae > Pelagilacustribacter. Next base: position 1,585 of record CABYXR010000027.1, read on the forward strand.
AGTAAACAAAAAAACTTGTTCGAAAGTATCAAAAAAAATTAATCTTAAAAAATTTATGTACTTAGGCATGTCGCATAAATCATTCCGAGGTCAATCAGATAAAATAGTAAGCGATTGCCTAGAAGCTTTAATTGGTGGGATATATCTTGATGGTGGATTAAATTGTGCTGAAAAGTTTATTTTTAATTTTTGGGGAGAATATATTAAAAATTCCACTATTCCTTTAATTGATGCAAAAACACAGTTACAAGAACATAGTCTTAAAATGTTTAAAGTTTTACCAAAATACACTTTTTATAAAGAGAAGGGTCCCCAACACAATCCTATTTTTAAAACTGATGTTCAAATCCCAAATTCTAAAAAAATTATTGGTGTTGGATCATCTAAAAAAAGTGCCCAACAAGATGCAGCTAATAAACTATTGAAAATTCTTAATATTGTATGAACTGGGAAGATGAATGTTATTTACTCTCTAAAAAAAAGTTTAAAGAAAACGCAAATATAATCAATGTTTTTACTCAAAAAAAAGGGAAAGTTAGTGGTATAGTTTATGGTGGTAACTCAAGAAAAATTAGAAATTATTTGCAAATATCAAATAAATTAATTGTTTTTAATAATTCTAAAAATGAAAATAAGATAGGATATTTCAAAACAGAATTAATGAAACCAATATCTCCAAATTATTTTAATGATAAAAAGAGAACTTCAGCAATTATCTCTTTGTGCAGTTTATTAAATTCTTTATTGCCAGACTCTCAACCTAATGAAAAAATTTATCGATTATTTGAGAAATTTCTTGAAAATATAAATCTAAAAAATTGGATTTATTTATATATTTTTTTTGAGATCAATTTAGTTAAAGAATTAGGTTTTGACACAAATTTGAAAAGTTATGATAATTTTGTAAAAAAAGATGAATTCTTTACGAAACTTGAAATAGATAACTATAAATATGAAATTCCAATTTTTTTAATAAAAGAAATAATACCTAGTGATATTACAGAAAGTACGATTAAAAAATCACTATTTTTTACAAGGAGTATATTATTAAATAAATTCTTTTTGCCAAATAATTTAATATTTCCAAAATCAAGAATTATTTTTGAAAATTATTTCAGTTAATTTAGCAATTTTTTTGCTATATCCAAAGCAAAGTAAGTAATTATTGCGTTAGCCCCAGCTCTTTTAAAAGATGTTAGACTCTCTAAAATTGCATCTTCAGATATAAGTTTGTTTATTAAGCCAAATTTAATCAAGCTATATTCTCCAGAAACTTGGTAAGCGAATACTGGAACTTTAAATGAATCTTTAATATTTTTAATTATGTCAAGATAGGGCATTCCAGGTTTTATTAAAACAAAATCTGCACCTTCTTTAATATCAAGTCCTATTTCTCGATACGCTTCACTTGAATTATTAAAATCCATTTGATAAGTTTTTTTATCAAATTTCAAATTTTTTTTTGATCCAACTGCTTCCCTAAATGGACCATAAAAATTTGAGGCATACTTTGCAGAGTAAGATAAAATACTTACATCTTTAAAATTATTTTTATCTAAAGCTTTTCTTATTTTACCTATTCTTCCATCCATCATATCTGATGGAGCAATAACATCACATCCCATTTTTGCTTGAAGAAGTGATTGTTTTACTAATAATTGTAAAGTCTTATCATTATCTATCTTATTTTTTTCAATTACTCCATCATGTCCGTGTGAAGTATATGGGTCTAAAGCAACATCACACATTATACCAATTTTTGGATATCTTTTTTTTATATATCTTATACTTTGACATACTAAATTATTTTCGTTTAATGCTTCACTACCATTTTTATCCTTTTTTCTTTCAGGGGTTAAAGGAAATAAAGCTACCATTGGGATATTATATTTTGAAACTTTATTCATTACAGTTTTTAATTTATCTATTGAATATCGATTTACCCCAGGCATTGTTTTAATCTTTTCAATTTTATTTTTTCCCTCTCTAACGAATATTGGCAGTATCAGATCACTTGAACTTAGCTTATGTTCTGATATTAGCCTCCTCATCCATTTTGAGTTGCGAACTCTTCGCAGCCTTATACTGGGATATTTACCTACAATTTTCATTTTTTTTAAACTATTAAATTTTGTTTGATGCGACAAATAATATATTATAAATAGCATTAAAGTAATTATAAAAGATATTTATGGCACACCTTAATTTTACAGACTTTTATCAAGTACCAAATCTAAAATTTGATATTAAAAGATTAAGATCTGATTTAGATGAAATACTCAAGAAAAAAGGTTTCAAGTCACCTGAAGGTGTGACTAACTTTGGGGCCATACCTTTAAATCAAATACCTGGAGATGAAAACTCTACTAAAGGAAATAATATTAGAGGTATTTATTGGACAATACCTGACGAAAAAGGAAAAGAGGTTGTTAGAGATATACCTATTGATGAGTCTAAGTATACTCAAATTACTCCAGAGTTTAAAAATACTTATTTTAACGAAGTTTATGAGGTCTTAAAAAAAAAATTTAAGTTAGGAAGATTAAGATTGTTACTAAAAGAACCTAGATCTACTTTAAGTTGGCACAAAGACCCTGAACCAAGACTACATATACCTATTATAACTAATCTTGGATGTTCTATGGTAATAGAAAATATTGCAAAACATCTACCTGCTGATGGACATGTTACAATTACCAATAATACTAAATATCATAATTTTTTTAATGGTGGTGAGCAGTCTAGAATTCATTTAGTGGCCTGTGTTCTAGAAAATCCCTTTAAAAAAAATTGAAATCTTTATTTAAAAAAATCTGTATTGCATCTGATCATGCTGGATTTACACTTAAAGACAAAATTAAAGATTTATTAATTAGCAAGAATATTTCGGTTATAGATTTGGGAACATCGGATACCGTTTCAGTAGACTACCCAGATTACGCAAAAAAAGTTTCTAAGAGAGTAAAGTCAGGAAAAAGTGAAGTTGGTATATTAGTTTGTGGCTCTGGTACAGGAATGGCAATAAGTGCCAATAAAATCAAAGGAATTAGAGCGGCTGTATGCTATAACTTGAAATCAACAAGATTGTCTAGACAGCATAATAATGCTAATATTATTTCATTAGGATCTAGATTAACAAGTAAGAAAATTGCCTTTAAATTAGTTTCAACTTTTTTAAAAACAAAATTTGAAGGTGGCAGACATTTAAGAAGGGTAAAAAAGATATAGCTATGTCAACAGCATTTAAAATAGATAAATTTTTAAATAAATTCTTTAGTTTAAGTTTACAAGAATCAGATAAAGAACTTTACGATTCTGTAAAGAAAGAGTTTGTAAGACAACAAAATCATGTTGAATTAATTGCTTCAGAAAATATTGTGTCAAAAGCTGTATTGGAAGCTCAAGGATCAGTCTTAACAAATAAGTATGCTGAGGGCTACCCAGGCAAAAGATATTATGGAGGTTGTGAATTTGTTGATCATTCAGAAACTCTGGCTATAGAACGTGCTAAAAAATTATTTGATTGCAATTTTGCAAATGTACAACCTCATTCTGGTGCTCAAGCAAATGGAGCAGTATATCTGGCTTTAATTAAACCTGGAGACACTATACTTGGTATGAGTTTAAATTCTGGAGGTCATCTTACTCATGGTGCAAAACCTGCTCAATCTGGAAAATGGTTCAATGCGATACATTATGATGTAGATAAAAAGACAGGTTTAATTGATTATGAAAATGTTGAAAAATTGGCTTTAGAAAACAAACCTAAATTAATAATTGCTGGTGGCAGTGCTTATTCAAGAATAATTGATTTTAAAAGATTTAGAGAAATAGCAGATAAAGTTAAAGCTTTTCTTTTAGTTGATATGGCGCATTTTTCTGGTTTGGTTGCCGGGGGTGTTTATCCAAATCCTACAAAATATGCTGACGTCGTAACATCAACAACACATAAAGTTTTAAGAGGTCCTAGAGGTGGAATAATTTTAACAAATAACGAAGATCTTATAAAAAAATTTAATAGCGCCATATTTCCTGGTCTTCAAGGAGGACCACTAATGCATGTAATTGCTGCAAAAGCTGTTTGTTTTAAAGAAGCCTTGTCAGATGAGTTTAAAGTTTACTCCAAAAAAGTAATAAGCAATGCTAAAATATTATCAGATAAGTTAGTTTCTAATGGATTTAAGATTTTTTCTGGAGGAACCGACACTCATTTAATGCTAGTTGATTTAAGAGACTTTAATGTTACAGGAAAAGATGCTGAAGCTTCTTTGGTTCGTTCAAACATAACATGCAATAAAAATGGGATTCCATTTGACACACAAAGTCCTATGATTACTTCTGGCATAAGACTAGGAACTCCAGCTTGCACAACAAGAGGATTTGGACCCAAAGAATTTACTCTAATTGCTGATTTAATTACTAAAGTAGTAAAAGGTTTAAGCAAAAATGGTCAAAATAACTCAAAAATAGAAAAAGAAGTACAAAAAGAGATTGTTGATCTTTGCTCATCTTTTCCTATATATAGTGATTAATTTTAATAAATAACTATGCTTTGTCCATTTTGTAGAGAAAAAGACACCTCAGTCGTAGACTCAAGACCAACCGAGGATGGTACTGCAATAAGACGTCGTAGATTGTGTGGTTGCGATAGAAAAGAGAGATTCACAACCTTCGAAAGAGTTCAATTTCAAGAACTTACTGTAATAAAAGGTAACGGTAAAAGAGAACCTTTTGACAGAGACAAAATTTCTAAATCTATAAGAATAGCGACAAGAAAAAGACCAATCGATTCTGAAACTATAGAGAAATTTATATCTAAAATTGTGAGAAATCTTGAAGGTTTAGGGGAAAGCGAAATTCCAACCCCAACCATTGGGAAGTTTATTATGGAAGGTTTATCAAGTTTAGATAAAGTTGCCTATGTTCGTTTTGCTTCTGTCTATAAGAATTTTAAAGAGGCAAAGGATTTTGAACAATTCGTAGGTAGCTTAGATGAAAATAAATCATAATTATTATTTAAAATTAGCCTTTCAAAGAGCTAAAATTAATCTAGGAAAAACAAAGATGAATCCGTCTGTGGGATGCGTAGTCGTTAAAAATGATTCAGTAGTTTCTTCTGGAGAAACTTCTATTTCTGGAAGACCACATGCGGAAGCGAATGCTTTAAGATTTAAAAAGAATTTTAAAAATGCAAATCTTTATTCAACAATGGAACCTTGTACCCATTATGGATTAACTCCTCCTTGTATAAATTTAATAAGAAAAAAAGGAATTAAAAGAGTTTTTTATTCATTTGACGATATAGATATCAGAACCGCTAGTTTAGCCAAAAAAAAATTAGATAAGGACAATATTAAAGTTTATAAAAAAAAACAAAAAGAATTTGACTTTTTCTATCAGAGCTATTTTATATCTAAAAAAAAATTAGAACCACTAATTGATGCCAAATTGGCTATTTCAAAAGATTATTACACAATTAATAAAAAATCTAAATGGATTACGAATGATTTATCTAGAAAAAGAGCTCATTTAATCAGATCTGAGTATGATGCAATTATATCAACATCAAAATCAATAAATTTAGATAATTCCCAACTAAATTGCAGGCTTAAAGATTTTGATAATAACAAACCAGA
>CABYXR010000028.1 GCA_902522955.1 uncultured Pelagibacteraceae bacterium
ATCACTTAAAGATTTGTGGAAATTGTCTTTTGAAAAAAGTGAAATTAATAATAATTTAGAAAAACTAAAAAGTCAGTTTGAAAGTGCTTCGGAAGATATAAAGCTAAGATTTGAAGATAAAGTAAGCAAAATACAACAAGGTGACGATTTATTACCAACTGTTATGAAAGTTGTTAAAGTATTCGTAGCAGTTAAAAGAAGACTTATGCCAGGAGATAAAATGGCAGGTAGACACGGTAATAAAGGGGTGGTTAGTAAGATTGTCCCTGTAGAAGATATGCCATATATGAACAACGGAAAGCCTGTAGATATTGTGCTAAATCCATTAGGAGTTCCAAGTCGTATGAATGTGGGCCAAATACTTGAAACTCATTTAGGATGGTCTTGTTCTGAATTAGGAGAGCAAATAAAAGTTTATCTAAAGGATTTTGAGTCTCAAATTGACAAAATTAAAAATAAATTAAAAGATATTTACGGGAGAGATTACTATGAACACGTTATCTCTAAACTTTCAAAAAAGGAAATTGCAGAATTAGTACAAAATATTTCTGATGGAGTGCCAATTTCAACTCCTGTATTTGATGGCGCAAGCACAAAAGATATCACAGATATGCTTAATTTAGCTAAATTACCTAATTCTGGACAAACTCAATTATGGAATGGACAAACAGGTGAAATGTTTGATCGCCCAGTTACAGTAGGAATAATTTATATGTTAAAGTTAAATCATTTAGTTGAGGATAAAATTCACGCAAGATCTACTGGTCCATATAGTTTGGTCACACAACAACCATTAGGTGGCAAGGCTCAACTTGGAGGACAAAGATTCGGTGAAATGGAGGTATGGGCATTAGAAGCTTACGGTGCCTCTTATACATTACAAGAAATACTAACAGTTAAATCTGATGACGTTGCTGGTAGAACTAAAGTCTACGAAACTATAGTTAAAGGAAACAACAATTTTGAGTCAGGAGTTCCCGAGTCATTCAACGTATTAGTAAAAGAAATTAGAGCTTTGGGTTTAAATATAGAATTGAATTAATATGGAAAAAAATATTACAAAAAACATTGATAATCAAAACTTAACAACCGAAAATAATTTTGAAAGCATTAAGATTACTTTAGCTAGTCCAGAAAAAATAAAGTCCTGGTCTTATGGTGAAATAAAAAAGCCTGAAACTATAAATTATAGAACATTTAGACCAGAAAAAGATGGTTTATTTTGTTCTCGTATCTTTGGACCGGTGAAAGATTACGAATGTTTATGTGGCAAATATAAAAGAATGAAGTTCAGAGGCATCATATGTGAAAAATGTGGAGTTGAAGTAACAAAATCAAATGTAAGAAGAGAAAGAATGGGACATATTGATTTAGCTTGTCCTGTTGCACATATATGGTTCTTAAAATCTTTACCAAGTAGAATCTCTTTAGGAATTGATATGAAGCTTAAAGAGGTTGAAAAAGTTCTTTATTTTGAAAGTTTTATAGTAATAGAACCCGGATTAACAACATTAAAAAAAGGTCAATTATTATCAGAGGAAGCCTTATTAAAAGCTCAAGACGAATTTGGTGAGGATGCATTTACTGCAGGAATTGGAGCTGAGGCAGTCAGAGAAATATTAGTAAATTTAGATCTTCAAAAAGAGCAAAAAAGACTACGAGACTCTTTAGCTGAAATAAAATCAAAAGTTACTGAAGAGAGAACAATTAAAAGATTAAAACTAATTGAGTCATTTATTTCATCAGGTAATAAACCTGAATGGATGATTTTGACTTCAGTCCCAGTAATTCCACCAGAATTAAGACCTCTTGTACCTTTAGATGGAGGAAGATTTGCTACCTCTGATTTGAACGATCTTTACAGAAGAGTGATTAATAGAAATAATAGATTAAAAAGACTTCTAGATTTAAAAGCTCCCGACATTATAGTTAGAAATGAAAAAAGAATGCTCCAAGAGTCTGTCGATGCACTTTTTGACAATGGAAGAAGAGGTAGAGTAATAACAGGAACAGGAAAACGTCCTTTAAAATCTTTAGCAGAGATGCTCAAAGGAAAACAAGGAAGATTTAGACAAAACTTATTAGGTAAAAGAGTAGATTATTCTGGAAGATCAGTAATTGTTGTAGGCCCTGAACTTAAATTGCATCAATGCGGTTTACCTAAAAAAATGGCTTTAGAATTATTCAAACCATTTTTATATGCAAGATTAGATAAATTAGGTTTAGCTACAACAATCAAACAGGCTAAAAGATTAGTAGAAAAAGAAAAAAGTGAAGTTTGGGACAGCTTAGAACATATAATTAGGGAACACCCAATTTTATTAAACAGAGCACCTACTCTACACAGATTAGGTGTCCAAGCTTTTGAAGCAAAATTAATTGAGGGTAACGCTATTGAATTACACCCTCTAGTTTGTGCAGCGTTTAATGCTGATTTTGACGGAGACCAAATGGCAGTTCATATACCTTTAAGTTTAGAAGCACAATTAGAAGCTAGAGTGTTAATGATGTCCACTAATAATATTTTAAGTCCATCAAACGGAAAACCAATTATAGTTCCAAGTCAAGATATAGTCTTGGGTATATATTATTTATCTCAAGCTGAAGATAACGATAAAAAACCTAAGGGTATTTTCTCAAGTGTAGATGAAATTGAACAAGCTTTAGAGAGTAAATCTATTAGTTTACACTCTAAAATAGTTTCAATTTTTAAAACTGTAGATAGTAAAGAAGTAGAAAAAATTGAAAAATACACAAGCACCGCAGGACGATTTTTATTAGCGAATTTATTACCAATTAATAATAATATAAAGTTTAGCTTAGTTAATAGGTTGTTGACTAAAAAAAATGTCTCAGAAGTAATTGATACAATCTTTAGATATTGTGGGCAAAAAGAAACAGTTTTATTTTGTGACAGGATCAAAACACTAGGCTTTAAACATGCATTTAAAGCAGGAATATCATTTGGAAAAGATGATTTATTAATTCCTAAAACAAAAGAAAATTTAATAAATAATACTAAAAAAAGAATAGAAGAATATGAAAAACAGTATTCAGATGGTTTAATTACTAGGGGTGAAAAATATAACAAAGTAGTTGATGTGTGGTCTAAATGTACAGATACAGTTGCCAACGAAATGATGAAAGAAATCTCATCAGCTGAAAAAGTTTATGACAACGACAGGATTGAAACAAACTCAGTTTATATGATGGCAGACTCAGGCGCTAGAGGTTCTCAAGCCCAAATGAAACAATTAGCTGGCATGAGAGGTCTAATTGCAAAACCTTCTGGTGAAATTATTGAAACCCCAATTATTTCAAATTTTAAGGAAGGATTATCAGTTTTAGAATACTTTAATTCTACACACGGCGCTAGAAAAGGCCTAGCAGATACTGCTTTAAAAACAGCTAACTCTGGTTATTTAACAAGAAGATTATGCGATGTTGCACAAGATGTTCAAATAACAAAAGCTGAATGTGACCCTAAAAAAAGGTCTTCAGTAACTATTTCAGAAATAATCGAAGGTGGAAACATTTTAGTAAGTTTATCAGAGAGAGTTTTAGGTCGAGTAATAGCAGAGGATATAAAAAATCCTGTAACTGGAGAAGTGATTATTAAAAAAGCAAAATTAATAGACGAGTTTGACTGTGAAAAAATAGATGCAGCTGGGGTTAAATCTGTAAATGTGTATTCAGTTATTACTTGCGCTTCAACTAAAGGAGTTTGTCAAGTTTGTTATGGAAGAGATTTAGCTAGAGGAAAATTAGTAAGCGTTGGAGAAGCTGTGGGAATGATAGCCGCTCAGTCAATTGGAGAACCAGGAACACAACTTACAATGCGAACCTTTCACGTGGGAGGAACTGCTCAAATTAAAGAAGAGTCACAAATAGTTTCTCAAACAAAAGGAAAACTAAATATAATTAACAAAAATCTTATTGAAGATTCTAAAAAAAATATAATTGTTATGGGTCGTAATACCCAACTTAGTATTGAAGATGATAGCGGAAGACAGTTAGCAATCTATAAAGTAAATTATGGATCAAAGTTATTTTTTAAAGATGGTGATATTATAGAAAAAAGCAAAAAAATAGCCGAATGGGATCCTTACACATTACCAGTGATTGCTGAAACAGGAGGTATCGTAAACTATATGGATTTGACTGAGGGTCTTTCATTAACTGAAACCCTTGATGATGCCACAGGACTATCATCTAAATCTGTTACAGATTGGAAATCTTTATCTAAAAACTCTGAACTTAAACCTAGAATTACATTAAGAGATGATAAAGGGGAAATTATAAAAAAGGCTGACGGAAATGAAGCGCGTTACTATTTAGTTCCAGATACAATTTTGTCAGTTAAAGACGGACAAAAAATTTCTGCTGGAGATGTTTTAGCAAGATTACCAAAAGAAACATCAAAAACAAAAGATATTACTGGCGGTCTTCCAAGAGTAGCTGAGCTGTTTGAAGCTAGAAGACCAAAAGATAGCGCTATCATAGCTGAGAATGACGGAGTAATTGAGTTTGGTAAAGAAGTAAGAGGCAAACAAAAAATTTCAATAGTTTCAGCGAGTGGAGAAACATCTAACTATTTAATTCCGAAAGGCAAACATGTGAACTTTAATCAGGGTGAAAAGATCAAAAAAGGTGAATACCTACTCGATGGAAGTCCGGCACCACATGATATACTAAGAATTTTAGGTGTCGAAAAATTAACAGAGTATTTTGTTAGCGAAGTACAAGAAGTATACAGGCTACAGGGAGTCGTGATAAATGATAAACATATAGAAACTATAGTGAGACAAATGCTTAAAAGAGTTGAAATTAAAAATCCCGGTGACTCCGAGTTATTATCTGGTGAAGTACTCGATCTATTAGATATCAATATAATTAACGAAAATTTGAGAAAAGAAAAGAAAAAACCAGCTGTTTTTGAAAGAATTTTATTAGGAATAACCAAGGCCTCTTTGCAAACAAATTCATTTATTTCAGCTGCTTCATTCCAGGAAACTACAAGAGTTTTGACTGACGCCTCTATCAAAGGAAAAACTGATAAATTAGAAGGTTTAAAAGAAAATGTTATAGTTGGTAGATTAGTGCCTGCCGGAACAGGACTTACAAAAATTGACTGGGATAGACAAGCAAGAGAACAAGATAAAGCAAGGTTAGAAGAGCTTAAAAAACAACAGCTTGAAACTGACTCAACAACACCTGAACAAACAGCTTAAAATATAGCAAAATAGCTTATAAATTTAACCTTTTTGCTATCACTGAACATTGACTTTTATCAATTCGATGTTAGTTTACGGCTCATTTTGAATGTTAGAAGTAAGACGTTATATAGTCTTAAACACTAACAATAAAAGAGCACCCAGGCTATTTTACTTCAGCTTTCAAAATATTTTTTATGCCAACAATTAATCAATTGATTAAAAAAAGTAGGGTAAAACCTATATCAAGAAATAAAGTTCCAGCTTTGGAGAGACAACCTTTAAAGAGAGGCGTGTGTGTAAAGGTTTATACTACCACTCCAAAGAAACCGAATTCCGCTTTAAGGAAAGTTGCTAGAGTTAGATTGTCTAATGGATTTGAAGTGACAGCATATATTCCTGGCGAGGGGCATAATTTACAAGAACATTCAGTAGTTTTACTTAGAGGAGGCAGAGTTAAAGATTTACCAGGTGTAAGATATCATATTCTAAGAGGAAATCTTGATACTCAAGGGGTAACAA
>CABYXR010000029.1 GCA_902522955.1 uncultured Pelagibacteraceae bacterium
AAAAATTAAAGATGCTATTTCCTCAAGGAAAGATAGTAATTTTTTAATAATTGTCAGAACTGATGCAAATACTGTTGAAGGAATCGATAAAACTCTAGATAGAATTAAAGCTTATGAAGATGCTGGTGCTGATATGATTTTTCCAGAAGCAATGAAAAATGAAAAAGAATTTGAACAAGTTAGAAAAGTTTCAAATAAATATCTATTAGCCAATATGACTGAATTTGGAAAGTCAAAGCTTTTAGATAAAAATCAGTTGGAAAATTTAGGTTATAATTTAGTTATTTATCCTGTAACTACTCAAAGACTTGCAATGCAAAATGTAGAGAATGGACTAAAATCTATATTTAAAGACGGTCATCAAAACAATATCATAGACAAAATGCAAACTAGAAAAAGGTTGTACGAATTAGTAGAATATGAGAAATACAATACGCCAGGAAAAAAAATAACTGATTTTTCTACAGAGGGACACGAATAATGAGTGAAGAAATTAAAAAAGGTCTTTTAGGAATTGTTGTTGACGAAACAACTGTATCTCACGTGGTTCCTGAGTTAAGTGCTTTGACTTATAGAGGATATAAGGTTCAAGACCTTTGTGATAAATGCGAATTTGAAGAGGTGGCTTATTTGGTTCTTCATGGCGAGCTCCCAAGTAAAAAACAATTGAATAAATTCATAAGAGAAGAAAGGTCTAACCGAAAGCTATCGAAAACCATAATTAAAAATATTCAACAAATGCCAAAAAATGCCCATCCCATGGATGTCGTTAGAACTTGTGTAAGTTTAATGAGTTTAGAGGATAAAGATACAAAAGATAACTCTCAAAAATCCAACATGCAAAAGGCTTTAAGAATATTTGCTCAAACTCCAACAGCTGTAGCAGCATACTTTAGAACAAGAAAAGGAAAAAAAATAATTTCCCCTAGTAAAAAATTATCTTTTTCGGAAAACTTTTTCAAAATGATGTTTAATAAAATTCCAGATAAGGAAATAGTAAGAGCTTTCGATATTTCATTAATTTTATATGCTGAACATAGTTTCAACGTGTCAACCTTTACAGCAAGAACTATTACTAGCAGTTTATCAGATTTACATGGCGCGATTACCGGTGCAATAGCATCTTTAAAAGGTCCTCTACACGGTGGAGCAAATGAAGCTGTAATGCACATGATGAAAGAAATAGGAAAACCAGAAAAAGCTAAATCATGGATTGAAAATGCTTTAGCAAAGAAAAAAGTTATAATGGGATTTGGACATAGAGTTTATAGAACAGGGGACTCTAGAGTGCCTACAATGAAACACTATATGTTTAAAGTCGCAAAACTTTTAAATAAAAACAAATATCCAAAAATTTACGAAATTTTAGAAAGAGAAATGCTATCAAAGAAAAATATTCATCCTAACGTAGATTTTCCCTGTGGACCTACTTATTATATGATGGGTATTGATATAGATTTTTATACCCCGATATTTGTAATGTCACGAATTACTGGCTGGTCAGCACATATCATGGAACAACACGCTTCGAACAAATTAATAAGACCTTTATCTAAGTATAAAGGTGAACAAGTGAGAGAAGTGATGTTATTAAATCAGAGATGATATTTTTAACCAATTTCTTAATATAACTTCTAATGTAATGACAGAAGTAATTAAGCAAAGCAGATCTGAAAAATTTTTAATTGGCCTTTTAATATTATTAATTATTATTATTTTTTATATTTTTGTAATTCTTCCAAATAAATGTTTGTTTGTGAAAAATTATGATCCAACTAAATTAAATTTTTCTAAACCTGAGAATATTTCTATTTTAAATGTGGGTTGCGGAAATGTAATTATTGAACTTTACCCAGATATTTCTCCAAAAGCAGTTGAAAGATTTAAAATGATAATTAACGCAGGCGAATATGACAATATTGCTTTTCATAGAGTTATTAAAGATGTTCTTGTGCAAGCTGGAGATTTAGAGTTTGGTAAAAAAAACAATCTAAATTACTCATATATTGGATCAGGAAAATCTGGTTATGGAACTTTAGAATCTGAATTAAATAAAAAATTTATTTTTGAAAAAGGTGCAGTTGCAATGGTGAGAACAGGTAAAATAAACACTGAGGATAGCCAATTTTTTATTTTACTTAATGACTCACCGGCTTTTAATAAAAGATATACTCCTATTGGTAAAGTGCTATATGGTTTAGAGGTGCTTAAAAAAATTAAAAATAATGATAAATCTGATTATGTTTTGAGACCTGATTTCATCAATAGTTTTGAGCTTCTAATCAAATAACTATCTATTAATTCCTCTTATTCTCTCAGATCTTCTTCTTAAAAGTTCAGCAGCAACTAGGACTAATGTTGAGAGTAATATCAAACAAGTCGCCACAGCTAGAATAGTTGGGCTTAATTGTTCTCTTAAACCAGTCCACATTTGAACTGGAATAGTCGTATTATCTAAACCTGCTAAAAATAATACAATTACGACTTCATCAAAAGAAGTCACAAAGGCAAATAAGGCTCCTGATATAACACCTGGTAAAATTAAAGGTAATGTTATTTTCATAAAAGTATTTACAGGGTTGCTTCCTAAACTTGCGGCAGCTCTTGTAACACTATGATCAAAACCAGATAAAGTAGCAGTAACAGTAATAACAACAAATGGTGTTCCTAAAATTATGTGTGCTAAAATTATTCCTGTATGTGTTGCTGCTAGTCCAGCTTTTGCCATAAAAAAGAAAATTGCTACCCCTGAAATAATTAGCGGAACAATCATTGGAGAAATTAAAGTTGCCATTATTATTCCTTTATAAGGCATGTATCTACTGCTAAGACCCAACGCTGCCACTGTACCAAGTATGACGGCCCCAATGGTTGCGAAGATTGCTATAAAAAAACTATTTTTTGCTGCTAATCCCCATGGATTTTTTGTCCCAAAGACCATATCTTCATACCATCTTAATGAAAAAGCCTCTGGATCTAACCTTTTCATCCCATCTGTTATTACTAAAAATTCTTCAGCGTTAAAGGATAAAGGGAAAATTACAAACAAAGGTGCAATTAAAAAAAAGAAAACACATCCACAAATGAACAAATAGATATAATGCCAAATTCTATAATGTGGTTCTGTATATTTTGGTAAAGCCATAATTATCCTAATTTTATATTATCTATTCCAACTAATTTGTTGTAAACCCAATAAACAGCTAAAACTCCAGCTAATAACATTAATCCCATTGCAGAGGCAAAACTCCAATCCAAAGTATATTTCATGTGATATGCAATCTGATTACTAATCAAAGTTCCGGATGCTCCACCAACTAACTCTGGAGTAATGTAATAACCAATAGCAAGAATAAAAACTAAAAGGGATCCTGCCCCTATACCTGGTATGGTTAGCGGAAAGTATACCTTCCAAAATGTTATAAAAGGTGTTCCGCCAAGAGATTTTCCGGCTCTAACTAGGCTAGGAGATATAGTTTTCATAACACTATACAGCGGTAGAACCATAAAAGGTAGAAGAATTTGTGTCATGGCTATATAAGTCCCAGTTTCATTATACATCATTACTAATCTTTTATCGTCTGCAACTAAACCTATCCAAACTAAAAAATCATTAACTACACCCTGTTGTTGAAGTAAAATCATCCAACTTGCAGTTCTGACTAGTAATGAAGTCCAAAACGGAAGAAGAACACAAATCATTAATAAATTACTATATTTCATTGGAAGAGTGGCTAATAAATGTGCAATTGGATAAGCCATTAAAAAACAAAAAAGAGTGACATAAAAAGCTATTTTTAAAGTTCTAACCCATAATTTTTTATAAATTCTTCGATCTTCTTCAACTTGAACGAACTTTCCCTCTTCATTTTGATACATATCAACACCCTTTAAATATTTTGAATACGAATAAGAAGGTGCGCGTCTTTTAATTGCTCTCCAGTATTCAACGTTTGCCCATCTTTCATGAACTGCCATGATTTGTTCTTTATAATTTCCTTCTTCAAAGGATTTTGATTTTCGTCTTAATTTTTTAATAATACTTTTAAAACCATTTTTTTCATAATTTAATTGAGTTGATAGTTTTCCCTCTTTCTCTTCCTCAATTAATTTTTGAAAATCAATGTAAAAAGCTTCAAATACTTCTTCTGATGGAAGCTCTTTGCCATCCCATTTTTCCATAGCAATAAATGTTTTGGGTAGAGCGTTCGTAACCATACGGTCATCGACACTATTGAATAACATTCCAATAATTGGAGAAATATAAACTATTAATAAAAAAAATAATAAGGGTGCAACAAGAAGAAATGCTTTAAATTTATTTCTTCTCTCAACTTTCTTAAGACTCACTTCTAGAGGTACACCGTCAGTAGTTAAGATTTTTTGTGTATCACTGCTCATAAATAAAAAGGGCGGTTATTTAATAACCGCCCTGAATATAATATATCATCTTAGTCTTTAAAACTTAATTATAGACCAGACTTCATTGCTTCCCATTTTTCACCAATTTCTGTACCGTTGTCAGCCCAGAATAAAGGATCTAATAGGAAGTAATTTTTTGTATTATTTGGATGAGTTGGCATTTGAGTCATCATGTTTGTTTTACCATCTTTATACCAAGGCTCACCTTTCTCAATAATTTTTAGAGAAGATTTTCTCCAAGGTGCGTAAGCAATATACTTAGCTGAACCAGCTAAACCTTCAGCACTTGTCATTTGTGCAATTGCTTTCATAGCATCAGCTTCGTTTGGTCCACCCTTTACAACTACCATGTATTGGTAATCTAAACCTTGAGCATCCCATACTTGTTTTAATGGTGCGCCTTCCCCAACTTCTGCGTTAAAGAATCTTCCATTCCAACCCGTTGCCATTACAACTTCACCCTGCATAAGTAGTTCAGGTGGTTTTGCACCAGCTGACCAAAATACACATCCGCCATTTGGATCTTTACATAGAGCTTCAACTTTTTTAATTGCAGCATCTAGACCTTTGGCTTTTGAAAGTTTTTTGTAGATATTTTTTCCACCTTTACCTGGCTTAGTACCTGATGCAGCTACTGCCATTTCTATATTGTGCATAGCTGATTTATAGATACCTCTTTTTCCAGGAAATTTTTTAGTGTCAAAGAAATCTTGTATAGTTTTTGGTTTATTGCTTCCGATTTTTGAATCGTTATAAGCATAAGTCCAAGAATATAAAATATTTCCTACAGCACATTTACTAGGCATTGACGTAAAGAAGTCTTTACTCGCTTTAGTTCCATCTGGAGCTGGTGGAAAGTCTTTGTCAAAATTAAATTTTACAAATAATCCTTCATCACATCCATTGATAGTGTCCATAGCAAAAACATCTATGATGTCCCAAGTAATTTTACCTGCTGCTTTTTGAGCTTTAATTTCTGATAATCCACCTGAATAGTCTACCCAGTTAATAGGTATACCTAATTTCTTAGCAGTTGGATCACCATACCCTAGTTTTTGACTTTCAGTGTAAGCTCCACCCCAAGATGCAACTGTTACTGCATATGAAGTTGAAGAAATTGAAAGAG
>CABYXR010000030.1 GCA_902522955.1 uncultured Pelagibacteraceae bacterium
GCTAGCTTAGATTTTCCTGAAGCTGTGGGACCTGCTAAGAGAATGATTTTTTTAGTCAAACTAATTTAATTTAACACCTAAATATCTTCTTCTATTGTTGCTGTCTATTATAGAAAGTAGTACGTTTTTATCACCTTGTTTTACAATTCTATTTACTACATCTCTTAAGTCAGAAGATTTTTTAATTGGAGTTCTTTTTACCTCGATAATAATATCGTTTACATTTAATAAACTCTTTAAAGGACTTTTATTTAAAATTTCAGTTATAACTACGCCTTCAGTAATTTTTAAATTCCGAGAAGATATATCATCTTTTGTTAAATCCCTCACAGATATTTTTAAATTTTCTATTTCTATTTCTTCATTTTTTTTTGGTAAAGTTTTCTTTTCTTTAAATTCTTCTGAAGATTCTAGCCTGCCCAATTTTAAACTCTTTGTGACAAGTTTTTTATTTCTCCAAACTTTTAGTTTAACAGTTTTTCCAACTTTTGTGTTAGCCACGACTTTAGGAAGAGTTCTCATTGTATCTATTTTCTTTCCATCAAATTCTAAAATTATATCTCCAGCTTTAATTCCAGCTTTATCTGCTGGACTTTTTTCCCCTACACTTGCTACAAGAGCTCCTTCGGCTTTTTTTAGTTTTACTGCTTCTGCAATTTCTTTTGTTACGTCTTGTATCCTTACTCCAAGCCATCCTCTTCTTGTTTCTCCATAATTAACTAATTGATCAATTACTTTTGCAGCTGCATTAGCAGGTATAGCGAATCCAATCCCTATTGATCCAGACTGCCCAGGAGCAATTATTGCAGTATTAATTCCTACTACCTCACCTTTTAAATTAAATAATGGTCCTCCAGAATTTCCTTGGTTTATTGAAGCATCCGTTTGAATAAAATCATCATACCTCGTCATTCCAATATCTCTATTTCTAGCTGAGACAATTCCAGATGTTACAGTTCCACCCAGTCCAAATGGATTTCCGATAGCTACTACCCAATCTCCTACTCTTGCTTTGTCTGAATCTCCAAAATTAACTGGTGAAAATTTATCATTAGTTTGCATTTTAAGAACAGCAATATCCATATAAGGATCAGCACCTATTACTTTAGCTTTGTATTCTTTGGAATTTACTTTTACTAAAATATCATCCGCCCCAGCAATAACATGATTATTAGTAATAACTGTTCCATCTTCTTTTATAATAAAACCTGATCCCAAAGATGAGGCTTTTCTTTCAGTAGGTCTTTGAAAATCTTTAAACATTTCCTCGAATGGTGAACCTGGAGGAAATTGAAATGGAAATTGATTTGAGGATGTTTTTACAGTTTGGGTAGTTGAAATATTTACAACTGATGGCATTAATTTTTCTGCTAAATCAGCAAAAGACTCTGGGACAGCTTTAGCATTTGAAAAAAGGCCAAGATTTAAAATTAATGAAACAAAGAATATCTTTTTTATTAACTTCATTTAGCTTTTTATATACCAAATTATTAAAAATCCTATAATCAAGAATGTAGCGCCAAAAGATCTTAAAGTTTTTTCCGAGGTATTCTTAATTATTTCAAGCATACTTTTGATTCTTGACGGGAAAATGGCAAGTAACAGGCCTTCTAAAAAGAAGAGCAAACCGATAGCTGTAAGAAGTTCGCTCATGAAAGAGCCAAATTATCTCTTTTTAATTGCTGGTGAAATAGATTTTCCAAAGAATTTGAAAAATTCACTATCAGGAGATAAAACTAAAGATGTTTCTCCTCCAATTAAAGCTTTTTCATAAGCCTGCATCGCTCGATAAAATGCAAAAAATTGAGGATCTCTTCCAAAGGCACTAGCAAAAATTTTATTTCTTGTACCATCACCCTCTCCTTTCATAATCTCAGATTTCTTATTAGCTTCAGCTAGTATCACAGTCACATCTTTATCTGCTGTTGATCTAATTTTTTGAGCAATTTCAGCTCCTTGAGCTCTAAATTCTTTTGCTTCTCTTTCTCTTTCAGTTTGCATTCTTTTATAAATAGCTTCACTATTAGCAGGAGGTAAGTCTGCTCTTTTAATTCTTACGTCTACTATTTCTATTCCAAAATTCTGTGCCTCGTTGTTTACATCATTTTGAATAATAGCCATTTGTTTGGCTCTATCAGTTGACAACAATGTTGCTAGTTCTTGTTTTCCTAAGACTCCTCTTATTCTTGAATTAATAATCGTTGAAAGTCTAGATCTTGCAACTCTTTCATTTCCAACAGAAATATAAAACTTTAACGGATCTACAATCTTAAATCTCGCTATTGCATCTACTATTAGTCTTTTCTGATCTGCAGCAATTACTTCTTCTGGATCGTTATCTAAATTTAAAATTCTTCTATCTAAAAACACTACGTTTTGTATGAAAGGAAGTTTAAAATTTAACCCGGCTTTAGTTACTATTTTTTTTGGATCACCAAATTGTAAAACAATAGCTTGGCTAATTTCTTGAACTACAAATAAAGATTGAAATATGACTACTCCAATAACTATTACTGCGGGGATTAAAATTTTACCTAGTCTCATTAATTATTTCCTCCCGATTTCTTAAGCTCTGGTAAAGGCAGGTATGGCACTACTCCTGATCCTGAGTCTTTATCTATGATCACTTTATCAATATCCGCAAGAACTTTTTCCATTGTTTCTAAATACATTCTTTCTTGAGTAACTTGTTTTGCATTTTTATATTCGCCGTATATAGCTAAAAATCTACTAGCTTCACCCTCTGCTTTAGCGACTACTTCTTTTTTATATGCTTCAGCTTGTTGTAAAACCTGTTCTGCCTCTCCTCGTGCTCTCGGTATCACATCGTTAGCATAAGCTTCAGCCTCATTTTTTGCCCTCTCTCTATCAGCTCTAGCTGCTTGGACATCTCTAAATGCATCTATTACTTGCGCAGGAGGGTCGGCTTGTTGTGTTTGAACTTGTGTAATTTGAATACCAGAATTATATTCATCTAAAATTTTTTGTGTTATCTCTTGTACTTCAATTTCGATATTTGATCTTCCCTCAGTTAAAATTGTCTGAATCTCATTTTTTGCAATAACCTCTCTCATTGCTGTTTCGGAAGTAGCTTTGACTGTTTCAACAGGACTTTGAATATTAAATAAAAATTTTCCTGCATCTTTAATTACCCAAAAAACTGAATAATTAATATCAACAATATTTTCATCTCCTGTTAACATCAAGCTCTCCTCTGGAACATTTCCAACTCCAGAAGATCTTCCGGTATCACTAGCTGGCCTAAATCCAACATCTACTCTGTTAACTTTTGTAACTTTTGGTGTCAGCACTCTCTCAAAAGGTGTCGGAAAATGGTAGTGTAAACCAGGTTGAGTTGTGTTTATAAATTTACCAAATCTTAAAACGACTCCCTGTTCGTCAGGCAGAACTCTATAAAGTCCACTCGCTACGTAAAGCACAAGCACTATTAACAAACCCAAAATTATTGGTCTCGAGCCTCCGGATTTTCCACCTGAAAATTTGTTAATAGTTTTTTGAAAATTTTTAATAACATCATCTAAATTTGGTGGCTCTCTTCTCGTTCCAGAACCATTTCCATTAGAACTTCCTCCTGGATTTGAACCCCAAGGTGACTGATTTGATAGGATTTTGTCTTTAAAACTCATGACACTTTATATAGTGACTTTTAACCTAAAAACAAGTTAAGAAGGAGCGCTAAATTGACTATATATAACTGTAGAAAACTAAAACAATGAGCCAAAAACCACCTCCAAAACAATTTATAAAAACGCCAATTAGCGGAACTAAATTTACTTTGCTAATTTCTAGCGCCAAAGGTGGAGTAGGTAAATCAACAGTCGCAGTGAACCTCGCCTTTGCATTACAGAATTTAGGATTAAAAATTGGGATATTAGATGCTGATGTTTATGGCCCGTCATTACCAAAGTTGCTCAATATCAATGAAAAACCAAAAAGTGAGGACGGTAAAGCGATGATTCCAGTTGAAAAATTTAATGCTCAATGCATGTCTATGGGATTGTTAGTGGATGAACAAACACCAATGATTTGGCGTGGACCTATGGTTATTAGCGCAATCAAAACTATGACTCAAAAAGTTTTATGGAAAGATAGAGATGTAATTATAATAGATATGCCACCTGGAACAGGTGACACACAATTAACATTTGCTCAAGAAGTAAAAGTTGATGGAGCAATAATTATCTCTACTCCACAAGATTTAGCTTTATTAGATGTCAAAAGAGGAATTCAAATGTTTGATAAAACTGGCGTTAAAATTTTAGGTTTAATAGATAACATGAGCTACTTCGAAGGTGATGATGGTAAAGAATATAAAATTTTTGGTGAAAGTGGTGTTAAAAAAACTGCTTTAGAGTTCAATAAAGAATTTTTAGGTAACATTCCACTACACGAAGATTTAAGACTATCTGCAGATAAAGGTGAACCTCTAGCTCACACCAAACCACAACATAAAGTTTCATTAATATTCAATAAAATAGCAAAAAAGATTTATGAGAAATTGGTATGATTATATTCTAAAAAAAGAAAAAAGAGTCAATTTAAACAGATTTGGCTACACGAATAAAACTCTATTTGAGTCTAAAGATTTTAAAAAATATTTTAAAAAAAAATTTTTCGTA
>CABYXR010000031.1 GCA_902522955.1 uncultured Pelagibacteraceae bacterium
ATTTATATTTTTCCATAGGAAATTTATAATGCAAAGTTTGAAGATTTTGTAGTGCGGTAGATTAGGCTAAATAACAGATTCTTTGTTTATAACTGTTTCAGATCCGCCATTTTCATTTGTTTTTTTATCTTCTTTATTTTTACTGAACAAGAAATCAGGTTTTAGTTTAGATTTAGAACCATGCGTTTTCTTTATATAGCCGTCAATGTCAGCGCCGTTTTCAGTTTTTAAATTATTTGCGAATTCTATATCACCCTTAACGGTACCAGTGCTTCCAACAACTATATCATCTCCAGAAATTTTTCCGTCCATATGACCGTAAACCTCTACTCTATCAGCCTCTATGGTGCCTGTGACTGAACCAGTCTCTCTTATTACTATTTCTTTTGAAATTACAGGGCCTTTTATAAGTCCAGCGACATCAATAGCTCCTGAACTATTAATAGTTCCTTCTATGCTAACAGTTTCACTAATGAGTGATCTTTCGCTATCTTTAATTTTTTTCTTATCACCGAACATTTTATAGTTTGAATTTAATCACCAATTGGCAGGTTAAACAAGTGCTTTTTCAAAAAACAATTAGACCATTATAGGTCTTTTTTTAGTTTACTGGTGTATCCTTATAAACTTTACAAGACATTACGATGCCTAGACCAAACATCATAGCCATCATAGATGACCCGCCGTAAGACATAATAGGTAATGGAGACCCTACAATTGGCAGTAGACCTAGGACCATGCCCATATTAACCACTACATATATAAAAAATGCTGTACCAAAACTATAGCAATATAGCTTTCCGAAGTTACTTCGCGTGATATTTCCAATTTTAATAATTCTTGAAACTATTATTGCGTAAAGAATTAAAATAAATAATGAACCAAAAAAACCAAACTCCTCAGAAAATAATGTAAATATAAAATCTGTATGTTTCTCAGGTAAATAATCTAGGTAACTTTGTGATCCATTTAAAAAACCTTTACCAAATAAACCTCCAGAACCAATAGCTATTTTTGATTGTATTATTTGATAACCCGCTCCAAGTGGATCTCTATCAGGGTTTAAAAAAGTCAGTATTCTTGATTTTTGATAAGGCTTTAAAAATGAAATAACAATTGGTAAAGATGCTATCAAAATTAATAAAGCATAAGCAAAAAATTTAAATCTAACTCCTGCTAACCAAGCTACCACAACTCCTCCTGCGGCAATCAAAATTGAAGTTCCTAAATCTGGCTGCATTACTACAAGTAAGACAGGAGCAATTAAAACTATTATTGGGAGGAACAAATATTTTATTGTGTTAATATTTTCTATGGAAACTCTATGATAATATTTTGCCAAAAATAAGATTAATCCAATTTTCATTAATTCTGAAGGTTGAAGATTCATAAAGTAGAGATTTAACCACCTTTGGGATCCTGAGGAAGTCAAACCAAAATATTTCACAGCCAATAACAAGAAAAAGAAAATAAAATAAATTAAATAACTTGTTTTGTGCCAGATACGTATTTGAACGAAAGACAAAATAAAAAATAGTAGAAAAAAAACCGAAAATCTTATTATGTGACTTTTAGTATGGTATTTGAATTCTCCTCCATCAGTAGAATACATGGCGAACATGCTCACAATACCTAAAGTCAATATACCTAATACCAAAATATAATCTACTGAGAGTAGTTTGTCTTTAAAACTCAAAGATGATTGAATAGACCGTGGCTGGAACATTAAACAGGATCTCCAATTAAATTACTTGTACTTTTTCTTAAAACATCTCTTTCTAAAACTTTTTTTATAACTTGTTTTGCTATTGGAGCTGCTGATTTACTTCCTGAGCCTCCATGTTCTACGACAACACTTATTGCGTACTTGGGATCCTTTACAGGTGCATATGCAATGAATAATGCGTGATCTCGATCTTTATAATCTAAACTTTCCTGTTTTACCTCTGCTTCTCGTTGAGCTTCTGTAAATTTTTTAATTTGTGAAGAACCTGTTTTACCAGCAAAAGTAAATTGGCTATCCTCTAGTCTCGATCTATAAGAAGTTCCTCCTGGTTCGTTAGTAGAGGAATACATTGCATCTTTTATAATTTTAATATTCTCTTGATTCTTAAAAAGCGGTTTCAAATCAAAGTTTGACACTAGCAACTCTTGAGGCAAAGGTTGTCCTGGATTTTCATTTTTAAATTTTAAGTATTCTTTTAGATTATTTTTTTCTTTATCAAATATTATTCGAGGTTTAATTTCAAAGCCACCATTAGCTATTTGAGCTGTCATCAAACAAAGTTGGATCGGAGTACTTTGAAAATACCCTTGACCTATACCTGAGTGAAGTGTTTCTCCTAAATACCAATTCTGGCCAATGTATTTTTTTTTCCAAGTAGTGCTTGGAACTACTCCACTTCGTTCTTCAGAAAAGTTGCTTAGTACTTTTTTGCCAAGACCAAATTTTTTTGCTGTTTCTGATAATCTATCGACACCTAATCTTCTGGCTATCTCGTAAAAATAAACATCACAAGATCTTTTGATTGCTGATCTCATGTTCATTGTTCCATGGCCTTTCTTTTTCCAGCAATGAAATTTCTCACCAAACAACTCAATTTTACCGGAGCATTTGACAGTATTTAGTGGTCTAATAATTTTATTTTCTAAGGCACTTAAAGCTACTAAAGTTTTAATAGTTGAACCAGGAGGGTAAAGGCCGGAAAGGGCTTTGTTAATAAGAGGTTTTTTTTTATTTTTTATTAAACTTTCCCAATATTTTTTTTCTACACCATGCACAAAAGCATTAGGATCAAAAATTGGTGAGGAAACAAGGGAAATTAAATCGCCATTATAAATATCCATTACACATACAGAGGCAGCTTTATCTTTTAATAATTTAGATGTGAATCTTTGAACATCAAGATCAAGTGTTGTTTTAAAACTTTTTCCAGCTTGCCCTTGATCAACTTGAATTTGTTTTACCCTTTTTCCAAAAGCATTCACTTCATATCTTTGAAAACCTACTTTTCCTATTATCTCCTGATCCAATCTTTTCTCTAAACCAGTTTTGCCAACCGCAATACCTGGTACAGACATATCTTTTAAGTATTTCTTATCCTTTAAGTCTTTTGCGCTCATTTGTGATACATAGCCCAAAACATGCGCAGAAGAATTATCTTTATACACTCTAGCGACTGAAACAATGGGCTCAACTCCTTGCAACTCATGTAAAAATAAATTTATTCTAGAAAATTCTGACCAATTGAGATTATCGGATATTATTATAGGCTCCCAAGGTTTTTGCTTGGCAATTTTTTTCTTTAAAGAAAAAATTTTCTTATCACTTAAATCTAATATCGATTTCAGTCTGAAAAAAACTTGCTCTATACTTTGAGAATTTTCAGGTATTAAATGAATTTGGTAAACTTGTCTGTTTGAAGCAATTTCGCGATCGAAATAGTCCCTGATTATTCCTCTCTCGGGAGCTAATTTCCATTCTCTAAATCTATTTTTATCAGATAAAGTTTTATACTTTTTGCTCTCATTAATTTGTAATGAAATTAGTCTCCCTAAAACTCCGACTACAATGATTGCTTTGCTTATAGTCATTATAAACATTCTTCTACTTATTAATTTAGATTTGATTACTGTATTCCCAGATCCAGAGTTAAGCATTTTTCCCTATTGTTATAAATGAATTATAAAAATTAAATATGAACCAAAAAAAAGGGAAAAATATAATAGTAAAAAAAGTATTGTAAGAAAGATCAATTAATTGGACTGATATTTCAGAAAAATTTAGAGCCAAAATTAAAAAAGTTAGATTCGAAAATATTAAAGCTATAAAAAATGTAAACCAGTCTGATGTTATACTTGTATTAACAGTCATATTTTTTA
>CABYXR010000032.1 GCA_902522955.1 uncultured Pelagibacteraceae bacterium
TCAAATCCTTGTGCTAAGGCGAAATATTTTCCCATAACACCTTGAAGCTCGGGATATTCTCCAACCAAATCAGAACATAAATCAGATTTAGATATAGATGCTGCGATTTGAACTTTTTCTTTATTAATATTAAAATCATCTGATAGTAATCCAGCTAACTGTCTTAATCGTTGTATTTTGTCATATATAGTTCCAAGTTTTTCATAGAAGGTAATAGATTTTAAATTTCCAATTTGTTTAATTAAATTTTTAGATCTATCTTTATCCCAAAAAAATTTGGCATCAGCTAATCTTGCTTCAACAACTCTTTTATTTCCTTCTGTAATAAGTTTTTTTTCATCTTTTTTATTTGCTATTACAAAAAAATAATTCGTTAATCGATCTCTGCTATCAAAAATTGGGAAGTATTTTTGATTTTTTTCTAAAGTTGAAATAATAATTTCTTGAGGTATCTTTAAATAATCTTTATTAAAATTTACAAGAAGTAAATTTGGATCCTCTACAATATTAACAACCTCTTCTAAAAGCTTTGGATTTAAGTGCTCTTTATATTGTTTGGATTTAGCTACAGAATTAATTTTTTTGAGAATAATTTTCTCTCTTTCTTCATGATCAACAATAATTTCTTGACTTTTTAAGAAGGCCAAATATTCTGCGAAGTTTTTAATTTTTTTTGTTTTTATGATTAAGTCTTGCTCAATAATAACTTCGTCATTTGTTTCTAAATGGTCGAATTTAAATAAAAGCTTATTGTTGTTAAACCTTGCAAATATAGATCTTAAGGGTCTTCCCCACATTAGATTATGATCAGACCATCTCATTGATCTTTTCCAGTTAATAGATCCAAGTGCCTTTGGAACGATTTTTTTTAATAATTCTTCTGTTAAAATTACTTGAGGTTGTGTTTTGATAAAAAAAAATTTTCCTTTTTCGGTTTCTTTTTCAATTAAATCTTTTTCTGAAACACTTTTTGCTTTTATAAAACCTTGTAAAACTTGATCAGGAGAACCTACCTTAGGTCCTTTGATCTCTTTTGCGTCAAATTGAATTTTTTCACTCAGATTTTTTACATAAAGAGTTAGTCTGGTAGGTGAGGAATAGACCGTTAAATCTTTGTATTTTAGATGATTTTCTTTAAAGGAGTTTTCTATAAACTGTTTTAGTTGAGATCTTGCTTCTATCTGCAGTTGGGGAGGAATTTCCTCGCTATAAAGTTCCAATAAAAGTTCTGCCATAATCTAATTTTGTGAGCTTAGCCACAACGAGCCACAACCTTTAGCAAGTTCTCTAATTCTAGTTATATATCCAGTTCTTTCTGCTACTCCGATAACACCTCGGGCATCTAACAAATTAAAGATATGGCTTGCTTTTAAACATTGGTCGTAAGCTGGAAGAGAAAGTTTTTTTTCAAGCAAAGACTTGCATTCATTCTCTGTACTATCAAAATTTTTTAACAAAGTATCAGTATTTGCAAATTCAAAGTTATAAGCTGAAAACTCTTTTTCAGCTTGAAAGAAAACCTCTTTATATTTTACCCCCTCATTATTCCAATCTAAATCAAATACATTATTTTTACCTTGGACGAACATACACAATCTTTCAAGACCATATGTTATCTCTACTGGTACAGGTTTACATTCCATTCCTGTCATCTGTTGGAAATAAGTAAATTGTGTTATCTCCATTCCATCACACCAAACCTCCCAGCCTAAACCAGCTGCCCCTAAAGTCGGACTTTCCCAATCATCCTCAACAAATCGGATATCGTGGTTTTTTACATCTATACCAATGGTTGCTAAACTTTTTAAGTAAAGTTGTTTAATATTTTTTGGAGATGGTTTGATGATAACTTGATACTGATAGTAGTGCTGTAAACGATTAGGATTTTCCCCGTATCTTCCGTCTGTGGGTCGTCTTGAAGGTTGTACATACGCTGCTTTCCAAGGTTTAGGACCGAGTGATCTTAATGTCGTCGCTGGGTGAAAAGTTCCCGCTCCAACCTCTATATCGTAAGGTTGTAAAATAACGCAACCATTTTTACCCCAGAATTTTTGTAAATTCATTATAATGTCTTGAAAAGAAAGAAAATTTAATTTTTTAAGTTTTTTTGTTTTAACTTTTTTTTTTGCTGGCATTTACAAACCAAATTTTTGCCACATCGATTTTTCTTCTATAATGTTAGCTAATCTATCAACGGGATCTTGAATTGAAGAGGATAATTTTCTTGCAATAAATCCTTTTGGTTTTTCAAAGCTTTTAATGATAACTTTATCACCAAATTTCTCTTTTAAAATCTGATCAGCGTTTCCAATTCCATCAACTAATCCAAGTTTTAAGGCTGTTTTACCTGTCCAAAACTCTCCTGTAAAAATATTATTTTTTTCAGGATCTTTAATTTTTGAGCCTCTGCTATTTTCTACTACTTTAATAAAGTCTGCGTGTAGTTCTAATTGAATATTTTTTAGTCTTTTAACATCCTCTTCTTTTTCAGCTACGAAAGGATCTAAAGTGCTTTTATTTTTTCCAGCTGTATAAACTCTTCGTTCAACACCAATTTTTTGAATTAAATCTTTGAAACCAAAAGAGGCTGATATTACTCCTATCGATCCTATTATTGAACTTGAATTGGCAAAAATTTCATCCCCGGCACAAGCTATAAAATATCCTCCAGATGCAGCTACGTCTTCAGCAAAAACTAATACTTTAACTTTTTTTTTATCTGCTAATTCTCTAATGTAACTGTAAATCAAATGAGATTGAACAGGTGAACCGCCAGGTGAATTGATTGATATTGCAACATGTGAAATTTTCTTCACAGAAAAAGCTTTTTTCAAAATATTTCGTTGGTTGGCAAGTTCCATTCCTTGTTTAAAACGACCTGCTGAACCAATTATTCCGGTCAGTCTGACGTGAGGAATAACTGTTTTTTTTCTAAATATTGAAAACATAATTTAATGGTTGTTATATATTCTCTTATAACAGTAATGGACTAAATTTTAATTATTTTATTGCGCTACTTATAGTTGAATTATAGGTGCGTCATAAGGGAATGAATTAAAAATTTATTATTCACTAAATCAATTATAATCAAAAAATATGGGTTCAGTCATACCGTTAAAAAAATCTGCTAGTTCTGCCTATCTTGAGCTCAAGAATCTGTTGAATAGAAAATTGATCGGCGTCGAAAATATTATTGAAAATAAACTCAAAAGCAATGTAAGTCTAATCCAAAAAATGAGTGATCATCATCTTAAATCTGGGGGTAAAAGATTAAGAGCTTTACTTACATTAGGATCAGCAAAATTATCTGGATATGTTTTGGGAGAGAGAGACATCAATCTTGCAGCTTGCGTTGAATTAATACATTCAGCAACATTGCTTCATGATGATGTAATTGATGAGAGTTCTTTAAGAAGAGGAATTAAAACAA
>CABYXR010000033.1 GCA_902522955.1 uncultured Pelagibacteraceae bacterium
AGAGAAAAACGGTTTAGAAGGAATATCAAAGCTTCCAAAATCTCTTAAAGTCCTATTAGAAAATCTTCTGCGTTATGAAGATGATGCTACCGTTGACAAAAAACAAATTTTAGCTTTGAAAGAATGGCTTAAAAATAAAAAATCAAATACAGAAATAGCTTACAGACCTGCAAGAACTTTGTTACAAGATTATACCGGTATACCAGCTATTGCAGATCTTGCGGCAATGAGAGATGCTGTAAAAGAAAAAAATAAAGATCCAAATCAAATCAACCCATTATCTACAGTAGATCTAGTAATAGATCACTCTGTTATGGTAGACGAGTATGCATCTAATAAATCATTTAATCAAAATGTCGAAAAAGAATTTTCTAGAAATGGTGAGAGATATGCATTTCTTAAGTGGGGTCAAAAAGCTTTTGATAATTTTAGAGTTGTTCCTCCAGGAACAGGTATTTGCCATCAAGTAAATCTTGAATATTTAGCCAAAGTAGTTTGGTCATCAAAAAGTGGAGAAGATCTTTATGCTTATCCAGACACATTAGTTGGAACAGACAGTCACACGACAATGGTTAATGGATTATCAGTTTTAGGGTGGGGTGTTGGCGGAATAGAAGCAGAGGCAGCTATGTTAGGTCAACCTATTTCAATGTTAATCCCTGAGGTTATTGGAGTGGAGATCAAGGGAAAATTGCTTGAAGGACTAACAGCTACAGACCTAGTGTTAGCAATCGTTGAGATGCTTAGAAAAAAAGGTGTAGTAGGAAAATTTGTAGAATTTTATGGAGAAGGTTTAAAAAATCTTACATTAGCAGATAGAGCTACCATAGCAAACATGGCACCTGAGTACGGTGCTACGTGTGGTTTTTTTCCTGTAGATGAAGAAACTTTAAAATATTTAAAACTTTCCGGAAGAGATAAGGAGACAATCGAACTTGTAGAAAAATATTCAAAAGCACAAGGACTATGGGCAAGCGAAGGCATGGAGTTCACTGACAATTTGTCTTTAGATATTAGCACGGTTGTTCCAAGTATTTCTGGCCCTAAACGACCACAAGACAAAGTTTTATTAACTGAGTCTTCCGATAGTTTTGCTAAAGCTTATAAAGAAAACACAAAGAGAGAAAAACCTTTTCAAGCAGATGTTGCTGGCGCTGATTACAAAATTAGCGATGGAGATATAGTAATAGCGGCTATTACTTCTTGTACAAACACTTCAAATCCAAGCGTAATGATTGGTGCGGGACTACTTGCAAAAAAAGCTATTGAAAGAGGTTTAAAAATTAAACCTTGGGTAAAAACTTCTTTGGCTCCTGGATCTAAAGTAGTCACAGACTATTTAGAAAAAGCAGGTCTAAACAAATATTTAGATGAACTTGGATTTAATTTAGTGGGTTACGGTTGTACAACATGTATTGGAAATTCTGGTCCCCTTAATCAAAATATTTCTGACGCGATACACAAAAAAAATTTATATGCGGTTTCTGTTTTATCGGGAAATAGAAATTTTGAAGGAAGAATAAGTCCAGATGTAAAAGCTAATTATCTTGCTTCACCTCCACTAGTAGTTGCTTTCGCTTTAGCTGGTAATATGAATTTTGATATGTACAAAAATTCTCTAGGCACTGACAAGGAAGGCAAAGAAGTATTTTTAAAAGATATTTGGCCGAGCAATAAAGAAATTGAAGACATAATGTTAAAGTCAATTAATGCAAAAATGTTTATTGATCGCTATTCAAATGTTTCAAAAGGACCTAAAGAATGGAACGCTATTAAAACAGTCGATAGCAGTATTTATAATTGGGAAGATAATTCTACATACGTTAAAAAACCTCCTTTCTTTGATAATTTACCTGATCAACCAGAGGGCTTTAAGCCAATCAAAGATGCAAGATTATTACTTTTACTAGCAGATTCAGTTACCACAGACCATATCTCTCCAGCGGGTAATATAAAAAAAGATAGCCCTACAGGTGATTATTTTATGAAAAACCAAGTTCAACAAAAAGACTTTAATTCTTATGGTGCAAGACGTGGAAATCATGAAGTTATGATGAGAGGCACATTTGGAAATATAAAAATTAGAAATGAAATGGCGCCGGGAACTGAAGGTGGATTTACGACTTTACAACCTGATGGAAAAGTAATGAGTGTTTATGATGCTGCTATTGAATACAAAAAAAGAGGAAATGATCTAGTTGTTATGGCCGGAAAAGAGTATGGCACTGGTTCTTCTAGAGACTGGGCTGCTAAAGGCACAAAACTTTTAGGAATAAAGGCTGTGATAGCAGAAAGTTTTGAGAGAATTCACAGATCAAACCTAATTGGTATGGGTGTTTTACCTCTTCAATTTAAAGATGGTTTTGACAGAAAAAAATTAAAAATCAAAGGTGAAGAATTAATTACAATAGTCGATATAGACAAAGGTATTAAACCAAGAGATGAAGTGTCATGTGAAATTAAATATAAAGATGGGACAAGTAAAACTATAAAACTTCTTTGTCGAATAGATACCCAAAATGAAGTGGAATACTACAAAAATGGCGGCATACTTCAATACGTTCTTAGAAATATGTTAAATTAATGAGAAATATAATTGTAAAAGTTCATCCATCAAAAGCTAATTTAAGAAAAGAAGATCAGTTAGCATGGAAAATAGCTGAGATAGCGTCTGATAAAGCCAAAATAAATAAAGATGCTTTAGA
>CABYXR010000034.1 GCA_902522955.1 uncultured Pelagibacteraceae bacterium
AAATAAATCGGGTAAAATCATGGATCTAAATTTTAACCCTCTATCAAATACCCCTCTTTCAGATAAAAATTGCATTACATGCGAACCAAATCCTCCTATAGAACCTTCTTCAATTGAAATTAAAACTTCATGATTATTTGCTGCTTCCATAATTAATTTTTCATCTAAAGGTTTTGCAAACCTTGCATCTAAAATTGAAATATCTATACCTTTTTTAGATAATATATCTGATGCTTTTTTGCACTCCTCCAATCTTGTTCCAAAATTAAGAATTGCTGCTTTTTTTCCCTCTTTAATAATTCTTCCTTTTCCAATTTTCAAAAGCTCGTTTATTGATGGAATTTCAACTCCTACCCCGTTGCCTCGAGGATATCTAAAGGCTGAAGGTCTATCGTTAATATGAACAGAAGTATTAATCATTTTTACCAATTCAGACTCATCGCTAGCAGCCATAACAATGAAATTAGGTAAAGTAGATAAATAAGTAATATCAAATGAGCCTGCATGTGTTGGGCCATCAGCACCGACCAGACCTGCTCTATCTATCGCAAATCTTACTGGCAATGATTGAATAGCAACATCATGAACGACTTGGTCATAAGCTCTTTGGAGAAAAGTTGAATATATTGCTGCATAAGGCTTATACCCTTCAGTTGCTAAACCAGCTGCAAAAGTAACTGCGTGCTGTTCGGCTATTCCAACATCAAAGGTTCTATCGGGAAATCTTTTTTCGAATAAATTAATTCCCGTTCCAGAAGGCATTGCACCAGTAATTCCAATAATCTTAGTATCTTGCTCTGCATGTTTGATAAGAGTTTCTGCAAAAACTTTTGTGTATGAAGGGCCGTTTGCTTGTGATTTGCTTTGTTTACCTGTAGCTATATTAAATTTGGAGACACCATGATACTTATCTCCTGACTCCTCCGCCGGTTTGTAGCCTTTACCTTTTTGAGTTCTAACATGAATTAGTATTGGTCCTTGATGATTTGAATTTTTAACATTCTCAAATATTTGCACCAAATTATCTACATCATGACCATCGACAGGGCCTATATAATAAAAACCTAATTCGCTAAACAAGGTTCCACCGGTAACAATACCTCTTAATAAATCCTCTGCCTTGCCGGCTTTTTGGCTAAATCTTTTTGAAAAAGCAGAAATAACCATTTTTATTGTTTCTCTGAGACTAAAATATAATTTGCCCGACAAAAGTTTTGCTAGGTACTTGCTCATAGCTCCGACTGGTTTTGCTATGGACATATCGTTATCATTAAGAACAACTATAAGTTTAGACTTAAGTGCTCCTGCATTATTCATAGCTTCGTAAGCCATGCCTGCGCTCATTGCTCCATCTCCAATTACAGCAACTACGTTATTGCTATTATTTGACAATTTTTTTGCTACAGCCATTCCAAGAGTAGATGAAATAGAAGTTGAGCTGTGAGCTGCTCCAAAAGGATCGTATTCGCTCTCAGATCTTTTAGTAAATCCTGATAAACCTCCGCCCTTCCTTAGAGTTTTAATTCTATCTTTTCTTCCGGTTATAATCTTATGTGGATAGCACTGATGACTTACATCCCAAACTAATTTATCTTTAGGTGTATCAAAGATATAATGCAGGGCTACTGTTAACTCTACAACTCCAAGACCAGCACCTAAATGCCCTCCTGTCTCTGACACTGCATCAATCAGTTCCTCTCTTAATTCATCTGAGATTTGCTTTAGTTGATCTCTTTTAAACTTTCTTAAATCTTCAGGGAAATTAATTTGTCTGATTAGTTTAGTCATTAAAAGTTTCTTCTAAGTATAAATTCTATGGTTTCCGATAAATCTTTTGCTTTTTTTCCATGTTTTTTTAATTTAAGCAATATTTTTTTCTTCAAATTAGTTGCATAAACGTTTGCTTTTTCATAGCCCATCAATTTAATTAATGTTGATTTACCTTTTTTGTAGTCTTTCTTTGTAGATTTGCCAACTAATCTTTTTGAACCTTTAATATCCAAAAAATCATCTGCAAACTGAAATAAAAGTCCAATTTCCTCCCCTAATTTACTTAATAAATTTTTTTCTTTGTTACTCCTATTGGCTAACACTCCTACTGCATATAAGCAAAAATTAAATAATTTTCCTGTTTTTTTTTTCTGCATTTCTATTATTTGTTTTAAATTCTTTTTTTTATTCTCAAATTTTAAATCAAGTTCTTGACCTCCAGCTATACCTGTGTGGCCTGCACAAAACGCCAATGATTTTACGATTTCATTTTTAAATTTTGGATTAATTAAATAATCTTTATCTGCGATTATCTCAAATGCTAAAGTTAATAAAGAATTACCTGCGAGCACAGCTGATGCTTCACCAAATTTAATGTGGGCAGCAGGTTTGCCCCTCCTTACCGAGTCATCATCCATACATGGCAAATCATCATGAATTAAGGAATATGAGTGAATACACTCAACAGCCGCACAAATATTGATCAA
>CABYXR010000035.1 GCA_902522955.1 uncultured Pelagibacteraceae bacterium
AAATTAAAAAAACAAATGAAAATTAAATTAATGTCTAATAACCATGAGTACGTTATAGAAAAAGTTGGAGTTTTCACACCCAAGCCAATTGATATTAGTGAATTAAATTCAGGTGAAATAGGGTTTATTATTACTGGTATAAAAGCTTTATCTGAAACAAAAGTTGGAGATACTATTTGTGATGCTGATTACCCAATAGATGATCCTTTGCCTGGATTTAAACCAAGCAAACCCGTAGTATTTTGTGGTTTATTCCCAGTAGATAGTTCTGAGTATCAAAAATTAAAAGATGGTTTAGCAAAACTTAAGTTAAATGATGCAAGTTTTTCTTTTGAACCCGAGTCCTCTAGTGCTTTAGGTTTAGGATTCAGATGTGGTTTTCTTGGATTGCTACACCTTGAAATCATTACAGAGCGCCTAGAGAGAGAGTTTGATGTAAATTTAATTACAACGACTCCTGGAGTTATTTACAAAGTACATAAAATGAAAGGCGAAATTCTAGATTTACAAAATCCCTCTAACATGCCTGACCCATCACAAATTTCTAAAATTGAAGAGCCATGGATTAAATCAACAATAATCACTCCTGATGAATATTTAGGTTCAATTATTAAAATTTGCCAAGATAAAAGAGGAATACAAACAAATCTCTCTTACTCAGGAAATAGAGCGGTGTTATCTTATGATTTACCTCTTAACGAAGTAGTATTTGATTTTAATGATAGACTGAAATCTGTTTCAAGTGGTTATGCAAGTTTTGATTATGAAATTTCAGAGTACAGAGAAGGTGATCTTGTGAAGTTAGGAATTTTAGTTAACTCTGAACCTGTTGATGCATTAGCAATGATTATTCACAAAGATTTTGCACAAAAAACCGGGAGACAAGTTTGTGAAAAATTAAAAGATTTAATACCAAGGCATAACTTTATGATTCCAGTTCAAGCTGCTATAGGAGGCAAAATTGTTGCACGAGAGTCAATCAAGGGCTTTAAGAAAGACGTATTAACTAAAATTCATGGAGGTGGAGCGACTGATAGAAAAAGAAAATTACTTGAAAAACAAAGAAAAGGTAAAGCGAGATCTAAACAATTTGGAAAAGTTGAAATACCTCAAGAGGCTTTCATAGGTGTTTTAAAAATAAATAAAGAAACCTAATGAAAAAAAAATTATTTATTTTTTCAAACGAAAAAATTTTTTCACAAAATAATCAATTTTTTTGTGACAATATAGATTTAAAATCAAGTCCTGAGGGTCTAAACAAAGAATTCGAAGTAAATTTATTTGGAAGAAAATCAGCTCAAAAAAGAACTCACCAAATAAAGATAAAAAAAATTAAGACTTTTAGTAATATTTTTACGTATGTATCAAGTTTAATAGACTCGACAAAAAATAAAGATTCAAAATATTTAGTAATTTCTATTTCACCATATACTTTTATAATTTGCCTGGTCTTAAGAATTCTTGGAATAAAACCGACTACTTATCTAAGAAGTGATGGCTATGGAGAGTACAAAGCCATACTAGGTAGACTCGGCCCATTACTATATCATTTAATGTTTAATATTGTGTCTTTATTTTCAAATTTTATAAGTGTAAGAAAATATATTTTAAGAGGTAAAAAAGGAAAAATCGTCAGCCCATCACAATTAGACACTGTCTGGTTTAGAAAGCCTAAAAATTTAGAAATAAAACAATTTAGATTATTATACGTAGGCAGATTACGTATAGAAAAAGGGATTTTTTCCCTAGCAAATTTAATTAGAAATAAACATAATATTACTTTAAGAATAATTGGCGCTGAAAAACAAACTTTTCGTAAAATTAATCAAAGCAATATTAAAATAGAAACTATTCAAGACAATAAATTAAAGCTTATTAAATACTATGATGATCATAATGTATTTGTATTACCATCATACACAGAAGGATATCCAATGGTTTTATTAGAGGCTCTATCTAGGAGACGCCCTGTCATAATTTTTGATGAAATCAGCCATGTAATAGGTGACAAAAAGGGAGTTTTTGTAGCTAAAAGAAATTTTGCAGATTTTTTCAGTGTTCTTAATCATATAAAAAAAAATTATAAAAAAATTCAGAAAGAGCTTGCTTCGAATAAATTACCTACGAATAAAGAATTTATTATGCAATTAAGTAAAGCTATAAACGAATATAAATAGGAGAGGTG
>CABYXR010000036.1 GCA_902522955.1 uncultured Pelagibacteraceae bacterium
GCATCAAAAGGTTATAGCATCTTATATTTATTTTTACTTGCAGATTTATTATGTTGTGCAGCTGTAGTTACAATATTTTATGGTTTTTTTAATAATGAAATTAATTCTAAATTAGCCACTTGTAGTATTTTTACTGGTTTAATTTGTGGTCTTTTATTTTTTCCAAGCCAAAATTTTCAATCAAGCATACTAGTTGGTAATTTAGTTCCCGTAGAAAAATTTGGTACTTTTATTTCAACTAATTTGCTTTTTGTTTCATTTGTAGTCTCATTAATAATTCCAATGATAATAATTTTGATTTATTCTTTACGTAATTCATTTAAATAAATGATCACTGAGGCCCAGATAAAAATAAAAGAAATTAATTTATCTAAGACTAAAGGTTCATTAAAATAATATAATCCTAAAAAGAATTGAGCTGTTGGAGTTAAAAAAAATATCATACTAGCTGGACCAATGCCTATTAGTTCAAAACCTTTTGTATACCAGAAAAGAGGGATTAGAGTCATAAGCCCAGCCCAAAATAAATAAAATGATAAAACTGGTCTATCTAAAGAGAAAATATTTAAATTATTTTTTACTAAAAAAATAAAAAGTACAATCGCTATTGGTGAAATCAATAAAGTTTCAATTAATAAACCAACATCAGAAGATACTTTAATCTTTTTTCTTATTAAAGCATATAAACTAAAAGTGACTGCTACAGTAATTCCAATCCAAGGAACCTCACCTAGTTTAAATAATAAATAGATTAAAGCTGTAACAACTAATAAAACTGATAGAATTTTATTTCTATTATATTTTTCCTTTAAAAAAATAATTCCAAAAAAAACACTTAATATTGGAAATATGTAATAGCCTAACGCTGAGTCCAATAAATTGTTAGTTTTAACTGCATATAACCATGTATACCAATTAATTGAAACCAATAGTCCGGTAATTAATAAAATAATAATATTTATTTTTTTTTTTAAAATCTTATGAAATTCACTCCATTTTGAATAGAAAGATGTAGTGATAAACAGCAATGATGCTGTCCAAATAGTTCTATGAATTGTTAACTCTAAAGGTGAAGCGAAAGAAACAAATTTAAAATATATTACTCCTATTACCCCCCACCAAAGAGAGGCTCCAATAGTGAATAATGAGCCTTTAAATAAATTTTTCTTCATTTGACCATTTTTTTGATTGATTTATAAGATAGTTATTTAATAAATAGAACTAAATAAATCTGGTTATATGGAAGAGTGGGTGAGCGGTTGAAACCAGTTGGTTGCTAACTAACCGTACGAGTAACATCGTACCGAGAGTTCGAATCTCTCCTCTTCCGCCATTTAATTAAAATAATTATCAATTTGAACAGGGTTTTTACTTAACATATATTTATAAACATTTATATTTTCTAAGACTCTTTGCACATAGTTTCTAGTTTCTTTAAATCTTATTAGTTCAATCCAATTAACGTATGATAATTTTCCTTTAGAAGGATCTCCATTTACTCTTCTCCAAGTCTTAACTCTGTTGGGACCAGCATTATAAGCTGCTATAGCAAAAGGATAAATTCCATTATAGTCCTCAATTAGAGAATTAAAATAATATGAACCTAGTTTTATATTATACTCTGGGTCAGCTGTAAGATTAGTTATGTTATAAGGAAGTTTAGCTTGTTTTGCGACTACCTTAGCAGTATATTTCATCAATTGCATCATACCTCTTGCACCGGCCCAACTATTCGCTCTTTCATCAAATTCGCTTTCTTGTCTGATAATTGCAAGTATTACTTCCGATTGAGGCATTATCTTATTATTTATTTCTTTAGGAGTATTTATGATTGGGTAATTGTATTTGTTGTAAAATCTTTTTTCATAAGAAGCTTGTTTTGATATTTGAATAGCGAAATCGTATCTTCCAACATCAGTAGATAGTTTTGCTGCAAGAACTTCGCTGCCTTTTTCTATATTTAAAGTTGCTAAATGTTTTAGTATATCTTTTGAATATATAGATGCGTTTAATTCTTTAAGTAAAATCACCTGATTTATAAGTCTATTTTTTTTAAATTCTTTTTCATAATCTTTATCAAATTTAGATTGATCAATTAATTCAAAATTTTCTCCAGGATAAATTTCATTAAATGATAATTGACCATAATATGTCATTGGAAATTTAGCTC
>CABYXR010000037.1 GCA_902522955.1 uncultured Pelagibacteraceae bacterium
TTGGATAAAACAAAAAAATCTTTTGTTATACAAGTTACTGCCCTTAGAGCCGAAATTGATAAATTAGCTCTTGATTTAAAAAGATTTGGGCTTATAAGCACCTCTAGAACAGGCGCAGTGGCGATGACAAAGGGTGCAAAAATATTTAATTAAAAATTATGAAAACATATTACGATAAAGACACGAAACCTGAACTTATTAAAGATAAAAAAGTTGCTATATTTGGTTATGGAAGCCAAGGACACGCTCATGCATTAAACTTAAAAGATAGTGGTGTAAAAGAGGTAGTAGTTGCTTTACGTGAAGGTTCATCAAGTATTAAAAAAGCAGAAAGCGCAGGATTAAAGGTAATGTCATTATCTGATGCAGCAGCTTGGGCCGATGTAGTTATGATGTTAACTCCTGATGAACTACAATCAGAAATTTATAAAAATCATATTGAGCAGAGAATGAAAGAAGGAACAAGCTTAGCTTTTGCACATGGATTAAATATTCACTTTGATTTAATTAATGCAAGGAAAGATTTAGATGTTTTTATGGTGGCACCAAAAGGACCTGGTCACACAGTCAGGAGTGAATATCAAAAAGGAGGAGGTGTTCCTTGTTTGATGGCAGTACATAAAGACAGTTCTGGAAAAGCAAAAGATTTAGCTTTGTCTTATGCTTCAGCTGTTGGAGGCGGCAAGGCAGGTATTATTGAAACCACTTTTAAAGATGAATGTGAAACAGACTTATTTGGTGAGCAAACAGTTCTTTGCGGTGGCCTAGTTGAATTAATTAAAAAATGGTTTTGAAACTTTAACCGAAGCTGGCTATCCACCAGAAATGGCTTACTTTGAAACCCTTCACGAAGTAAAATTAATTGTAGATCTTATTTATGAAGGTGGAATTGCCAACATGAATTATTCAATATCTAACACTGCTGAGTATGGTGAATACGTTTCAGGAAAAAGAATAGTAGATAATACAACTAAAGAAAAAATGAAAGAAGTTCTTAAAGATATTCAATCTGGTAAATTTACTAAACAATGGATGGAGGAGCATAAATCAGGACAAAAGAATTTTCTTAAAATGAGAAAAGATTTGGCTAATCATCAAATCGAAAAAGTCGGTAAAGAGCTTAGAGCTATGATGCCTTGGATTGGAAAAAATAAATTAGTCGACAAAGACAAGAATTAGCCCAATCTGATCAAAATATTAAAGTTAATTTTACATAAATATTTGCATATTCTCGTTTTACTTGTAATATACATCATCAATATATGAGCGATAAAAACAGAATAATAATTTTCGACACAACTATGCGTGATGGGGAACAATCTCCAGGCGCTTCAATGAGTTTAGAGGAAAAACTTCAAATCTCTCGAGTCTTTGATGAACTTGGAGTTGATATAATTGAGGCAGGCTTTCCAATAGCCTCTCCAGGAGATTATGAGGCGGTAACCGAAATAAGTAAGATATTAAAAAATTCAATTCCAGCTGGACTAGCAAGAGCAACAAAAAAAGACATAGATGCTTGTCATGAGTCACTAAGACATGCCAAAAATTTTAGAATTCATACATTTATTTCTACTAGTCCACTTCACATGAAGCATAAATTAAATAAATCTCCAGAAGAAGTTTTAAATGCAATAAAAGAGAGTGTTTCGTATGCTAGAAAGTTTACCGATGATGTAGAATGGTCATGCGAAGATGGAACAAGAACAGACATGGATTACATGTGCAAGACAGTTGAACTTGCAATAAAGTCTGGCGCGAAGACAATCAATATACCTGATACAGTAGGTTATACTGTCCCCTCAGAATTTAAAAAAATTATAGAAACATTAATAAATAAAGTTCCTAATATAGATAAAGCAGTTCTATCTACACATTGTCATAACGATTTAGGTTTAGCAGTAGCTAATTCATTAGCTGGAGTAATGGCTGGTGCAAGACAGATAGAATGCACAATTAATGGAATCGGAGAAAGAGCAGGAAACGCAGCTTTAGAAGAAGTAGTTATGGCCATGAGAACAAGACATGATTTAATGCCATATACTACAAATATTAATACAAAACTTTTAAGTAAAGCATCAAAGGTTGTTTCAAACGCTACAGGTTTTCCTGTACAAT